>JBDGVT010000195.1:0-5568 GCA_039585495.1 Gemmatimonadota bacterium | reverse complement strand
GAGGTTCTCCCTGTCGGAGCCCATGGCGGGGGCTCCGCCCAGCACGGCATGAGTAGAGTCCTGGCCCGTGACGACCACGGCCTGAGCGATGGCTGCCATTGCCAAGAAGACAGGTGAGGTCATGAGGGTTCAGCCCGGTCCACGAGACACTTCCGAAATGAGAGAGATGTGATCGACGCCCCTTTTGAGACGACGCCCGAATGTATAACTTATTAACATATAAAGTTAGACAACTCTTGTACATCTCTCCTCACCAAGACGGCCAACTGCCCGTGTCCGGATCGCCGTGGGGGGAGTCGAGGGCACCATGACCCAGACGCCAAGTCTTCGCATTCGTACGCTGGTCTCCTCCCCGCCACGGGCGGATGGAGCCTTCGTCCTCTATTGGATGACGGCAACGCGGCGATTGGAGTGGAACTACGCGCTCGACCACGCACTCGACGTCGCCCGGTTGCTCGGCAAGCCACTTTTGATCTACGAAGCCCTCAACGTCGACTACCCATGGGCTTCGGACCGCCACCACCAGGCGATCATCGACGCCATGCGCGAGCACCACGCCAAGTTGACGCCGTCACCGGTCGGGTACTTCCCCTACATCGAGCGGAGCGCCGGTGAGGGTCGAGGGCTTCTCCACGCGCTGGCCGCCTCGGCAAGCCACGTGGTCACGGACGACTCACCCGTCTTCTTCATACCCCGCCTCATCGACGCGGCGGCCGGCCTCCAGGGGGTTCCGGTTGAGGCGGTGGACAGCGTTGGACTTCTCCCCATGCGGGCAGCTGGTCGTTCCTTTTCCGCGGCGTACCATTTCCGGCGCTTCCTTCACAAGGAGCTGCCGAGCCACCTTGGGGAGACGCCAGAGAGCGACCCGCTCTCTGGCGTCGCGCTGCCCGAGTTCGGTGGCTTGCCGGCCGCCGTGCAGGAGCGCTGGCCGCCAGCTTCAGCCCACGATCTCGACGGGGCGTGGCTCCTCGCCCAACTACCGATCGATCACTCGGTGGGTGCCACCTCGTGGGTTGGTGGATCTTCAACGGGTCGCACCCGACTGAGAGACTTCGTCGACGCGTCGATGACACGGTATGCGGACGATCGCAACCATCCCGACTTGGAAGCGTCCGGCGGGTTTTCCCCGTGGCTCCATTACGGCCAGATCTCGCCTCACGAGATCTTTCGGGCCGTTGCCGATTCCGAAGACTGGACCCCGTTGCGCCTATCCGAGAAGCCCGATGGACGCAGGAGCGGGTGGTGGGGCATGAGCCCAGGAGCTGAAGCTTTTCTGGATCAGCTCGTCACATGGCGGGAGTTGGGACACGTGTACGCGGTGTACGAGCCTCAGCACCGCCAGTACGAGTCCCTTCCCGAATGGGCACGACTGACTCTCGAAGACCACGCCCTGGATGAGCGCGAGCACGTCTATTCGATCGAAGACTTCGAGGGTGCACGCACGCATGATGAACTCTGGAACGCGGCGCAGCGACAGCTCGTCGAGGACGGATACATCCACAACTATCTGCGCATGCTGTGGGGAAAGAAGATCCTCGAATGGACAGAGCACCCTCGCGAAGCACTCGACGTCATGATCGAACTCAACAACCGATACGCACTCGATGGTCGCGACCCGAACTCGTACAGTGGCATCTTCTGGGTCATGGGCCGGTTCGATCGCGGTTGGCCAGAGCGACCCATCTTCGGGAAAGTCCGTTCGATGACCTCGGCATCGACGCGTCGGAAGGTGACGCTGGATCGTTACCTCGGGCGCTGGGGACGTTCGGGCACTTAGGCAGCGCTTGCACTCGGGTAACGCACACGGAAGCTTGCCGGACTCGGCGGTCTCCTCGCACAGATCACCAACGAAGCGGAGTACAGAATGCACCTACCGGAATGGGCGGAACGCGGCCGTGGTCTCTGGCGTTGGAACGGTTCTGAGCGGCCTGCATTTGCCGTGGTCCCCGGAGCAGGACAGGAATCCGTTTGGGACTATCCCCGGCCACCGCGCTTGAAGCGGGAACGGCGGGCCGTTGTGGTCCGAGTCGGTGAGACCGTGATCGCAGACAGCACGGCCTCGGTTCGGGTGCTCGAAACCGCGAGTCCTCCCACGCTCTACATCCCACCGTCCGATGTTCGAATGGAGCTCCTGCGTCCTGCCCGCGGGGCCTCGAGGTGCGAGTGGAAGGGCACTGCACAGTATTGGTCCGTGCGGACACAGGAGGGGGAGCGAGTGGAGGAAGCGGCCTGGAGCTACTCGGAGCCCTTCCCTGACTTCTCAGAGCTCCGGGACTACCTGGCGTTCTACCCCAACCGGGTCGACTGCGAGCTCGGGGGTGAGAGCGTCCGAGCTCAACCCGGTGGATTCTACGCCGGGTGGATCACTTCGGAGCTCGTCGGGCCCTTCAAGGGGGACCCCGGGTCCGGTGGGTGGTAATGGCGAGGTGAATGCCGCGAGCGAGCGAACGGTTCTGCTGACCGGTGCGACGGGTTTCGTGGGTAGGAACGTCCACGAGGCACTTCTCGAGGCGGGGTGGAACGTCCGGTGCGCCACGCGGGACGTCAGGGTAGCCGAGGCACGCTGGCCGGACCGCACGTGGGTGCAGCTCGACGTATCCGACGCTTCCTCCATGGCGAGTGCACTTTCAGGGTGCGAGACGGCGCTCTATCTGATCCACGGCATGGGTTCCCACGCGGACGGTTTTCGTGAGGTCGAACTCCGGCAAGCGGATGCATTTGCCCAGGAGGCTGCTGCTGCGGGTCTGCGCAGGATCGTCTACTTGGGCGGGGTGGCCGCGCCATCTGACGCGTCCGAACACCTCCGTAGCCGTGAAGAGGTGGGAGAGGTGCTTCGCGCCGGGGACGTCCCAACGGTGGAGCTCCGAGCGAGCATGATTGTAGGCGATGGGAGCTTGAGTTGGCTCATCGTCCGGGACCTCGCCGCGCGCCTTCCCGTGATGATCCTGCCGAGCTGGCTGCGGTCCCGGACGGAGCCGGTCTCGATCGACGACATCACGATCGCATTGGTGCGATCCCTCGATCTCGAAGTGGAGGGCAGTACCTGGTTTGATGTGCCAGGGCCCGATGTGCTTTCTGGTCGTGACATCCTGGAGCGCACAGCCAGTGCCTTAGGCGTTGCCAGGCCTCTGATGATCCAAGTGCCCTTTCTCTCCCCGAGGCTCTCTTCGCACTGGGTACGCTTCGTCACCAGGGCGGAGTGGTCCGTGGCTCGTGAGATCGTCGTGGGGCTCAAGACCGACCTCGTCGCCCAAGACGACCACTTCTGGGCCATGATCGATCACCCGGACCGCCGCAGCTTCGATACGGCTGCCAGGGACGCCGTCGAGGTCGAGAGCGCTCGTGCTCCTCTCCCGGGTTTCTGGGGATGGGTTGAACGGAAGCTGGCGCGTATGGCCAAGGGAGCTTCGCCCGCGTCGGGCCAACCGGCGTCGCCGGAGCTCGACGTGACCTGGGCAAACCGACGCGCGGCGGGCTACGGACTCGCGTGGCTACTCGGAGCCTGGGCGTCGAACCATCTAGGGATCTGGATCAGTTTGAGCACGACGGCCGTGCTCCTCGGCGCGGCCATCCTCGTGTTCGAGCGTGCGAGCCACTGGGGAAACGGGAACCACGTCCGCTTCGTGATCGTTGGTGCGCTGGTGGGCCTCTTCATGGCGGCCGGAACACTGCTCTTGTTTGAACCAGTGACCCAGGCTTTCCCGGTGCTGAGAGCCGATATTGCCGAGCTATACGCCGTTTTCCGAAGTGCCGGCCTGCTGGCAATCCTGATGCTCATGCCGCTCGTGGTGATGTGCGAGGAGCTCGTGTGGCGCGGTGTCATTCACGGCGCCCTCGTGCGACGCACGTCGTGGCCCCTGGCTCTGATTGCCGGTTCAACTCTCTATGCGGTCGCCCACGTGCCCATGGGATCTCCGGCGCTCGTGCTCACATCTTTCGGGGCCGGAGTCTGCTGGAACGCGCTCCGCACCTACACCGACAGCCTCCCGGCCGTGATGGCTGCGCACCTCGTGTGGAACTTCGTGGTGCTCGTGTTCTTTCAGTTGGTTCCCTAGGTGCCTGACCTACATTCGGAAGCGGTAGCTCACCTTCACAAACACCCCGTCGGCCTCGGCCCGAACGTCTTGAAATCTGAAGGCCGAAGTGTCCTCCCACTGCCGAGTGTACCCCAGAAAGAAGACGGTGCCGGGGGAGGGTTCGTAAGCGAGCAAGGTCTCGATGCGGAAGTCGTGCGAGTCGGCCCCTGTTCGCGCTGAACACGCCCCGTTCGAGCAACGGTACACCTGCTGACCTGTGACCGGATCTAGAACGTTTCCACGGACCTGGCTCGAGTACTCACCGACCCCACGTATGAACATGGAGCGCGACAGCTGATATCGGAGCTGCATGCGGGGGATCGTGGCGGACGAGTACTCGGATCCGTCTCGCTGACGGAGGATCTTTACGTGGCGCGCGCCCAGCGTGGCTTGTAGCTGCCCGTTGGGGACCAGGGTCAACGACGCGTCGGCGCTCCATGAGCGGCCAAGATCGACCGGAACACCACTCGAGAAGATCGGTGAGTCGGACACGGAGACTCCGAAGGACGGCCGCACGCGCTCCCATGTGCTGATCCACGAGCGGGCGCTGAAAGACTCGAGCCCCGCGTAGATCGACCGGTCGGATGAGATGGGCCTCAGACTTTCACTGTCGGGTCCGGACGAGAATCTGGAGTAGTAGGAAGGCGCGAGGTTGAAGTCCGTTCTCCGGTAGTTCAGGAAGCCGCCCACGTTCCCACGGAACGACCCGCTCAGCGTGACAGTCAGTTGCTGCTCCTGGGTGCCGCGGCCGGCCCAGAATTCATCCCGGTCCCAGTAACCCTGGACCTCGATGGAGGGGCTGATCCGCTCGACGAGAGCTCCGCGTTTTCCGCGGAACGTGTATCCCGTGCCTGCCTGTAGTTGCGTGACGCCCGTTCGGCGGATGAATCCACTTCCCGCTCGGAAATCCGAGTCCACATCCTCGAACGATGCGCTCATTGAAAGCGATCGGCTGGCGCGGTTCACACTGGCGGTGAAGAGCGAACCCCGTTCGGTGGGTGCCCCGGTCGCGCCATCGGCGCTACCCGCCGCCATCATTTGCACCGTGTACCGGCCGCCGAGCACGAGGCGTGCGTCTGCGCCAACCACGCGATTGAAGCCGACTCCCGACTCGGTCCGGTCCGTATACACAGCGCCGATCGTCGAACTGCGCCCGAGATCCCGCTTCACCCTCATCAGGTTCACCACCGGATTGGATGCGCCGCCGTTCACGTCATCGACGGCACCGAGGTAGGCCACGTTGAAGGCCCCCACTTTCCCCGACAGCTTCGCCGCTCCGACCGGGTTCACGATCGAGCGCGTGTACACGAGCTGTTTCGGCATCGAGAAGATGTCGGCGCCCTCCAAGAAGAAGGGCCGTTGTTCACGGAGGAAGAGGGCGAAACGCTCGTTCACCACGATCTGCCCTGCGTCGGCCTCGATCTGACTGAAGTCCGGGTTGAGCGTGCCGTCGAGAGTGAGGTTCGACGTAAGACCGTACGCGATGTTCAGG
>JBDGVT010000194.1:0-5594 GCA_039585495.1 Gemmatimonadota bacterium | reverse complement strand
GATGCTGCCGCCCGTTACGCCAATGAAGACGATTTCGCCGACTGGGGTCATCGCCTCGAGATCCACGGGTTGGATATGCGGCACACCCCGAGTGTCGAAGCGTTCTGTGCCGGACTCATGGAGACGCGAGATCGGCTCGACATCATCATCAACAACGCGTGTCAAACCGTGCGGCGTCCACCCGAGTTCTACGCACACATGATGACGGAGGAAGCCGCTGCCCGGGACAAACTGCCGGGGCACATTCAGGACGCACTCGTTGCCCTCCCACGCACGGATGTCCCCGGCCTGACCCACGCCGCCGAGCTGTCTCAACTGCCGCTGCTCCAGGAGGAACGGCACACACGACACGAGCTCTTCCCGGTGGGCGAGCTGGATCAGGACCTACAGCAGATCGATCTGCGCCAGACCAACTCCTGGCGCATGCTGATGGCGGATGTGCCGACTGTGGAGCTTCTCGAAGTGCATCTGGTCAACGCCGTCGCGCCCTTCGTCCTGAATGCCCGTCTCAAGCCGCTCATGTTGCGCATGCACAACCGGGACAAACACATCGTGAACGTGTCTGCGGTGGAGGGTCAGTTCTATCGAAACGCCAAGACCACGCGGCACCCACACACGAACATGGCCAAGGCGGCGCTGAACATGATGACTCGGACCTCAGCGACCGACTACCGAAACGACGGGATCCACATGAACGCCGTAGACACCGGCTGGGTGACCGATGAAGACCCGGCAGCGATCGCGGCGGCGAAGACCGCAATGCACGGCTTCCATCCGCCGCTGGACATCGTCGACGGTGCGGCGCGCATCGTGGATCCGATCATCAGCGGTATGAACAGCGGCGAACACATATGGGGGCAGTTCCTGAAGGACTACGTGCCGACCGATTGGTAGCTCATGCGGAGGATCGGATGCCCGGTCTCGGCGTCCAGGTATTCTGAGGTAGTCACGAATCCGCACTCTTCGTAGAACGCCCTTCCCGCCGTGTTGCTCACGAATACCCCGAGTTCCAGAGCGGCTCGCTTGCGTTTGGCGAAGTCCATCAACGCCCGTCCGACTCCTCGCCGATGAACCGCGGGGTCCACGAACAACGCTCCTACTTCCTCACCGATGAGTGAGATGAAGCCCACAGAGGTGCCCCCCTCTTCGAAGATCCATGTGGTGGCCATCGGCATGTATTCACGACGGATCTTCTCCCGTCCCTCAGTGAGAAAGGACTCTGAGAGGAACGGATGCCCGACGCGGGAGGCGGACTCCCAGATGTCGAGGACTGACTCGATGTCATCGGGTGAATACGGTCGAATCTTCTCCGTGGTCATTCTCGGACCCACTGCTGTGGTGCATCTCGTCGGCGAACGCTTCCGAGCGGGGCTGCTGCCCATCTGGCTACTCGGAGTGCGTGCTGCAGCCTACTGTCCTGGCCGGACTACGGCCATCGGGTGCAGGAGGCTGGCCGGCGCAGAAGCATCGCGAGACGTTGGTTGGTCTCTGACCCTCCCACCAAAGAGAAATGATGCATCCGACCTGGATGGCCGTTGAGCGCTAGATGGAGGACCGCGATAGGCCTGGCCATCTCCGGCTTATTCCTCTGGTGGGCCTTTCACGGCGAGGACCTCGGCGCCATCGGGCGACGGCTGGCCTCGGCAGATCCCCTGTGGCTTCTCGCGGCGGGTGGGATATCGACGGTCGGTGGGCTGATCCGGGCGATTCGCTGGCGGCTACTCCTCGTCCCCCTTGGAGTGGAGTCCGGACTCTACTCTCGATGGGCTGCTCTCAACATCGGTTTCATGGTGACCAACGTGTATCCTGGCCGACTCGGGGAGATCGTCCGGCCTCTCGCGTTGAGTCGCATGACGTCCGTCAGTTTCTCAGGTGCCCTGGGGACGGTCGTGCTGGAGCGCGTCCTCGACACGGTGGCCCTGGTGCTCCTCCTCTTGATCACGCTCTTGTCGCCGACGTTCCCCAGCGGAGCGACCGTGCTTGGTCGGCCCATCGGCTTGGCCGTGACTGGCGCGATCATTCTCGCGGTTACGGCCCTCGTCATCCTCGGCCTCGTCATTGCTTGGCCGTCCGCGCTGGTTCGGGTGGCGCGCAAAATCACCAGTTTCCTGCCGGGCCACGTGGGCGAAGGGATGACCGAGAAGGTGGAGTCGTTCGTGCAAGGACTCCAACTCCTGCGCCAGCCTTCGGCGTTGCTGCAGGCCATCGGCTGGTCGCTCTTCCTCTGGGTCTGGATGGCGGCATCGTTCTGGGCCGGGTTCCGCGCTTTTGGCATCGAGCTAGACGCCATCGCGGCTCTTTTCACACAGTGTGCGGTGTCCGTGTTCGTGGCGATCCCTGCGGGTCCGGGCTTCATCGGGACCATGCAGGCCGGAATTGCGGTGAGCGTGCAGGAGGTGTTCGGTGTCAGCGCGGACCAGACGCTCTCGCTCGCCCTCGGGTACCATTTTGCCGGGTATGTTCCCGTGACGGCCCTCGGACTCTACTACGCTTCGAGGTTGGGGCTGCGCTTGAAGACGGTGGAGTCGGAAGTCGAGGCCGCAAAGGAGCGCGAAGACTAGACGGCTAGCTCGAGCCCCTTGTTGGCAGGTCCCCGGCGCAGCACAATCGCGAGACGTTGGGCAGTAGCTCCAACCTCCGGCACTAAACCCCAGGCAGGCCATGAGCTCAGACAACCGCACCGGTGCATCGGCGGTAGCGACCACAATGATCTGCGTGTTGTTGGCGAGTTGCGCGCCGTCGCCCACGCACGACCTCATCCTGCGCGGCGGCGAGATCTACGACGGCAGTGGTGGCGAACCCTATGTCGGCGACGTGGCCATTGATGGCGACATGATCGTTGCGCTCGGGGAAGTCGGAGCTGCTACGGCGACCGTTGAGATCGACGTGCAAGGCCTCGCGATAGCGCCAGGCTTCATCAACATGATGTCCTGGGCCAACGAGTCGTTGATCGAGGACGGCCACTCGCAAAGCGACATTCGTCAGGGCGTCACGCTCGAGATCATGGGCGAGGGTGATTCCATGGGTCCGCTCAATGACGAGATGAAGGCGGCGATGGTCGAGCTGCAGTCCGATATCCGCTATGACGTCGAATGGACGACGCTGGCGGAATACCTCGAGTATCTCGAGCGACGTGGCATCTCGCCGAACGTGGCGTCGTTCATCGGCGCGGCCACACCGCGCGAGTATGTGATCGGGCACGAGGACCGCGCGCCTACCGACGACGAGCTCGAGCAGATGCGCGCACTCGTACGTGCCGCCATGGAAGATGGTGCCTTGGGCGTCGCGTCATCGTTGATGTATCCACCCGGACGGTTCGCCGACACCGATGAACTCGTGGAACTCTCGAAGGTCGCGGCCGAGTACGGCGGCATGTACATCTCGCATATGCGTGACGAAGGCGCGCACATGCTCGAAGCGATCGAAGAACTGCTGACGATCGCCCGTGAAGCCGAGATTCGCGCCGAGATCTACCATTTCAAATCGTCCGGACAACCCAATTGGCCGTTGTTCGACCAGGCGGTTGAGATGGTCGAAGACGCGAGAGCGGAAGGCCTCGAGATCACCGCCGACGTCTATACCTATCCTGCGGGTGGGACTGGACTCAATGTCACCATTCCACCCTGGGTACAGGAGGGCGGTTTCGAAGCCTCGCTGGAGCGCATGAGCGATCCGGCTCTGCGTGCGCAGATCATTCGGGAGATGAACACGCCGTCCGACGATTGGGAGAACATGTTCCTGATGTCTGGCACACCAGAGAACATCCTCATGGTCGCCTTCAAGTCCGATGCGCTGAAGCCGCTGACGGGCAAGACCGTTGCGGAGGTAGCGGCAATGCGCGGGACGACACCCGAGGAGACGATCCTGGACCTGATCGTCGAAGACGGTAGCCGGATCGGGACGATCTACTTCACGCAATCCGAAGACATCGTGCGGCGAGTCGTTGCCCTGCCGTGGGCCAGTTTCAATTCGGACGCGGCGTCGCTGGCAACCGAGGGCGTCTTTCTCGAGAGTAACCCGCATCCGCGAGCCTACGGCAGCTTTGCACGCGTGTTGGGAAGATACGTTCGCGATGAGCAGGTGATCACGCTCGAGGAAGCGATTCGAAAGCTGGCCGCTCTACCGGCACAGACGATGCGAATCGATCGTCGAGGTGAGCTGAAGCCAGGCTTCTTCGCCGACGTGGTGGTCTTCGATCCGGAGCGAGTCCAGGATCACGCGACCTTCGTCGAACCGCACCAATATGCGACCGGCATGGTTCACGTCTTCGTCAACGGCGAGCACGTGCTGAGGGATGGCGAGCATACGGGGGCTACGCCAGGAAGGGTCGTGCGTGGTCCGGGGTGGACGGGTGGGGAGCGTTAGACGAGGAGCCTGATTGTGAGGCGTGGCGTGGCGGTCTTGATCGCTCTCGCGGTCATGCTGAGTGCCCGTGCTGCTGTCGCGCAGGATAACTGCCAGCATGTTACCGTGCGTGACGGGTCGATCTATGGGTGTGCATATGGGTCAGGCTCCCCGACCATCGTGCTCGCCGCGGGGGCGGGGCTCGGTTCACGAACCTGGGATCGACTCGTGCCTGACTTCGCTGGGATTGGTCGAGTGATCACCTTCGACCGTCCAGGATTCGGCCGAAGTGCGGCGGTCTCTGGGCCGCGGACCCCGACCCGAATCGCTGAGGAGCTCGCGCAGTTTCTGGAGGGCATCTCGGCTTCCGGCCCGCTCCTTCTCGTTGGCCATTCGATGGGTGGCGTGCATTCACTCCGCTTCGCGGACCTGTTCCCGGATTCCGTGATGGGGGTCGTCCTGCTCGATACGCCTCCGCCTGGCTTTGAAGAGGAACGGTTGACGCTGTTAACCGAGCAGGAACGCGAGGTCCGGCGCCAGATGCTGGCTGCGGGCCCCGTCGATGCGCCGGACGTTGTGGGTCGGGAACGCGAGGGAGCGAATCAAGAGCAGTGGAGCTTCTCCAGCTTTCCGACGACGACTCCCTTGGCGGTCGTGGTCGCGGACCGACAGAATTTTGGGACGCTCGGGAGTCCGGAGGCCCATCGAGCGCTTTGGCTGCGTGCTTCAGAGCGGTGGCTGTCTCTGTCCAGCGACAGTCGGATCGTGGTGGCCGAAGGGAGCGGGCACATGGTGCACCACGAACGGCAGGAGATCGTCGTCGATGTGGTGGGCCGGATGGCTGCGGGTCGTCGATAGGCGTTGGCCACATCGGAGAATCGGCATGGTGATGAGACGCGTGAGGGGCGGCTACGCTTAATGACGTATGGAAGAAGGACGCCGGACGGGAGAAGTTGCACCTCATGAACCGCAGCCTTCTGTCCGGAGACTCCAATGATTGTCCGACTCCTCTTAATCCTGCTTCTCGCTGCTTCAAGTACTGGCTGTTCGCTCGCATTTACCAGCGGTCCTCCGAAGGAGTCTGAGCGAGGTCCGGTATTTTCCTGCACCACGTCCTATTTAGCGCCAATCCTCGACTTGGTCTGGGTCGGCTATGCGTTGTCGGCGACCGCGGCGGAGAAGACGGGCGGTGCCGGTGGGGGGGACATCGCACTCAGCGCGTTGTGGATCGGATCGGCGGCGTACGGATT
>JBDGVT010000193.1:0-16267 GCA_039585495.1 Gemmatimonadota bacterium | reverse complement strand
TACCTCGGCGTCTGTCCGGCCGGAGCGCTTGAGAACGTGAAAGCCGTGGTCGGCGCCATCCACGATGTGGAGTGTCGGCCGCGGCTTCACGTCGTCCAGGAGAGGCGTCAGCAACTCGAGGTTCGCCAGCTTGTCGCGCGTCCCCTGCAGAAAGAGCATGGGAAGGCCAACCTCGGCCAGATGTGCACCCCGCTCCGACGAATCGCGACCGGGTGCGTGGAGCGGGAACCCGAAGAACGCGAGCCCCAGGACGCGGGGGAGCGGCTCCTTCGAGGCAGCCGTCGAGGTCATCCGGCCTCCCATCGACTTGCCGCCCGCAATCAGCGGAAGATCAGGAGCCAGTCCGGCCGCCTCGGCAACGGCCGACCGCACCGTCTTCGCGAGTATCGGACCAGGATTCGGCCCCTTTCGTCCGGCTTCCATATATGGGAAGTGATACCGGAAGGTGGCCACGCGTCGCTCGGCTAGCCGGTTGGCGGCGTCCTCCATGAACGCATGCCGCATCCCCGCCCCGGCCCCATGACCGAACACGTAGAGGCAGGTCGCCTCGTTCGGCCTGTTGAGAATCCCGGACACATCACCGGACGAATTCGTCGCCAGAAACGTGTGCTCGGTAATCATCACTGGGTGGGCGTCAGCCGACGCCGATCCTGATACCCAGATTGAGGATGGGCCAGATCTTCAGGTAGGTCTTCATGTCCTCCGCGAAATCCTGCGCCTCCTGCTCGAGGAGAGAGTCGAGCAGGACGGGGGGCAGCGTCCCTCCCTCCCCGTCCAGCACGACTACCGGACTGCCTAGAATCGCGGCGCCGATATCGAGAGAAAGACCGATCCCGCCAGCGGTGTGTCTTCCGAAACCGATCAGCGCATACGCCGCCTGATCGTCGGACTGGACGCTACCGGTGAGTGTTCCGATCTCGGAGGGTGTCAGCACCATGCCGCCGATATCGACCGGCTCCGTGAACGACCCGGTGATCGTGGGATCGTCCGGCTTGAACAACACCCCACCACCGATCCTGAACGAACCGTTGAGATAGAAGTCGATGCCGACGTTGTACCAGCTCTCAGGGAGGGTGAGGGTGACGGGGACCCCGTCGAAGCTGGTGTTGGCCTCGAGTCTCGAAAGACCCACACCGCCTCGTATCACGAATCGCTCAGAGAAGCCGATCGCCCCTTCCGCCCCGATCCCGAGGGTGCCGACACGGCCAGCCACACCGAATTGCGCCGTTGCTGCCGACGGCCCAACGAGGAGGGCCAGAAGGGCCGCGATGAACAGATGGATCTTCATCTATCGTTCCGAATATCTTATCGCTTCAAATGATTCCTACGAAAAGCTCTGCCTTCTCGCGCCCAAGTAAAGAGGCGGAATCCACCGCTCGACCCGAGCAGTTTCCCTAGAAGATTCGGACCGCGATAAAGGCCCCGACGTAGCCCAGAAGCAGCATGTATCCGAACTGGAGCGCGGGCCATTTCCACCCTGCCGTCTCTCGACGCATCACGGCCACAGTGGACATGCACTGGAGTGCGAAGGCGAAGAAGACGAGGAGGCCGATCGCAGCCCCCGGGGAAAGGTCGCGGCGAAGAATCTCCTGGAGAGCCACGGACTCCTCGTCGGCGGTTTCGACCCCGTAGATCGTTCCGAGAGAGCCGACGATGACCTCTCGGGCAGCGAGTGAGGTCACGAGCCCAACACCGATTCGCCAGTCGAAGCCGAGCGGGGCGATCGCGGGTTCGATCAGGTGACCGATCTGGCCCAGCGCGCTCTCTTCGATGCCCGGAGCACCTGCTTCGGTTCGCGGGAACTGGGTGAGCGTCCAGAGCACGACCGTAACGACGAAAATCACCCGCCCGGCCCGACGGAGGAAGATCTTGCTCCTATCGAGGAGTCGCAGAGCGAGGGTACGCGGCGAAGGGATCCGATAGGGAGGCAGTTCCATCAGGAACGACGTCGGCTTCGCCTTGAGCAACGTACGCTTGAGGAGGAATGCGGTGACGACCGCTGCCACGATGCCCAAAGCGTACAGCCCGAGGAGCACGGCGGCCCGCATGTTCATGAACGGACCCAGCAACGGCTCGTCTGGAATGAACGCGGCGATGAGCAGCGCATACACGGGCAACCGCGCCGAGCAGGTCATGAAGGGCGTCACGAAGATCGTCGCCATCCGGTCCCGTTCATCGTCGATCGTCCGAGCCGCGAGAATCGCAGGCACAGCACAGGCATACCCAGAAAGCAGGGGGAGGAAGGCGCGTCCCTGCAGGCCCACCCGGTACATCATTCGGTCCGCGATCACCGCCGCTCTGGCCATGTACCCCGAGTCCTCGAGGATGCCGAGGAAGAGGAACAGGATCAGGATCTGCGGAAGGAATATCACGACGGATCCAACACCCGCCCAAACGCCGTCCACGAGCAGAGACCGGAACCAGGTGTCCGGCAATGTGGTGGCCAACCAGGCACCCGACGTGCCGATCAGGAAATCCACGGCGTCCATGAGCGGGACAGCCCAGGTGAAGATCGACTGAAAGACCAACATGACCACGGCCAGGAACAGCAGCGGCCCAAGGAACCGGTGCAAGAAGATCCCGTCCAGCCGCTCACTGAGCTTCGACGGGCCCGGCGCGACGAAGTCGGCCCCAGTGACGATCTGGCGGACGTGCTTTCGACGCGCCGCGAAGGTATCCACGACGGGGAGGGACACGCCCCCTGGGGAGTTCGTGAGTCTGCGTCCGGTGGTCTCCACCGCTGGGTCCGTGACGACCACGGTTTCGAGGTAGTCGCGCACGGACTCTACCCCGGCCCCCGATCGCGCGCTGGTGCGAGCGACTTCGACACCAAGCCGTTCAGCCAGCGCCGCGTCATCCACTCGTCCACCGCGCTCTTCGAGCTCGTCCGACATATTGAGTACCAGCAGCGTCGGAAGCCCCAGCTCCAGCACGGGCTCCACCAGCATGAGCTGGTTCTCGAGTCGCGTCGAGTCGACGATCAGCACCAATGCATCGGGCGCCCTGAACCCCTCGACTCGACCTTCCAACACGTCACGCGTGACCCTCTCGTCGAGCGTGCGGGCAGAGAATCCGTGGACGCCAGGCGTGCGGTCGCCGCGTAACCGAACCTGGCCGACGTGCTTTTCGACCGTCACGCCGGGGTAATTCGCGACCTTCTGCCGCAATCCGGTCAGCTGGTTGAAGAGGGTCGTCTTGCCCGAGTTCGGAGGCCCGATCAACGCTACGAGCGGAAGATGCTCCAGATCCTCGACCGCGACGATCGCGTCTTCCGAATCGAAGCCGTCCGGCGCGACGGGGTGCAACTCATCCAAGGCTGTTGTTGCGCCTCAGTTCGCGTCCCGCAATTGGGATAGGATACGAACGCAGAGGCAGTCCGCCGTTTCGCGTCGGAGCGCAAGCAGCGAACCGTCGATCGAGATGATCGGGTCGCCGGAAGGAGACGACCTGACCGGACAAATGCGACAGCCCGGAAGAACACCTCGTTCCAGCAACGGCTCGGCCAGATGAGCGGGCATATCGAGGTGCACGAGTTCCACTTCCTGCTGAAGCGGAATATCACCCAGGCGCAACTCTGACGCGTCCCTTTCGGGAGTGCGATCGACGACCGGGAGTGTCCGTGCAGCTTGATCCAAGAACCGTTCCTCGGCTCACCTCCGATATGCTCGGAGGATGAGAATGAAATTGACTCTCAACTAAGGTAAGAGCCGTTCGTCACCGAGGAAAGCCACCCGTACGCATCAACTATGAAGAGCTACCAGAAGATCAGGCGTTCTGCTGATACATGTGGACGTCGCGCTGCGGGTACGGAATCGACAGCCCCGCCGCTTCCAGGTTCTCTTTCAGGCCCCGCGTGAGGTCCCACCGCGTGTCCCAGTAGTCTTCCTTCTTGACCCAGGGGCGCACGACCAGGTTCACGGACGAGTCAGCGAGCTCATGAACGGCGACGACAGGAGCCGGTTCGGCGAGGACTCGTGGGTCCGCGGAGATGGTGTCCATGCACGTACGGACCGCCGTTCCGAGATCATCATCGTACCCAACGCCCATGACGAGATCGATTCTGCGCTCGTCATTGGCGGAGTAGTTCTTGATCGTCGCGCCGAAGATCTGTGAATTCGGAACCCGGATCTGGACGTTGTCCCCGGTGTGCAGGATGCAGGAGAAGATCCCGACCTCCTTCACCACGCCGGTGCCTCCACCGACCTCGACGAAGTCGCCGACATGGAAGGGCCGGAAGGTCAGCAGCATGATGCCGGCCGCGAAGTTCGAGAACGTACCCTGGAAAGCCAGGGCGATGGCGAGGCCCGCCGCACCCAGGACGGCGACGAACGAGGCCGTACTGATTCCGAGCACGCCCATGGCCGTCACGGCGACCATGACGATCACCGAGACGTGAATGAGGCCCGACAGGAACGGGATCAGCATGTCGTCGAGAGGAGAGGCCGTGAGCCCCTTCCGCGCGAATGAGCGGACCCAGCCGGCGAACATCCAGCCGATGACCAGTACTGCAGCGGCACCCACAATCTTGGGCGCCCACGCTGCCGTGGCGTTCGCGGCGAGTTCCATCAGGGAGTCAAAGTCGGGCATCAATAGCTCCGGGGTGAGAGCGTCTACGGTGGAAGTGGAATCCTAAATCTCGCTCAGGCAGCGAAGAGCCTCCAGACCTGAGCGACGAGAAAGCATACGACGACCCCCATCGCGACCGGCATCATCGTCGCCACCGTCGTCCACTTCATGCTCCGCGTTTCCTTGTAGATCGTGTAGATCGTGGTGGAGCACGGATTATGGAGCAGACTGAAGAGCATGAGGTTCACTGCGGTCAGGAGGGTCCATCCTCCCGTCCGGAGCAGGTCGCCAGTAGCGGACACAGAATCCAGTTCGAACATCACGCCCGCTCCGGACCCTCCCGCGACACCGCTCGTGAGAACCGTGAGCATGAGAATCGTGGGGATCACGATCTCGTTCGCCGGAATCGCGACCACGTACGCAAGCAGGATCACTCCGTTGAGGCCCAGGAGCAGGCCTAACGGATCGAGCCCGTCGACCGCGTGCTGGGCCAGGCTGGTCCCGCCAATCGTGACGTTGGAAACCAACCAGATGACCGCCCCCGCCGGGACCGCGAACATGACGGCTCGCCACAGCACGATCAGCGTACGGTCGATGAGGGAGGTGTAGAGCGTCTGGAGCACCCGAGGCGGTCTGTAGGGCGGGAGTTCGAGGCTGAAGCTGGTGGCCTCTCCACGCAGCACCGTGCGTGAGAGCAACCAGGACGACAGGAACATCATGACGATGCCGAGCAGGGCGATCCCGACTACGGCACCGGCGCTCACCAACCCGCCAAGCTGAGACGGTGCGAGGGCCCCGATGAAGATCGTCGCGATGAGGATCTGGGTCGGCCAGCGTCCGTTACAAAGTGAGAAGTTGTTTGTGATGATCGCGATCAGACGTTCTCGCGGGCTATCGATAACCCGGGTCGCGACCACGCCGGCAGCGTTACACCCGAACCCCATGCACATCGTGAGTGCCTGCTTCCCGTGCGCCCCCGCCTTCTTGAACATCGAGTCCAGATTGAAGGCCACCCTCGGCAGATAGCCGAAGTCCTCCAGAAGTGTGAAGAGCGGAAAGAAGATCGCCATGGGCGGTAGCATGACGCTGATGACCCATGCGGTCGCAAGGTATACGCCGTCAAGCAGAAACCCGTCCAGCCACCACGGGAGCGCAAGCGCCGCTGCGATACCCTTGAGCCACGTGTGTCCATTGTCGATCAGGAGCGTCGCCAACATGGCCGACGGGACGTTGGCCCCTTCGATCGTGAGCCAGAACACAACGGCCAGGATCAGAAGCATCAGAGGGAACCCGAAGACGCGACTCGTCAGCAGCCCGTCGAGCTTTCGGTCGAAGTCGAAGCCGACCTTCGCGATACCCCGCTTCTGCACGCGGCGCGCGATGTCCTCCGCAGCGCCATATGCGTGCTCGGTAACCAGGTCGTGGAAGTCTGGGGGCAGCTCCCAGCGGAGCTTCGTCGCCGCGTCGAGCAGCCGGAGACGATCGACGTCGGGCGGGAGTTCGACCTCTTCCTGGGAGTCGTCACGCGATAGCTGGCCGAGCTCCCCCGACCGCACGGCCTCCTGGACGGCCTCGTCGGCATTGAGCATTCGCAGCGCGACCCAGCGGGCGTTCGGAACGTCGGGGAAGACGTCCTGTACGACCGGCGCGAGTGCAACGATCGCCTGCTCGACATCCGGCGCATGCCGCTCCAGGCGATACGGGCTCGTCCGTCGCTCACCGGTCGCCACGTCGTGCGCGGAAGCCAGCAGCTCGTCGATACCGATGCCCTCTCGTGCGGTGCCGGGAATCACGGGCACGCCCAGCTCCTTCTCGAGCTTGACCGGGTCGACCGCCACACCGTGCCTTCGAGCCTCGTCCATCAGGTTCAGGAAGACTACGACCCGATCGGTGATCTCCAGGATCTGCAGAACAAGGTTGAGATTCCGTTCGAGACGGGTCGCGTCCACCACGACCACGGTCACGTCGGGGCGACCGAACAGCACGAAGTCTCGCGCAACCTCCTCGTCGACGCTTCCGGCCTGGAGCGAGTACGTGCCCGGCAGATCGACCACCTTCACGCGCTTTCCCTCATGGCCGAACGCCCCCTCCGCACGCACGACCGTCTTACCCGGCCAGTTTCCCGTGTGCTGGCGCAGGCCGGTCAGTTCGTTGAAGACGGTGCTCTTTCCTACGTTGGGATTCCCAGCCAGCGCCATCAGGTAGTCCCACTTGTCGGGGCTGAGCCCGAGCCGCACGAGACTTCGTTCCCTGTGCTGCGCGCACGAGCCGCACGGATCCATCGCGAGGGTCGCCATCAGGCTACGTCTTCGGTACCGACCGCAACGGCCGTCCCATCCTCGGTGGAGTTCGGTCGGGCGATCAACTCGACGCGAATCCAGGCAGCCTGCTCTCGGCGTAGCGCGATCAGCGCACCTCTAACCTGGTAAGCCACCGGATCTCCAGCCGCACTACCGAATGCCGCTTCGATTTCGGTACCCCGCACGATACCGAGGTCCAACAGCCGTCGTCGCTGCGATCCCTGACAGGCCGGGATCGGAGCGTCCGGATCCGAACCGTGAGGCAACTCACGCACGGTGACGTTGCGAGCGACGACGATGTCCAGGGGCCACTCCCTACCGCGGGCGTGAACCGTGACCTGCTGGTCCGAACGGCTGGCGACGCGAAGTCGGGTCCCCAGGTCGAGGCCGTCTTCGAGGAGGGCGTCGAATATGACTCGCGGCTCGTCCTCGAGATGCATGATCTCGACCGTCGTTCCGGCATCGACACCAGCCAGAGAGAGGTGCTCTATCGTTGGCAGGTAGCCACGCGCGGTCGGGATCGGGTCACCGTGAGGGTCCCAGGCGGGGTGCCCGAGGCGGGAGGCCAGTTCATCGGTCTCCTCCGCCGTCAGCGTGTGCTCCATGCGCTCCGCTTCCTCGTGCCACTCGCCGGCCGGCACACCCGTTCGGTCCGCCAGGTAACGCTCCCAGAGTCGGTGTGTCCGCACGAGCCGGAGGGCAGAGTCTCGGCCGGCGTCCGTAAGACGCGGACCCATTTCCTCGTTCCGCACCTGCCGGGTCTCCGCCAGCATCGAAAGCAGGTCCGCGGCCCGCCCCGTCGATACCTCGAGCTGGCCAGCCAGGCTCTCGAGCGAACACTCCCTTCCAATGCTCTCGCACGTGTAGACGTGCTTGAGTGCGTCCTCGAGGAGAACACGCTCACTCAGATGGGACATCCGGCGCAGCCGCGGTATGAGTCCCCATCGGGGCCAGAAGAGAACCGCAAGGACGGCGACGACCACAGCGAAGACCGATAGCGCGAAGACGGGATTGACCATGGGACCTACGACGACCGGCAAGGAGAACGCAGACTGTCAAATTTAGGCATGCCTAATTTTGGTGCCAGGGATCCATATGTCAACTCCGCACGGTTGCAGCCTCCGGCGCTCCGGGCGAACCTCTCCGGATGCCGATCCGCCGAATTCAACCGACTCTGACGACCGCCCTCGCGGCTGCTGTGGCCTACCTGGGCTGCGGCCTGGCAGCCGGCGCTCAGATCCCGGGCGTAAGTCCCCTGTGCGCGGATCGCCCGCCGGCGACAGGCGTGTCCCTGTTCGAGGCGACCCCTCCAACCCCGTCGGCCACGGGCTCTGCGAACACCCGGCCCGCCTCCGACCTGAACTGCATCGACCTCTTCTCCACGGACCGGGCGGCAGGCGCTTCGGGGGTCCTCGCGATCCGTCGTCCATGGTCTCCGTTCGGTGTCACGGTAACGCCGGCCGGTCAGCATCGGCACAACCTGACCGCGTGGATCGCCGGTCTCCCGGACCCCGCTTCGCTTGGACCGTTCACGACCTACGTCGCGTGGGCCACCCCCCTCGAGCTCGATCCGGTCGTGAAGCTCGGGGAAGTCCGGAACGGACAGACGGATCTCGGTGAGGTCGCCTTCAACAAGTATCTGGTGCTGGTCACGGCGGAAGCCTCGGCCGAGGTGACGGAACGAACGGGCCCGCTGGTGGTGCGCGGGCGCTCCCCATCGAGTCGAATGGAAGCACACGACCTCCTGGCCCTCGCCCCGTCCGCCGAGGATCCGGGCGCGATGGATATGTCCATGGGTGCCATGGAGTCGACGTGGTCCATGCCCCCCGTATATGAAGGAGTCCCGATGCTGCCCGGGGTGATGTCCTCTCGGCCACGCGTGACCCCGCTGCGTCCGACAATCAATGCGGCGAACCTCACAGAGGCTGCCCCGAGGCAAATGGTGGACCTGCCCGACGGGGGCACCCTCGATCTGACCGCTGGCTTCGTGAAGAAGACGATCGAGGGGCGGGAACTCGTCATGATGGCCTTCAACGAGCAGATCCCCGGTCCGCTCATCCGCGTTCGCGAAGCGTCCACGATTTTCGTGAACTTCTCGAACGAGACCTCGATGCCCACAGCGGTGCACTGGCATGGCCTCCGCCTCGACAACCGATTCGACGGCGTTCCCGGAGTGACGCAGGATCCCGTCCTGCCCGGCGAGACCTTCCGCTACCAGATCTACTTTCCCGACCCCGGCATCTACTGGTATCACCCACATCATCGCGAGGACGTCCAACAGGAGCTGGGGCTCGCAGGCAACATGCTCGTCGAGTCACTCGCCGACGACTACTACGGTCCGGTGACCCACGAGGAAGTCGTCATGCTCGACGATCTCCTGCTCGACGAATCGGACGTCGTGCCGTTCGGCGACGAGTCGGCCAACTACATGCTCATGGGCCGCTTCGGCAACGTGTTCCTCACAAATGGCGAGCCGGAGTACGGTCTGGACGTGACGGCAGGAGATGTGGTCCGATTCCACTTCACCAACGTGTCGAACACGCGGACGTTCAACGTCTCCTTCCGTTCAACGACGGACCCCGCAGCCGCACCTCTGCCGATCAAGGCCGTCGCATCGGACATCGGGAAGTTCGAACGCGAGTCCATGGTCGAGAGCGTCGTTCTCGCGCCCGCAGAGCGGTACGTCGTGGAGGTTCGGTTCCCAGATAGGGGAGCGTACGCACTCACGAACCATGTCCAGGGCATCAACCACAGACAGGGTGTCTTCCTGGCAGAGACGACGCATCTCGGGACCGTCGCGGTCTCGGGTGCGGGGTCAGGCGCTGGAAGCGAGCCTGAAGCCGAGGCTCATCGCCACGCATTCGAGACCCTCCGCACCAACGCGGAGGTGGTGGCCGACATCGATCGGTACCGCGGTCGTTTCGCCGCGGAACCCGATCACGAGCTGCTTCTCACGCTCGAAGTCGCCGACCTGCCCATGGCGATCGAGCAGTCGATGAACCTCGATTGGGTCTACTTCAATCCCGTGGAATGGACCGGGACGATGCCCGTGATGAACTGGGCCACGAGCGGGGCTGAGGTGCATTGGGTCCTCCGGGATCCCCTCACCGGAGCGGAGAACGACGATATCGACTGGCGCTTCAAAGTCGGCGACGTGGTGAAGATCCGCCTCACCAACGACCGCGGGGCGTTCCATGCGATGCAGCACCCGCTACACATCCATGGACAGCGGTTCCTGGTCATCGAACAGAATGGGGTACCGAACGACAACCTGGTCTGGAAGGACACGGTGTTGTTGCCGACGGGCTCGACGACGGACATCCTCCTTGAGCTTTCGAACCCCGGGCGATGGATGGTGCATTGCCATATCGCCGAACACCTGGAATCCGGAATGAAGTTCGTCCTCGACGTCGAAGGAAGCTGAGATGAGATCACGCATTTTCGGAGGGACTGTCGCGACCCTCGCCCTCGCCCTCGCGATCCCCTCCCCTGCCACCGCTCAGAACTTCGAGGAGTTCATCGCCGTGCGGGGCTCCTCGATCGCGCTCACACATGCGACGGTAATCGATGGAACCGGCGCGCCCGCGAAGATGGACCAGACCATTCTCATAGAGGGTGACCGCATTACTGCGATCGGACCTTCTGGTTCTGTCCGCACGCCCGCCGGCGCCGAGGTCGTGGATCTCTCAGGCCAGACCGTGATTCCGGGTCTCGTCGGGCTCCACAATCACAGCTACTACACGGGGGGCAACGGGCGTGCAGCGCAGCTGTCGTTCTCCGGAACGACGATCCGCACGACCGGCGCGCAGCAACCGTACGCCGAGCTGAATCTCAAGCGAGAGATCGACGCCGGAAACGTGATCGGCCCCTCGATGTTCACGACGGGCCCCTACCTGACCGGTGAGCAGGGATCACCCACGATGGCGTTGCTCGAAGGCCCGGAGCAGGCGCGCCGCGTCGTCCGCTACTGGTCCGAAGAGGGTGTCAGCTGGTTCAAAGCGTACACGTGGATTTCCCGTGCAGAGCTTGGCGCTGCCATCGAGGAGGCACACGCGAACGGAGTGAAGGTCACGGCCCACCTCTGCTCGGTCGGGTACCGTGAAGCAGTCGCTCTCGGCATCGACAACCTGGAGCACGGGCTCTTCGCGAACAGCGAGTATGACCCGAACAAGCGACCCGACGACTGCCCCGCCGGGTTCCGAAACGACTACGCCAATCTCGACGTGAACGGACCCGAGGTGCAGGCGACGTTCCGAGACATGATCGACAACGACGTCGCAATGACGTCGACCCTGGTCGTTTACGAGATCTCCGTGTCAGGAAGACCTCCGATCGATGAGCGTGTGTACGACGTACTGGCCCCCGAGATCGCCGACGAAGTCCGTCAGATCGCGATCGCTCGCAGAGCAGGTCGGGGAGCGATCGATCCGGATGTCTTCGCGAAGGCCATGGAATACGAGCGCGCCTTCGTGGCGGCCGGCGGTTTGCTCGGAGCCGGGGTCGACCCGACGGGTTATGGGGCGGCACCTCCCGGGTACGGCGACCAGCGCAACTACGAGCTCCTGCTCGAGGCGGGGTTCTCAGCGCCCGAGGTGGTTCAGATCATGAGCCTCAACGGAGCGAAGGTCCTCGGCATAGACGCGGACGTCGGGTCGGTCGAAGTCGGGAAGGTCGCCGACCTCGTCGTCGTGGACGCGGACCTCGAAGCGGTCGGGAATCTTCACGACACGAGCGTCGTCTTCAGACACGGCGTCGGATGGGACTCCAAGAAACTGATCGACTCGATTCGCGGGATCGTCGGAATCCGCTGACGGAACGACTTTGGCATACCTGATCGCCGCCCTGGCGGCCCCGGTCGCGGGGCCCGTCCTGTATCGACTGCTACACGAGCACCCGAAGGCCGTGAGGCTCGTAGACGGGTTCGTGTACATAGCGGTTCCGGTTCTTGTGGCCTGGCAGGTACTGCCGCACGCGTGGGAGGCTCGGAGCGTGATGGCGGTCGTCCTGCTCGCGGTCGGGTTCATGGTCCCCGCCGGAGTCGAGCGTCTTTCTCATGCGCTCGAACATCACGCCGACAACGTAGCCCTGATCGTCGGACTCTCGGGGCTTATAATCCACGCGCTGCTCGAGGGTGCGGCCCTCGTACCGGGCAGCGGAGCGATCGCCGTGCCCTTCGCGCTGGCGATCATTCTCCACCGAATTCCAGTCAGTCTCGTGATCTGGTGGCTGATCTGCCCTCGTTTCGGCTCACTCGCGGCGTCGGCTGGCGTCGGCCTGATCGTAGTTGGAACGATGGCCGGGTACGGGCTCGGAATCGAGTTTCTCGCGGACGTGCACGGACCTGGCCTGGAGCTCTATCAGGCCTTCGTGAGTGGATCGCTCGTCCATGTGGTTTTCCATCAGGGCCGTGACGACCACCAGCACTGACTCGAACACGACCACCCACGAGGCTCCCATGCGTATCGCCGCTGTTGTCACCGTCGGATTCCTTCTTGCCACCGGCGTTTCGGCCCAACAACGCACCGAAGCCGGGCCGGTGATCCAGTCGGCCGGAGCGGTCTTCTCGGTCGACCCCGACTTCGCAACACCGACTGACCACACCTACCGAGCCGCCTTCGAGGTCGCGACCCCATCGCCGGCGCCCGACCGGATGAACGCGGCCATCAACACCGTCGCGCGCTTCCTCAACATGCACGCCCAGGCGGGGGTGCCGGTCGCACAGCTGAGCGGCGCGATCGTGGCCCACGGGGGAGCCTCCTTCGAGCTGCTCGACGACGAGGCCTACAGGGATCGGCACGGAGTAGACAACCCCAACGGTGCGCTCATTCGGGAGCTGATCGCGGCCGGCCAACCCGTGATCCTGTGCGGTCAGAGTGCGGCCTCTCGCGGAGTGAACCCTGATGATCTGATTCCGGGAGTCCAGGTGGCGCTCTCCGCGATGACCGCCTTCATGGTGCTTCAGGCAGAAGGATATCGAGTCAATCCCTGGTAGGCTCCTCCGTGCGGAGATGACAGTTCTGGAGGCCCGGCGCCTCTCCAGGGGGCCGCTGTAGCCACGTGCAGATACGAGATCGGCCCTGACAACCTGTTTGGATCATGCCCTCATTCTGGGGCTCGTCGGCGCCGCGCCCACTCCAGCCCGACTCCGAAGTAGCCGGCTATTCCCTGCCCATCCGGGCCTCCGCCGTCCAGTGACGTCACGTGAACGGGTACGCCCCCCTTCAGTCGGACGCCGAATCCTCCGACGCCTGTCGACCAGGCCTTGGCGACTTCCCCACCGACGAAGACCGCCGGATCCGCCCCGCGCGTGGTCATCTGTCGATCGCTCCGACCGAAACCGAAGCTCGTGACGTACCAACTGTCGCGCGCGACCTCCATCGTGTAGCGGCCTGCCTCGACACCCCAGGACCATCCTGAGCCGTCTTCGGGCCGGCTCAGCAACCTCGCCCACTGGGACCGGGCATCCACGTCACCGTTGAGGCGATATGCAATCGCCGAGAGGGATTCCCATAAACTGACGAACGGCCAGGTTTCGACTCGTGCAGCCAACAAGCCAGCGAGATCCTCGGTCCCTCCCTCCAGGACCCACCGACGAGTCCCGATTCGGCGCCCGAACTGCGCTCGCCAACTCCAGAAGTCGTAGTTGGCTTGCGCGACGAAGCCTGCCTGCTCGGTTCCGCGAATGAACGGCCCCCGCATGCGGGTCGTTCGCTCTCGATACACGGCCTGCGCGATCCACGGGCCCCACTCCGCATCCAGGCCGAGGTCCAGGACGGTGTGCCCCCCCTCGGGCGTCGTCGTCAGAAAGCCGGCGGTGACGTCGTCCGCCTCGTCGAGCAACTCCCGCTTCCACGCGGCCGATGGTCGCAAAACGACGTCCGCGACCGGTATGCTCAGCCCGACACGAACCTGCCCCCCCCGGAGATCATGGCCGACTCCGAGGTCGCGCAGGCTGTCTGCCGGAAACGTCACCGATGACGGCCGCGACGTCGTCAGCCATCCCTCGATGACGAGTGAGTGATACCGTGAGCCGCTCACGAGTCGTCCGATACCCCCGGCTCCGTTGTCCCAGCCGGCGATCGCTACGAGCCGTAACTCGCCCAACGACTCGAAATCGAACCCTCCGTCCACTCCTAGTGATACGGCCTGCGATCTGGGCGTCGTGAACACAGGCTGGTCCGCGTGCTCCGTGGCCCACCTTCCCGTCGTGGCCGAAAGTCGAATGCCGATGGAAGCCCCGACCGGCATCCGTACACCCAGCCTCGTCTCGAAACGGTCACGATAGAGCGTCTCACGCAGCGAAAGCACCTCGACTCCGGTGGACGCCCAGACGAGCGGGAGCGGAGCTAGCAGGTCTCGGGTCCTGCTCCGTACGAGCGTCGACCCCGACCCGTCAGCCCGCATTCCCCACCTCGGCGACCAGGTCTCGGCCAGGTGCCCGAGCGACCACCGTTCGAGTAGAGCCTCCTGCCCCGAAACAGGCCGCACGGGCCCCGACGAGACGAGTACGGCGGCGAACCCGATAATCGGGGCCCACCGCCGCACCTTCGTCAGCCTGACATCACGTTCAGAATGCAGGTGGCTTCCTCACCACCAGACCGACTTCTCGAAAATCCACGTCGATCCGAGGTAGAGAACCTCGATCGTGGAGCTTCCCCTCGTCCGGAAGTACACGTCCACATGCGTGTAGCCGGGGATGTCCGTGAATGTGCCGGTCAGCGGCAAAGGCGTATCGAGCCCATCCTGGAGAACGGTATTCATGTCCACCATATGAGTCCCGTCAAAGTTGTCGGTGACCGTGTATGAGCCGAACGCACTGATATAGGAGACGTCGGACCAGAGATTCACGTACACCTCGGGTTGGCCGTCATGACCGTCGATGTCGAGGGCCCCACCCGTGTAATACTCACTACCCACGGGACATCCGAGTCCGCCCGCGTTGTAGTCAGCTACGCAATCCAGCCCGTCGACCGAGATCAGCTCGTAGTACCCGCCAGTGAGACTGAATTCGAAGAAGAGCTCGTCTAGATCGAGATCGTAAAGGCCGGTGTTCGTCATCCCCGGCAGGATCCCACTGAAGGTCGGATCCACGAACGTCCAGTCGGGGAGGTTGAGCGCGTCCCACGTGAAGTGTGGAACCTCCTCGCCCTCCTCCATCGCCGTGGAGGCCTGGTAGCCGGGGAGCCCGGCCTTGAAGTCCGCGATCGGGTCGACGAAGAACTCCCGTGCGTCCAGCATGAAGGTGAACTCGTCGATAGCGCCCTCGCGAAGGGTGACGGCGGTCGGACTGGTCAGCGCTCCCTGGATGTCCTGAACCGCGTTTCGCGCCTCGCTGATGTCCTGGGCGTCCAGGCCATCGAAACCAGTCGGGTCGTACTTGATGATGTCGTCAGTCTGGTCGTCGACCTCTGCCTCGAGGGCGTCCAGCCCTTCCAGCGCGAACGCGGTCGCCGACAGCGCGCGAGTCAAAGCGTCCGAAAGGTCGTCCGCACCTCCACTGGTCAGCGTCAGGAAGGTTGAGCCGGGGGTCATGGCATCGACGAACCCGTCTGCCGAAAGAGGGTTCGGAGTCAGGTGGTACGCCGTGGCCACACCCATCGCGGCAAGGGCCACCTCCACCCCGGCCTGGATCGCGAAGATCTCCGTCATATCCAGTTCGAGTGGGTCGGCGAACGTCGGATCCTCGCCCTGCATCCTCTCCGTTATCGTGAACACGAAGCCCGAACTGTTGATCTCCGCGAGATGGTCGAGAGCCTCGATCATCGCAGGTCTTACCACCTGCCGAAGCACGTCCTGGAGTTCGGTTACCGAAGGAGGCGGGTCATGCGCGAGCGCTGGGCCTCCTGTGAGCTGCACTGCGAGTTCGCCCATCCGCGCGACGTCTTGGAGTGGTGCGGACGCGAAGGAGAGCGGAAGAGACAGCGGATCTCTCACCGAAGCGATCGCGGGCTGGACCAGCACCGACGCGAGCGGCTGGATCGTATCTTCTTCGAGCCATGCGTCGAAGTCCTCCACCAGGGCCCGGAGATCGGCGTTGTCCTCCAGGAGAAACACTCCCGTTACGGCCGCTCCGAACGACGCTGTGTCGTTCGACGGCGACAGCCCCAGCGCCTGGTTGAAAAGCGAGTTCGACTCGGCGAACGAGAAGCTGTCGAGGCCACCCACCGAGCTGATGTTCAGCGCGGTGAACAGCGCCGTCTCCATCGAGGCGATCGCCTGAGCGATGAGGGTGTTCGCGTCGGCTGCCGGGAGTGCCGTGCATGCTACTGAGAAACTGACCGTGGATGTCGCATTTGCCGTGACCGTGACCGATTGAGGATTCGTCTCAGTAACCGAGCAGTTGGCCGCAACACCCGAGAGCTGAACGCTCGCTGTTCCGACCGGCACACTGGGAATCGTCG
>JBDGVT010000192.1:0-8520 GCA_039585495.1 Gemmatimonadota bacterium | reverse complement strand
ACGAATATCTCTGGTCGGAATCTTGGTGAGCGCTCGAAGCTCGTGCTCGTGAAGGATGGCGTCGAGGACGCGGGCCACATTAGCGGCGATTTCGTCTTCGATCCTGAAGATGTCTTCGACGTCTCGGTCGAACCGTTCGGACCAGAGGTGGTAGCCGTCGCTCACATTGATCAGCTGCGTCGTGACTCGGAGGCGATCACCCGACCGTTGCACGCTCCCTTCGAGGATCGCCCTGACCCCGAGACTGCGCCCGATAGACCGAACGTCCTTCGCCGAGTCCTTGTATGCGAAAGACGACGTTCGGGCGACGACCCGAAGATCTCCGATCCTCGCCAGGTCCGTGAGGATCTGGTCGGCGAGACCGAAACACAGACACTCGGTCTCCGGGTCTCCGGCGACGTTGGCGAAGGGCAGGACGGCAACGGACCTTGGCGGGGCCTCCGAAGCGTCTCGTCGCTCGGTCCGGGCATCTCCGAGCCTCCAGGATACCCACAGGACGACCGGCAGGCAGACGGCGAGCATGCCGAGGACCCAACTCAGCGGTGCGGGGCCGAATCCGAAGCGCCTGATCGCCCAGTCCGTGGACTCGATCAGTCCCCAGCCTGCCGCCAGATATACCCCGAAAACATGGGGAATCCTGCGGCGTAACAGCTCCGCGAGTCTTGGGTTCATCGAACGCCCCGATCGACGGTAGATCCATCAAGCTACGATCCGGGCAGGATGAGAGAATCTAACAAGTAGGACTGAGGTGAGCACGGCCGAGGTTGCCAAAAGCGCGCCAATGTTTACGCGCAGCGAAGAACCACAGAGCTCCTCAGATCTCGCCTCGGCGGGCGGCCTCCCCGATGTGATCCGCCGCGCGAAACGCCAACGCCATGATCGTCATGGTCGGCTGGCCCCGTCCGGAGGTTACCAGACTGCTCCCATCACAAAGAAAGAGGTTGGGGACGTCGTGTGCGCGATGGGATCGGTCCACCACGGATTCTTCGGCGTTGTCTCCCATTCGACAGGTACCGAGCAGATGCACGGAGACGTCCTGGCCCTCGGTTGGAATCTCACCCCACACACGGGTCGCCCCCGCCGCCTCCATCAGCTCGGCACTTCGGTCGTAGAAGAACTGCATCGTCGCCAGGTCGTCGGGGTGGTCCATATACGTCGTGCGCAGAGCAGGGCGCCCCCACCTGTCTTCTACGTTCGGGTCGAGTGTCACAGTATTTGACGAGAGAGGAAGTGAGGTGGTGTGGCCCACGAAGCTCGCGCTGTGCGTGAACACCGGCTTCAGGAGTGCCTTGTACTCGGCGCCCCAGTTAGGTCCATCGAGGGGCCCACCCCAATCCGCTGACGCGAGCGGCATGCCATCGGTCGCGGAGCGTGAGTCGATCCCCCCTCCACCGTAGAATCCCAGTGCGGGATCGAGGGCGTAGAAGTCGTGAATGACCCTCGTGGAGGGGATGGACTTGTAGGCGTGGACCGGCTCGGGGAACATGCCCACGATCCACGACCACCCGTTGAACATGAGGTTCCGGCCGACCATGCCGCTCGAGTTCGCCAGCCCGTCGGGGAACCTGCCCGACTCCGAGAGCAGCAGCAGCCTCGGGGTTTCCGCCCCGTTCGCGCAGACGACCACCGCTCGAGCACGCTGAGCCTGCTCGGTGCCATCGACGTCCCAGTACACCACCTCGGACGCACGGCCCGCCGCGTCGGTCTCGATTCTTGAGACCGTACAGCCGCTTCGGATCTCACAGTTTCCTGTGGCCTCGGCCAGGGGGATCATCGTGACGAGGGTGGAGGACTTCGCGGATACCTCGCAGCCGAAGCCCAGGCAAAAGCCGCAATGCACGCACGGCGGGCGACCCATGTACGGCTGCGACAGAATGGCCACCGGGGCGGGATAGGGACTGTATCCGAGCTGTTTGCCGGCTCGTTCGAGCAGCACGCCGGGCGACTTGACCGGCATGGGAGCACACGGGTAGCCCCGTGAGCGGGGAGGGTCGGTGGGGCCGGCCACACCAGAGACGCCGATCTCCCAATCCACCTTGGTATAGTACGGCTCGAGGTCAGCGTACGAGATCGGCCAGTCGGCGAAGTTGGTTCCCGCGATCGGGCCCAACAGGCTTCTCTCCATGAAGTCCCGCTCGCGGAATCGCCAGAGGTTCGCCGAAAAGTGTGCGCTGCTGCCACCGACATTGTGCGCATAGCCCAGCGGAGCGGTATCAGCCACCTGAGCGATCTCCGACTCTGACTTGCGAAACGTCTGGGGGTGCCCCTTCCGCCGACCCCACGCGAGGCCTTCGTTGGCAATGTACGCCCACTCGTCGTGCTCGAAGTCGGCCGGCTTCAAGTGAGGTCCCTGTTCGACGACGACGACTGAAAAGCCTTGTGTGGACAACTCCTTGGCGAGGATACCACCGGCCGCACCGGAGCCGACGATGACGAAGTCGACGGGCTCTCGGGTCTGGAAAGGAGCGCGCGCCATGGCTACTCGCCCCGTTCCGCGTAGTCGGCGTCGTAGGAGCCGAACGGTGGCTGCCATCCATGTCTGGGTTCGAAGCCCAACAACCGCCACCCGATTTCGTCTCGATTCCCACCGTGCTCCGGAAGCGAGAACATGCCGGCCAGGGTCAGAAACCTCACGGTGGCGAAGAAGTCGGAGGACTCGATGTCGGTGAGCAAGGCATCCTGCCTCTCTGGCGAGACCGTGACGAACGTAGCCCCGGCGAAGGCTGCGGAGGCCGACGCATCGAGGGACGACAAGCCCTCGCGTATCGCAGCGAGCGACTCGGCACGCCGGCCTCGGTGGCACCGGGTGTGTCATCGGAGGGAACGATGCGGGCCGCCATCGCTTCCAGCCCCTCCGCCTCGGCCGGCGTCAGCGTCGTGAACGGCCTCTCTTCCTGCCGTGCCTCCGAAGCCTCCTGACACGTCGCGAGGATCGCCGGAAGGCTGAGTGCGATCCAGGAGCCGCCTGCGGCAGCACCGGACGTCTTCAAGAAAGATCTGCGGGATTGATTCGATGGGGTCACGAAGGTGCCGGATAGGGGAGGCGGCGACTGCAGTGGGGGGCGAACTGTGCCGATGAGGGTGTCACAACGCAAGCGGCAAGGGGTCGATCCGTCAGTTGGTTCCGGCGCCCTCCGCCTCGAAGGGGCAATGGGTACATGACCACCGAGATGAAGAAACGCAGGATCGTCACGGACGTGGGGTCCGACGACGAATTGACTCGAGGGGATGGGGGGATGATGACGATCGATCGACAGTACTTTGTGCGTCTAAACGCTTCGGGTACGGTCGCCTTGACCGCGCCGGGCGCGGTGCCACACTTGTGCTCCGTCGGGGTTCACGTAAACGTGGATGTAGCTGCCCACCTTCGCCGAGAATGCACCATGCCTACCCTCCGCCCCGTCCGCGCCTTCACCATCGGCGTTCTGGTATTCGCCGCCGCCTGTAAGGATTCTCCGACTGCCATGGCTCCGGAGGCGCTCGACCCGGACCTCGCGGTCGGCTCACGCAACGCTGTCGTGAACGTCATCGTGGTCCTGAACCCGGACTTCGCCGCCGGCGGCCATGTGGCGAACCAGACAAGGGCGGGAGCCTTCGCGCGAAGCCTCGGCGCGACGCCATCGCACACGTACGGTACAGCGGTATTCGGCTTTGCCGGGTCGGTCCCGGAGGGCCGCCTGAACGCGCTCGAGAATGACCCTCGGATCGCGTATTGGGAGACCGACCAGGTCGTGTCGCTGGCCCCGCCTCCCGGCAAGGGACGAGCGGGGGATGGTGAGGTTGACGACCCCGTTCCCGCTCAGGAGACACCCTGGGGTATCACGAGGGTCGGCGGAGCCGGAGACGGCGTGGGACGCACGGCTTGGATCATCGACTCCGGAATCGACCTCGACCACCCCGATCTCGACGTGGACGTCGCTCGGAGCGTGGATTTCACAGGGAGCAAGAACGGCGCTGAAGACGAGAACGGCCACGGCACCCACGTTGCGGGCACGGTCGCTGCCCTCGACAACGGAATCGGTGTCGTGGGCGTCGCCGCCGGAGCATCGGTGGTGGCCGTACGTGTCCTGAATCGTAGGGGGTCGGGCAGCTATTCGGGCGTTATCGCAGGCGTAGACCACGTCGCGCTGCACGGGCAGAGCGGCGACGTCGCGAACATGAGCCTCGGCGGCGGCTTCAGTCAGGCGCTGAATGACGCGGTCGTCGCCGCGAGCGAGAACGTCAAGTTCGCGCTCGCTGCCGGCAACGAGAGCACGAACGCAAACACGCGTTCCCCCGCGAGCGCAAACGGCCCGAACATCTACACAGTGTCGGCCTTCGCGAGCGGCGACGGCTGGGCGTACTTCTCCAACTTCGGGAATCCGCCGGTAGACTACTCGGCCCCTGGCGTGGGCGTCTTATCGACGTACAAGGGCGGTGGATACACCACGCTCAACGGAACGTCGATGGCGTCGCCGCACGTAGCAGGCATCCTGCTCCTAGGCAGCATGGGTGCCGATGGCGTGGTGAGTGGGGACCCGGATGGCAACGCAGACCCGATCGCGCATCGTTGACTGAAGGTGGGGCTCACACCGCGCTGAGGCTCTAACGCGCCCCTAGCCTTGTTGCACGCTGAACAAACTCGCGAGGCAGTTCAGCCGAGCCCATGTCGCACAAGGGCTCCGGCTGAAGCGAGTGCCTCGAGCGCCGGCGACTTCAGGCGGGGCGGGACTAACCGAAGGGATGTAGTCAGGTCGCAGCTTTGAGTGCGGGTCTTTTCCTGTGATCTTTGGCCTCCGGGTCTACAAGCGCATCCGTGACCTAGCGCCTGCAGTACGCGGCCCGGCGTCGCCTTTTTCCTCGAGCGCTGATCCAATGCTGATCCTTCGCGGTTTGATCGGCACGGCGGTGCAGGTGGCCCTCATCGGGGCTGCGCTGCTCTTACCGGCCGGGACCTGGAACTGGCCGAGAGCGATCCAGTTTCTCGTGGGTTACGGAGTGATAGTCGCCCTATCCGTAATCATCTTCGCCAAGGTCGCACCGGAAAGCCTCGAGGCCCGACTGGTTGCGCCGGCGTCTGCTTCTCAGCCCAGAGGCGATCGAATCGCCTCGGCGCTTCTGATTACCGCGCTCTCGGTTTGGCTGGTCTTCATACCGGTCGACGTGTTCAGATTGCAGCTTTTGTCTCCACCGTCCCTCGCGATGTCGACCGGCGGCGCTGTGGTCTGTGTGGCTGGCCTCCTGATCATCTTGACGACGATCTATCAGAACGCATTTGCCACTCCCATCGTCAAGGATCAATCTGACCGCGGTCAGACGCTCGTCGACACGGGCCTCTACAGCCGCATTCGGCATCCCATGTACAGTGGGGTGTTGCTGTGGCTGGCCGGACTTGCGCTGTGGTTGGAGAGTATCGCGGCGGCGATGGGTGTGATCGGCATCCTCCCCTTCCTTCTGCTGCGAATCCACGGGGAAGAACGATTCCTACGGGGCACCCTGGGAGGCTATGGCGACTACATGGAACGAGTTCGTCACCGACTGATTCCGTTCGTCTGGTAGGCGTTGGTCTGGACGCGCATGTGCGCTGCGCATGGCCCGGGGGGATTCCACTGCGCCAGCCGCCAGGCTCGCCGCATGAAGGGTGTGGCGTTCGGTAGTTCGTTTGAAACGGCTGAGGGCCAGTGGACCATCGTCTCACTGTCCCCGTTGGACCCGTCAGATGTGCGACAGGTTGTACTCATGTTGACGGAAAAGCAGGAGCGCGGTCGCTCGGCGGGTGGCCGCTGCTAGTTCCGCAACTCTATCCACCGCCTCGCGAACGCTGACCCTTCAAGGAGCGTCGGTCGGGTCGACCCTCTCCTGCGGCGAAAACCGCGTGGGCGTCCTTTACTGCAGCGGGCGGCCCCACAAGCACGACGTGGTCGCCCTCTCTGATGTCGGTTTGGCCCCGAGGAACGACGAATTGCTCGTCCCGTATCACCGCGGCAACGACGCATTCATCGTGTATGTCGATGTCCTGTATCCGTTGCCCTACGACGTAACCGTCTTGCGGTACCCGCACATCGACCAGGTTCGCAACACCTCTCTCGAGCTGGACAAGCTCCGCGACGCCCGGCCGGTCGAGGTAGTTCTCTACCATCACGGCTGTGGCGAACGGAGCGCTGATGCACACGATGCCGCTCTGTTCCAGCAGTGACACCTGGTCAGGATTACGAGCGATGGCGATCACACGAGGGACGCCGAGCCGCTTGGCCTGAAGGGCGATGATCGTGTTGCGCTCGTCGTCGTGGGTCGCCGCTATGGCTACGTCCAGCTGTTGCGGTTCTGCCTGCTCCAGAACGTCGGGCTTTGTCCCGTCACCGTGCAGGACCGGCACGTTGAATCGACGTCCAAGCTCTTCTGCACGGACCTCGTCCTGCTCGATGAAGGTCAGCTTGTACTCGGAGGAGCGGAACACCATGCGAAACTCGTCTTGCTGGAGCAGTCGGTCCGCGATGTTACTGCCTTCGCTTCCGCCGCCGATGATCAAAACACGCAATCGTGGCCTCCAGTAGGCTCGGACTCGGACACCCACGCGGCGTAGCAGCGCAGGAAGCCCTCGAAGTTCGTCGCGGTTCGCGGGCTGGAGAAGATAGATCGCAAACCCGGCGACTGTCAGCCCTGTGCCGAGTAGCAAGCTCCGCGCCTCTAGGGTAGGGATGAAGAACCAGCATGCGATCACTCCCATGATCGGCGTGAGCGGGTAGAACATCACCTTGAACGGGCGCCGCAGGTTCGGCATCCGGCGGTGCAGCGCGATCACCGAGTAGTTTACGATGCCGATGGCGATCAGGAAGCCAAAACTGCTCACCGATGCCAGGAATCGGACGACTCCCAACCCGCTCAACAGCACAACCAGACCGGCACATATCAACAGGGCCAGGTGCGGGGTCTTGTATGTGGGGTGCAGCCGGGCGAGGGCCCCGGGGAAGTGACCATCGCGCCCCAGGGCGTACAGCACCCGCGAGCTAGCGCCCAGTGTGACACTGAATGCCGACAGGCTGGCCATAACCGTGGCAATGATGCCGGCCCATCTCCCCCACGCCCCAAACAGATGTTCCGAGACGTAGACGAAGGGTGTGCTCGTCTGCGCCAATTCCTCGTAGTTGACAACGCCCATCATGACCCACAGCACCAGGACATAGATCACGACGCCAACGCCGAGTGTTATGAGAATTGCACGCGGAATGGTCCGCGCGGGATCGATGATCTCCTCTGCGGCCACCGTGATCAGGTCGAATCCCACGTACGAGATGTAGATCAGGCCCATCGTGGGGATGAGCGGCTCGACCCCCATCGGTGCGAACGGCTTTAGGTTGGCCGGCTCCACGTGAGGTGCGCCCAGGACAGCCACGGCAACCAAGACGACCAGCTCCACGATGTTCATCGCCGTGATCACTCGGAGTGCCTCTACCTGCCCGCGAAGATTCGTGGCCGTGAAAAAGACCGTCGTCACGAAGGCGATGGAAAACACGCTGACCGAAGGCCAGAAGTACTGTTGGATCGTAATCGCGAAGATGACCACGTAGAGCGCGCACGCGAGGGTATTCCCGATCCAGAAGAACCATCCCGCCAGGAAGGCGACCGGCCGAGGAAGCGTGCGACTCACGAAGGAGTAGCCGCCACCAGCGATAGGCACGGCTGCTCCCAGCTCGCCATAGTTCAGCGCCGTGAACAGGGTGAGCAAGCCCATCGCCAGGTAAGCCAGAATGCCGAGCGGTCCGATGGAACCGGCCACCACGCTGGGGAGCGCGAAGATGCCCGGCCCCATCATGGCACCGATGCCGATCATCACGGCCATGAAAAGGCCGATGTTTCGCTTAAACCCCGCCTGAGCCGCCATTCACGATTCTCGTCCCTTGATGTCGATTCAGTGGCTCGCCTCGGCAGCCGACTCGTCGGTGTACCAGCGCAGGTCCCGCCTGGCCGGGGTGAGCGCAAGGAGGTACACGGGCGAAAATGTAGCTAGTCCCAGCGTTGCGGACGCGAGCACCGCAAACGACTAGCGGCTCCCTGACTCCACTCGTTCTTGAGACGGAAACCGGATCCGAGTGTCCAGAAGTAGATCAGAGAGCATCCGATATCGCAAAGTGTGTCGTCGGCGAACCCGGGCGACAGGTGCGGTCCGCATTTGTCCGCTCGCCTACCGGAGGGCCTGTTGGACTCCGCTCGAAACCTTGAGAGCGCGCAACAGGATGATGAGCAAATTGATGGAGCTTCAATCGGCAGCAATCAGGCGCGAGACGCTCCGCGAAGAGCTGGAGCTACTGAGGGCGCTGGTAGCAGAGAGGCTTACCGAGCTGGGCTGACCCTGGACCCTCCGAGTCTGGCTCGAACCGTGGCTGCCCCGCTCTCCAATGAGCGACTGCCAAGGACGCGAGAGGTACAAGGGGGGCAGGCCGCGCTCGTCAGCGGGCTAGCTGTTCAGTAGAATCGCCTGACGCTAAAAGCACCACTCCCTGGCATGAGTATGGAGATCAGATGAAGAAGCCGTCGAGCCTG
>JBDGVT010000191.1:0-5762 GCA_039585495.1 Gemmatimonadota bacterium | reverse complement strand
TGTGTATCTTGGTTGTCTAAGTCGAAACAAACCCCATCCTTTTTATTTCTTCACGAACTAGGTCGAACCTCTGCATCTCTAACATAAGAGACACAGGGGCTGACCTGAGGTCGTGGGGTTCCGCAGGGCGGAGTAGCATTGCTACGGTAGAAGGGGAGAGGGGGTCGAGTTGAAGGGGGGTTCTGTTCTGTTCTTCGTGTTTACTCGCGGACTCTGTGGGGAAGGCAAGGGGCGGCTCAGGACTCAAGCAAGACTCAAGAAGAAGACACAAGACACACCAAGAGGATGGCGGGAGTGAGTGCGGCCAAGTCGGATGATTACGGCGATGGCGCAACTGGGCTCGCGCATCACAAGAATGATGTGACTGTGAATGTATTTAATGAAGATGTTTCAATGTCACAGGCAACAACAACACAAAGGGGGATGGGCACTGCGGTGCGGTCGTCGCTGGAATCGCCGGAGAAGGGCGGGACCCGCGTGCCGTCTGCAATCGTCGTGTCTGAAGGATCGTCGAAGAAGGGATCGTCGGAGAAGGACGAGACCTACGCGTCGAAGACCGCGGCGGCCGAGCTGTCGTCTAAGAAACAACGTGCGCGCCCCAGTCAATCTTCGAAGAAGGGCGGCGCGAAGAAACAATCGGCGAAGTCAGCGAAGTCGAAGAAGGGCGGCGCCAAGAAAGGCCAACGCAAAGACGCGACGGGGAGTCGTCGACGAGAGATGCTCCCGGGGCCTTGGCTCGATCTCCTGCGAAAGCGCAGTACCCGTCCGGATTGGCGCGCGAAGATGGCCAATCAAACGACGATCGTCATCACGAGGACGGCGTTCACGCGGGCGTGGGACAACTGGGAGATGCAGAGGATGATCCTGCTCAGGGTCTTCGGCATCATCTCGACGCCGACCAGCGCCTGCGCCTCCCGAACCGAGGCACGCCAAGCGCAGAAGTTCCGCCGGGCCCTCGACTGCTGGGCCGAGCACGACAGCGGGCGTCTGCTGTTCCTGTTTTTCAAGGACGGCGTCGAACGGGAGTACGCCGAGGAGATCGCCGCCGGGTTCAACGCGACGCCGGCGTATACCAAGGGGACGGTCATGCATGGCTTCAGCAAGAACTCTGGGGCGTCGGTGGTGTCGAGGGAGAGGGACTGGGCCGACGGGCTCACGAACGCGGAGAGGGCGTCGATGGGCATCGCACGACTTGGCGTGATCCTCAAAGGGATCGAGCCAGTGGACAGGCGCGAGGACGCACTCCACATGGGCATCAGGGATCTCGGGGTCATCCCGGTGAGGATCGCGAAGATCCCGGGTTCGGCCGACATGGCTGTCTTCCTGCGGTCGGCGGACGACGTCGAGGAGTTGCTCCAGTTTGCCGAGATCGACATCGGACGATCCGCAAACGTCGTCGTCGAGCGCATGAACGATTGCGGACGGCGGACGAGGGCACAGGCGCCTCCGAAGATGTGCTGCTTTGACTGCGGCAAACCCGGCCACTTCCGAGGCTTCAAACACTGTCCCGGGCGCAGGTGCCGTTACTGCGACAAGCCAGGACACCTCGAGAAGAAGTGCAGGGCGAGGTTGGCCGGGATTCCGCCGACGTGTGGTCACTGCGGAGGCACGCACACCTCGAACGAGAGGCACTGCCCCGTGGCGTGTTCGACCCAGGGATCGCGCGGCGCTCAGCGGAAGAAGACCGGCGGGAAGAGGCCAACGAAGAAGCCTGGCGCGAAGGGCCAGTCCACGGCGAAGCAGTCACCCAAGAAGGGCTCTGTGCGGACTGCGGCGGCGTCCCCATCTGGACGGTCTCTGTCTCTCGACGAGTCACTCTACGCGATCCCGATCCAGTCGACCGCGAACTCGGTCAGCGGAGCGGGCGCGGCGACGGGGACAGGAGTCGACCTGGACATGTCTGAATGGGATCTCGACCTCACCGACGATGAGGCGAAGGCCGCCCACGACGAGGCGACGAGCGAACACGACGACGACAGCGACGACAGTTCGAGTTTCGCCGACACTGATAGCGACGCCTCGGCCGAGGAGGCGGGGACCCCGACACCTGGAGGCCCGCTCTTCACGGATCGGCTCGACGCCGACATCAGCGCACTCGACGACGACGCCCGAGACAAACGAAAGAAGGCCAAGAAGAGAGGCCGACAGCGTAAGCGCCGATCGAGAGCAGAGAAGAAGGCGGCGAAGAAGAGGAAACGACAGTCGATGGAGAGTGGCGACTCCGACGACGGCCAGGCCCCGGAGCGTCGCAAAGACCGCAGGTGCAACGACGAGAGCGACAACAGGGTTGACGCCGACGGGAATCCCCTGTTCGACGCGTCCAACAGCAAATCCCTCGGCGACGAGGTCTTCGGTCGAGAGCATCGGCACGTCGGCCTGATCGACGGCGGACTGACGACTGACCCGCTGCAGTCCACGCTTGGCTTGGCCGGCGACGGGACTGGGCTCACTGCGCGACTGCCACCTCCGCCTCTGTCGCAGAGGGGAGGGACGTCGCTCTTGGAGCAGCAGAAGGCGCTGCGGCGCACCACGGCGCAATCGGCGCACCCGGCCTCGGCAGAGAATGCCGCCGAGGAGTTGAGTAAAGTGAAGAAGGCGGCGAGTGCCGGCAAAATCACCGCCCAGATTCAATGAGCGGACGGCGGTGGTTTAAGCCGAGGAAGAAAAAGGGCAACGCGAGAGGGATCCACAAGATCCTCACAACTCCAACGGAGTCTCGGACTTTGAGTGTGACGACGCACTCTTCCGCTGACGTCACACGGGTCCGCGCCGCGCCGGTCTCTACCTCGTCGGCGACGTCGTCGAAGAAGGGCAAAGCGAAGCGCACGTACGCGCGAAGGTCGAAGAAGAAGGGCGTGGTCTCGGAGAGGTACGCGCGTCAGTTGGCGACACGAGCTGTCACGAAGGATGCGGCGGCGATGGCGGCGTTACCAATCGAGTTGCCCCCGCGGCGGCTCAGGGCGTGCCGCAAAGCCGAGCTCCTCGACTTCTTCGAGAAGAATGACACGTGGCTCTGCGCGAACAAATTCGGGCATTGGCGAGCCAACCAGAGGGTCGACCCGATGAAGGATCTCGGCGAGTGTGTTCTGCGATCACTGGGGCTCTCCGGCAATGCGTGCAAACCGGAGTCGCACCCGTGTCCCGTCGTCGGCTGTCTCAAGAAGAAGACCAAGACCAGTCCCGCGGGGCGATGGACTGGCTCTTCGAAGACTACTCTGATCAAACACCTGTGTTCCCATTCGACAGGGAAGAGGAAGGGAGACATACCCCGATCGTGGCTGGAGTCGCACAACTACCACATCTGCCGACTGTGCAAGCGCCTGGTCTCGACGGTCTTGGCTGACAACAAGTGCCACCGGAACTGCGCGCAGAGCCTCCGGAACATGACTGAGGACGAACGACGACGACTCGAGCAGTACGGCGAACAACAGAGGCCGGCCGGCGCGATCGGCGACGAGGATGACGACGGCAACGAGCCGAACACCGAGCCCATCGTCCACAGTGTCGAATCCGACAGTGACGAGGTCGACGTGGCCGACGGCGCCTCCATCGTGAATGGCCGTGGTCAGTTGAGGGCCGAGGCAGTCCCGTTCGTCAGCGCAGTCCACTGCGCCGCCGAGCCAGACTCGAGGGCGAGGAAAGTCGGAGTGTCCGGTCGACGGTGGCCTGTGGTTCCAACAGTGGACACGGTGCACAGTCAGGCCGCACACAGCATCTCGGATGAGATCGACGACATACCGGAAGTCGGCACGGACTGGTTCTCAGCGTGCGCGGCCGTGGACAACCTCGACGATGACCACGACGACGGCGACAGCAACGGCGTACCGTCATTGGCCTTCGGAGGCGATGGCGCAGCCCAGCGTGTCCCGTCGATCGAGGAGGTCTTCCCGGATTGGGCCATGGACGCCGACGTGCCTCCATTCGACGGCGACAGATACAACGCAGGCGGAGTGAGAGGCCACGGCGTGGCTGACGTGTCGGCCGAGATCGTCACGGAATCCGGTGACGGCCAAGTCGCTGACCAATCAGACTTCTTCTACCCCAGTGTCGCGAGCGGAGCCGAGGCGACCACCGACGTGGTGATGGGCGCGAACGAGGACTGCGCCGGAACAGTGGGGCTGGGTGTGTCCGCGACGGACCCCTCCGGGGCGCACTCAGATGAAGAGATGGAGGATGACGTCATCGACGACACCGACGTCGGACTTTACCCCGTGTTCGGCCAGTGGGGTCTGCCGAGTCTCCAGTCAATCGCCATGACGCGGGGCGCACTCGAGAAGCGGGTACCGAGGCGACTGCGGCTGCGAACGACCCAGCTGTTCGCCCGTCTCGTGCGCCGTGTCCGACAGGAGAACACCCGAGACGAGTGGAAGCGCCTGTTCATCTTTTGGAAGGTGATCTTCTGGCGCCCCAACGTGCGCCACCACAGGGCTGTCAACAAGTACGCCGGACGTCTTCTGCGGTGGACGACGGGCGACCAGGCGGGGCTGTGGTATGACTTCGAGAGTCATGTTCGGAAAAGAGAAAAGAAGAACGCGGCGAAGATGAGAAAACTGAAAAAAGATAATGATAAAGAAAAAAGGGAACGCGATCTCCGGAAAAGAAACGCACGCAAAGCGACGGAACTCGTCAAGTTGGGCGAAGTTTCCAAGGCGATGACCGCACTGATGAGCGATGGCGTCGCGGATCTCTCTGACCCGACTCTCGTGGCGGAGCTGAGGGCGAAGCATCCGGAGGAACCGCCGGTCGGACGACGGGGCGTTGCCCAACCCTTCGAACCCTTCCCCGACGATGACGTGAAGGCGTGGGGCGCACGGCTGCAGCGGTCCAGCTCAGGGGGCCTCGATCAGATGAGCGCGCAGTTCTACATTGACTGCGCCGCCAACGATCAAACGACGTCGTTCGTCGACGAATGGAGGAGGCTGGTGAACCTCATCGGGATGAATGGGATCTGCGCGGCGGCCATCCCCGTCGTCGGCGGAGCCTCTCTGACGGCATTGAACAAGAAGGGCGGCGGTGTTCGACCGGTCGCCGCGGGCTGTCTGCTTCGGCGATGTTTGGGCGCGATGTTGGGAAGACGACACGTCAAACAGATCAAGGGCGTCGTCGGCGACGAACAGTTCGGTGTGGATGTGCCCGACGGGACTCTCTGCGCGGCGCTGGCGTTCGAGAAGTTCGCCAAAGAGTCGATGAGCCGTGGCGGAGTGGCCCTCAAGGCCGACTTCGCCAACGCGTTCAACATGATCAAGCGCCGTCGTCTTCGGGCGATCATCGTCGAACGGGCGCAGTTCTTGTTGAACTACTTCGACACGTTTTACGCCGAACACACTCTCCTCGTGGCGTCGTGCGGAGTGGTGATCCGGAGTCAGACGGGTACGCAACAGGGCGACCCGATGGGGTCTTACCTCTTCGCCCTCTTCCTTCACGACATTCTCGATCGGACGAAGGTCAGGGAGATCGAGGGAGTGGAGCGGGTCGCCGGCTATCACGACGACGTGTTCTTCACGGGAACGGCGGAGGGCTGCGCGAAGGCACTGAAGAAGCTGGACGGAGTGCACGTGACGCACGGCAGTCGGCTGAAACAGGGGAAGTCGCACTGGTTTGGCCCGCCACCGCCGCCGAGTGTCGCGGCACTGGTCAAACACCACGGCGAACTGAACACGGATGTCTTGGGTGTGCCCATCGGGAACACCACGTGGTTGGCGGCGTCGTATGATGAGCACGTCAGGGCGGTGGCCGCGGGGATTGCCGCGATTGGATACGTA
>JBDGVT010000190.1:0-5812 GCA_039585495.1 Gemmatimonadota bacterium | reverse complement strand
CGATGCAACGATGGTAGCTCGACTCGACGGTGGATCCGCTGTAGCCGTCGCCGACGCTCCGGACGGGGACTACCGTGGCAGCCTCGATTGGGGGACGGACGGTTACATCTACGTCGGCGAGAGGGGAGTTTCTCGTGTCCCGGCGAGCGGAGGGGAATGGGAGGTGGTCGTACCTCAGGATTCACTCGGCCGTTGGTTCTTCAATCTCGACGTGCTTCCGAACGGGCGGGGGGCGGTGTTCTCGCTGGGGCTGAACGAGACTCGGACGGAGAATGTGGTTGCCGTGGCCGACTTTCGTACGGGCATATCACGTGAGTTGATGCCCGGCGTGGCGGCTCGATACGCAGCGTCTGGACATCTCCTGGTCGTTCGGGCCGATGGGCTGCTCGAGGCCGTTCCTTTCGATGTCGATGGACTTACGGTGACCGGCTCGGGTGTCACTCTGGATGCCATTGTCGGAGTCGGGGATTGGGTCTCGGTCGATCTCACGGTTTCTGACCAGGGCACACTCCTCTACATGACAGGGGTGCAGGAGCCGCGTCGTCAGGTCGTATGGGTCGATCGGCAGGGGTTCGAACAGCCCCTCGATCCCTCCTGGACGGGGCCATACGAGTCAGTCGTGCTCTCTCCAGACGATCGGTTCCTGGCCGTGGGAACGGGGTTCGGGGCTCGCCCAGACCTGTGGGTCAAGTCGATCGACCAGGGGGCGTTGACGAGGTTGACCTTCGAGGGGAGCCTGAACCGCAGGCCGGTCTGGTCGAGGGATGGCACGACGTTGACGTTCATCTCGCATCGCGAGGAGAATCGAGACGTCTATCGGAAGAGGGCGGACGGGGTCGGAACCGCCGAGCCAATACTCGACCTCGAGCGGCACGTGGATGAACTGGACCTTTCGGTGGACGAATCCTGGATGGTGTACCGGGTCGGAATCTCCGGAGGCGAAGGCCGAGACCTGTACGCTCTACACATCAGTGGCGACTCGACGATCGCGGTCGCAGCCAATCCCGAGGTCGACGAGATGGCGCCGAAGCTATCTCCGGACGGCCGATTCGTGGCGTATGAGTCGATGGAGTCCGGTCGGGACGGAGTGTACGTCCGCCCGTTTCCTGCCGTGACCGGCTGGCGGCGGCAGGTTTCAGTGGGGGGCGGTGGGCACCCTCTGTGGTCCAACGATGGCCGCACTCTCTTTTATCAGGACGAGGCTCTGGGCAGACTCATGAGTGTGGAGATAACGGACGGGGAGACGTTCGAGGTAGGTGAGCCGCAGGAGCTCTTCTCAACCAGGCCCTATTTCATCAGTGCGAATAGCGGGTACGACATCACGTCGGATGACCAGTTGTTCGTCATGATTCGGGACGATGAGACGCCGCTCGACGCGGAGCTGATCCTCGTGCAAGGGTTCTTCAGGGAGTTGGAGGCTCGGCTACCGCGTTGAACTCCGGGTACGATCAAAGTGTGGCGGGCTCGCGGGGCGCTGATATGCGCCGCATCTTGCTCGCATGACTCTCCCGACGCCGTGGTCCAGCCGACTGAAGACGCTCATCCCATCCGTGACTAGAACGCCCAGACTTCGTGGTGTCGTGCGCGGCATCGCTCTCGCTGTGCCTCTGCTCTGGGCGTGCGGGCCAACTCCGGAGACGATGCCGCCGCCGGTGCTGACCGTCTTCCAGTCGTCGGTGACGATTGGTGATCCCCATATCGTGAGTGACGCTGTCGCCCGACGCAGCATCATCACCTCGATCTACGAAGCGCTCGTGGGTAGGGATGCACAGGGCAACTATCAGCCGGCTCTCGCCGAGAGATGGGAGGTCGAAGATGACGCCCAGACCTGGACGTTCCATCTGCGTGACGGTGTGAGATTTCATAACGGCGAGGTGCTGAGGGCGTCCGACGTGGTCGCGACCCTAGATCGGGTCCTCGATCCTTCGATCGGGGGCGCGTTCGGCACTCAGGGCGTGTACATCAGCTACCTGGGCACGGCAGAGATCTCGGCTTTCGACGACATGGTGGTAAGGATCGTCACCGGGGAGCCCATGGCGGATCTCCTCGATCTCGTCGTCGACATGCCGATCAGCCCCGCGAGCGAGTTGGACCGCTTGCCCGAGGCGTATGTCGGGAGTGGTCCTTACAAGGTCATCGAGCATAGCGGCGCTCAGGTCGTTCTCGCCGCACATGACGAATACTGGGGAGGGACCCCCGGGTATGAAGAGATCCATTGGGTCGCCGAAGGCGATCCAGACAGACGGGTCGACGCCCTACTCGATGGTCGGGCCGACATTGCGGCCGGAATCGGAATTCAGGGTCGCGATCGGATCAACGACGACGGTGGGCCTCTGAGTCACGAAATGGACAGTGGGTTGGCCATCATCTTCATGGCCAACGCCCTCGAAGGGCCGGGTCGTGACCGCCGCGTTCGGCAGGCCTTGAACTACGCCCTCGACCGCGACGCGATCATCACGGAGATCATTGACGGAGCCGCAAAGCCCCTGAGCGGCTATCTGACCCCGCATCACTTCGGGTACGACCCCGAGACTCCGTCTTACTCCCATGATCCGGACATGGCACGAAGCCTCCTGGCAGAAGCCGGCTACCCCGATGGACTGGAGCTGGTCTTTGATATCCCGCAGGTGATGCCCGACGAGATGCCCGAGTTGGCGCGCGTGATGGCGGAACAGTACAGCCGGGTAGGGATCACCCTGGAAATCGTCGAGCACCAGGACCGTGCTGCCTATTCGCAGATGGTCCGGGAGAAGCGGATCAACGATGCGGCCGGCTTCGACTCCAGTCCGCGGAGCACCTACCGGGTCCTGAGGGAGAAGATTCACTCCGGGCTTCGCGGCCCGTGGTGGGAGGGGTACGAAAACGAGGAGGTGGATGCGCTGATCGAAGAAGCGCAGGCGACCGTCTCCACTCCCGAACGCCAGGCCATCTACCGGAGGATCTATACCCTGATCCGTGACGACGCCCCCTGGATCTTCCTCTACAACCCCACGCTGTATTGGGGCGTCAGCCCCACGCTGGGGGATTGGCGGCCGAGAGCGGACGGTCTACTCGTATTCTCCTGAGGTCTGGGCGGCCGCTAGAACTTGAATGCGACGCTATGCGCGGCGATCCCCGGATCGCCGTGAGTCCGCCACTCGACTGTACGGAACCTGCCCTCGATCGACATTTCGATACTCACGCCCCCGGCACCGATGTCCGCTGGGGTTATGGCGTCGATGACGATCTCAGCACCGGTTTCGTCCAGCCCGACGAGTTCAGCGGATTCGCCAATTTGGAACCAGGGGACCAGCGCGAATGCTGTCGCATCGACTGAGTTGGCGGTTCCAGGCTCGACGAATCGAAACACCGCGATCGCGCCAAAAACGTCAGGCGAAAAGAAGATGTGGGCGTCGCCCCATTCTTCCTTTATGAGGTCGACGCCGGCAGGCTCTGCCCCGAACAGAATGCCTATTCCGGCCCACTGGTCCGTCAGAACCGTATGATCAGGGACCGCTCCTCCGCCGTTGGGAAACTCGGCCAGATCAACCTCAATCCATTGGTCGGTTTCGGCTGGTCCAGTCGACGTATCAGTGCAGCCAACTGAAACGAGGCCCAAGGATAGCAGGGCGCAGGCGCCCACCGCGCGACGCAGAGACATGACTTCCTCCTCGACGGGCAGGTCCGACGTTAGCTAGAGCTTTGGGCCTCTGCCTTCGCCCCGTCGCCTCCGATCGACTGCTCGGAAGTGACTTCAAGTCGCTCGACGTGGCGACAAAACGACCTTCCGGCCCAACCCACGAAACCTCATGGAAAGAGGCTCTGGCCGCTGTCGGGGACGGGCTTGGAAGCATGTGGGGAAAAGATCGACTCGAGGCTCCTTCCCGACCTCAGGACCGGGGCCTCGTCGCTGGTCCTTTGCTGCGCCTCGTGAGGCTGGCGCGACGCCGCGTTCTTCGCGAATCAGACCTTCAAGCTTGCAGATCCACTAGGCTGGGGGGGATCTTGAATGATGCATCCTGCCTCAACCCCCCACCCCGTGCCTGACCAAGCTCGGCTTGGGCACGGACGCTCTCCCGTGGGTCCGCGTCGCCGTCGCGTGCTCGGGTTCGTGGGGCTCATGGGTCTGGTAGGCCTGGTCGCGTCGTGCGGATCGGATGAATCCCCGACCAATATCGACACCACAGAAGACCCGGCGGCCGTGCTCTCCGTGCGCCCGCTCGTCACCCCGACGGCGGCCGACGCGAGTGCGCTGGATCCGACGAGGATCGAGGTCGCTGTCGTTTCGGAGGCCGATGGGTCTGTCCTGGCCGACGTCTCCGCCTCTGTAGCGTCGATCGCCTCCGCGACCGCGACGATTCAGGTCACTTCGCCGAACAACTCGGCCACCGTCCGTGTCGAGATGCGTCTCGTCCATGTGCCCGCGAGCGGACCAGAGTCGGTGGAGTATTCCGGGCAGTCGGGTCCAATCAACCTCGTGCCCGGGGACACGATCAGTCGCGATGTGCCCGTGGTGAGGGGTTCGCTCGACAACTTCTTCGCCACGGCGATCGACATCACAGCGGCACCTGACACACTTCAGGAAGAATCAGTCGCGGTTCTCGAGGCAACGGCGACCGGGGGTGGAGCGAATGATCCCACGGTCTTCTGGACGTCACTCGATACCACAATGCTGACCCTCATGGGGGATACCGCGACCGGAGTGATGGCAGGTACGGTCCAGGTCGTCGCCTCCGCCGGCGCCTTCGCCGACACCGCGTCGATCGTGGTGGTGCCGATACCGGTCGACTCCGTTTCCGTGTCGCCCGACAGCGCGACGGTCCTCATCGGGGGGACCGTGACCTATGCTGCGAGCACGTTCGACGCGACCGGTGCTGCGCTGACCGGCCGGTCTGTGCGGTGGTCGGTGGACAACGGGTCGATCGCATCTGTCGACTCGCTGACCGGCGTGGTGACAGGCGTTTCGGCGGGCGTCACCGACGTCACGGCCACGAGTGAGGGAGTGTCGGCAGCCGCGACCGTCACGGTGACGCCCCTCCCGGTGGACTCGGTGCTGGTGATGCCCGACTCCGTCGTCGTGATTGAGGGCGATAGCGCGACCTTCCTCGTCCAGCTGTTCGACGCGGATGGCGGTCCTCTGACCGGCCGATCGGTGGAGTGGGCCCTCGTCGACTCTTCGGTCGCGAGTGTGAATGTCACGACCGGTGTCGTGACCGGACTCACGGCTGGGGCCACGACCGTTATCGCCACCAGCGAGGGCGTATCCGACGACGCCGTCCTCGTCGTCGTTCCACCTCCGCTTCCGGGTGACGTGAACCGTTGGCTGGGCGGAGACGGGAACTGGAACGATCCGACGAAGTGGAGCAGGGGGACTGTGCCGGTCGCGACCGATCGGGCGATCATCGACGCGCCTGGCATCTACTCGATCCTGGTCAACAGCGATCATACGACGGGACATATCGACATCGTTACGCCCGGAGCCGTGCTTCGGATCAGCGCGGGCAGCGGCGATCGGCGCTTCAACGTGATGGGTGACCTGACGAACGCGGGTCGGATCACGCTGGTCGATACGTCGAGCGACACGCAGGAAGCGATCCTGACGGTGACGGGCGGTGTTCTGACGAACCAGGCGAGTGGTCGGATCGACACGGAAGGCGGGGGCAACAACGCGCGCGAGATCATCGGCGAGATCGTGAACGAAGGTGTGATCGAGACGACGACGGCCGGGATCCGGATCGGATCGGCGAGCCAGGCACACGACACGCGGACCGGGACGTACACGTCGGCGTCACCCTACGTGCTGACGCTGCTGGGTAGTTCGATCCTGACGGGC
>JBDGVT010000189.1:0-5845 GCA_039585495.1 Gemmatimonadota bacterium | reverse complement strand
CGTCGCGCTCTCGCTTCTGGCTCCGAGTGTCGTGTCCGCTCAGCGGACGCAGAAGCCCGTTCTCCACGCGAAGCACTGGATCGCCATTACGGGCAAGCCCATGGCTGCCACCGCCGGCTCGATGATGTACCAGAGGGGCGGCAACGCAGTGGATGCGGCGATGGCCATGCTGGCCGCGACCGCGACGATGTGGGATGTCCTCTCGTGGGGTGGCGAGACCCAGGCCCTGATCTATCACCCGGGTGAGCAGAGGGTGATCGGCGTGAATGCGCTGGGCGTGGCCCCTTCAGGTGCGACACCGGACTATTTCCGCGAGCGCGATATGGAGTATCCGCCCGAGTACGGCGTGGATGCCATGGTCACGCCGGGCACGCCCGGGGGCCTGATGACCATGTTGGCGAATTGGGGCACACTATCGCTGGCCGAGGTTCTCGCTCCGGCGATCGAGATGACCGAAGGGTATCCGATGGAAGCGGATGCGGTGCGCCGCATCGGTGCCGAGGCAGACCGAATGAAGGCCTGGCCCTACACGGCGAGCGTCTTCTTTCCCGAGGGAGGCGAGGGTCCGGAGGTGGGCGAGCTGCTCGTCCAGGCGGACCTCGGTGTCACCCTGCGCAAGCTGGTGGAGGCCGAAGCCGAAGCGCTCGAAGACGGTAGGAGCCGCGAGGAAGCGATTCTCCTGGCGTACGATCGCTTCTACCGCGGCGACATAGCCGAGGAGTACGTGCGGGGTGCCCGGGAGCAAGGATCAACCGTAACGATGGCCGACCTGGATGAGTGGCAGGTCTATATCGAAGAGCCGGTGATGACGACGTACAAGGGCATCGAGGTCTACAAGCTGCAGCCTTGGGTCCAGGGCCCGGTCATGAACCAGACGCTGAACATCCTCGAGAACTTTGATCTCCAGGAAATGGGCTATAACAGCGCTCGATACGTGCACACGCTTTATCAGGCGATGAGCATGGCCTTCGCGGATCGCGACTTCTACTACGGCGATCCGTACTTCCCGCCGGCAGAGCCGATCGAGGGGCTTCTGTCCAAGGAGTATGGGCGTCTGCGTGCCGAGCAGATCGACTGGGAGGAGAACGACGCGAACATTCTCCCGGGCGATCCTTATCCGTTCCAGGGTGGGGTCAACCCGTACAAGCACCTCCTCGAGCGATGGTCGGGTGGAGGAAGAGTCATTACCGAGGACGCGAGCGCCGAGGAGATGGAAGAGTACCTCGACGACTTCTACGCAGGGACGACTTCGATCCAGGCGGCGGACGAAGAAGGCTGGGTCGTATCCATCACACCGTCGGGTGGGTGGATTCCCGCAGTCATCGCTGGAAACACGGGGATCGGTTTGAGCCAGAGGGCTCAGTCGTTCGTAGTCAACGAGGTCGACAATCCGTTCAACATTGTCGAGCCCGGCAAGCGGCCGCGAGCCACGTTAACGCCCGGAATGTCACTGAAGGATGGAAGGCCGCACCTGTCTTTTGCGGTACAGGGGGGTGACTCCCAGGATCAGAACCTCGTTCAGTTCTTCCTGAACATGGTCGAGTTCGACATGAACGTTCAGGAGGCGGTCGAGGCGGCCAACATCAACTCGTTCCAGATGAGGGGGTCGTTCGGAGATCACGCGACCAACCCCGGTGGTCTTCTCGTTCAGAATGCGACGCCACCCTGGGTTCAGACGGACCTGCGTCGGATGGGCTATCGGCTCCAGTTCGCAGAACGCACCTCGGGACCCATCAACGCGATCTTCTTTGACTGGGAGCACGGGTCGATGTGGGGTGGTTCGAGCCATCACGGTGATGACTACGGAGTCGTCTGGGAGTAGGGTCGAGCCACGCTCGGAAGGATCGTCAGCCGATCGGGCGGTCCACGAGATCGGGTGAGGAGAGACGAGCCTGAAACACGGCGGACAGGCCGGGCACGTCCTGGACCCTCATGTTGGTGTCGTGGGTGGCGTTTCCGTCGTTCTCCCACGTCTCGTTCCACCAGGAAAAGCCGCGCACGGCAGGCCATCGATCAGTGAATAGATCCGATAGGGCTACCTCGGCCCAGGTGGCGGCATCTCCGAGCGGGTTGCCCATCGTCACTCCGAACTCGAAGAGGAAGGCCGGCTTGCCCGGAGCGGTCGCCGTGACGCGGTCGATCACGCCTCGCCCGGCTGCGGACACCACCTCCACCGCCGCATCGATTTCGGCCTGGTCCGTCACATCCAGACGGATCGACTCGACGTTCTCCATCGCGTCGAGCCTTGCGAGGTCGTCTGCGCTTCGCGCACCCGCGTACACGAGGTACCCGTTCGCGGAGAGCACCTCCGTGATCTTGAGGCCTATGCCGGAGCTGGATCCGGTAACGAGCACGGCCGGCCTGTCCTGTGCAGTCCCCGGCGCAGCCATCACCACGAAGGCGATGGCTGCGAGGACGAATCTTCTCATCGGCACTATCGGCCGATCCCCGCACGGGTGACCGGTGGTTCCACGCTGACCCAGTCGGTCCGCTCGAGGGTCCGCTGGCGGGGCCAGGTCTCGTTCAGCGTGTCGCCATCGTAAAGTCGTCCGTTCATCATCACGTCGGTGATCGTGTTCGTGTTTCGGAGGTCATCGAGCGGATTGCCGGACAGGATGACGAGGTCGGCGAGCTTCCCGGCCTCGATCGAGCCCAGGTCCTGGTCCAGGCCGATCGCTTCCGCACCCAGAATCGTGGCGGTGCGGAGCGCGTCGTATTCGTCCATGCCACCCGCCGCGACAGACCACAGCTCCCAATGGTATCCGAGACCCTGGAGCTGCCCGTGACTTCCGACGCCGACACGACCGCCGGCTTCTACAAGCTGGCGCGTTCCGAGTCCGTGCTTCTGGAAGACGTGCTCCTCGTCACGGAACCAACCCGGCCGCCTTCGCGACTTCTGGTCCAACTCGCCGTGGGCCGTGAAGTACTGGAGCTTCGGGTCGTCGTGGGGATTGTCCCGAGAGTAGTAGTAGTTCTCGCCCCAGGGGCCGCCGTAAGAAACGAGCAGCGTCGGGGTATAGGCGATCTGCGTGGCGGCCATGAGGTCGACGACATCCGAGAAGATCGGAGCGATGGGTAGCGAGTGTTCGGTCCCCGGATACCCGTCCAGCGTGGCCGTCATGTCGTACTTGAACATGAGCCCGCCCTCGATGGTCGGCATGATGCCTTGCTCGCGGGCCGCCATGATGATCCACTGCCGCTGCTGGCGGTTCCCCGACATGTACATCTTGATGGTCTTGGTGTCGTAGTACTCGCTGTAGCGACGCATGATGTCACGCGCATGATCGAGATCGCGAATGGGCTCCGTTTGATAGTCCCCGAATATCCCGGGGCCGGTCGAGTACATCCGAGGCCCGATCATGTCGCCGGTGCGTACCCGGTCGGCATAGGTGAGGACGTCTGTCGTCGAGGTTTGCGGGTCGCGGGTGGTGGTCACGCCGTACGCGACGTTGGCGAGGAACATCCAGGACTGCGTCTTGTGTAGCCCGAAGCCCGACCTGATGTGGGCATGTGTGTCGACGAAGCCGGGCACGATGGTCCGCCCTGACACGTCGATGACGTCGGCTCCGGACGGGACGTTGACGCTCCCGCGTCGGCCGACGGCCTCGATGCGGTTGTCTCGAATGACGATCTCGGAGTCCTCGATCACTTCACGACCGTTCATGGTGAGCGCCCGACCTCCTCGGAGAACGACGACACCGTCGGGGATGTCGCGCTCGGCCTCCAGGAGAATCCGCTGTTCCGTCGGCTCGTATTCCGGTGCCTCATCCTCGTCGTCCGACTCTGCGTCTGAAGCGGCCTCGGCGAAGGCCTCCGCAGCATCCAGATCGTACACGAAATGGGCATTTCCGATGGAGTAGTGGACGCTGCGGCCATCGCCGCTCCATGTGGGGAAGTCCCCACCGATGTCGGTGAGCTTCCACGATGGGAAGGCGGCGTCATCTGGATTGCTGATCGAGATCTGCGGCGTCTCGCCACCCACCTGAGGCACCGTCACCACGTACAAGTCGTCGTTGACCTTCGCGAGGGCGAGGTTGCCGCGCGGGGCCATCCGCAGGGCAGAGGCCGAGTTCGGCTGCGTGGCGCCCGGTCGGGTGTTGCCCACGACCTTCACGTGTGCTTTTGGGTCACTCCCGTCAAAACGAATGGAGACCAGGCCGTCGCCTCCGTGATGCATGTAGATCCGCCCCGAGCCCTCGATGAAGTGGGGCGACTGTCTGCCCTCGGCGGGCGCGATGACCGTCGCGTCACCGCCCTCAGCGGGGATCCACACGATGTCCATTTCGGCACCGCCGGCGCTGGCACCATCGGCCTCTTGAAACGCACGCGTCGGATTACGCAGCGCAACGATTCGGCCGCCCGTGCCGCTGTACGTGATCTGCTGGTACTGTGCGGTCGCCGTCGTGAGCTGCTCCGGTGATCCGCCGCCATCCGAGCGGGTGCGCATAATCTGCCCGCCGTCTGGCCCCCAGGTCGCGTAGGCGAGCCACCGGCCGTCGGGTGACCAGGAGGGGAAGGCCTGGACCAGATCCGAGTCGTCGAGCCGTTCGGGCTCGCCATCCGGGAGATCCATGACGTAGAGCTTGTCGAGCGACGTGAAAGCCAAACGTGATCCGTCGGGCGATGCCGTCGCGTCTCGGATCTGCCGAACCGTGAAAGTCGGCGTGTCCTCGACGGGATAGTCGAATTCGACGAGGGGACCCGCGGCGACGTCCTCACGCACACGGAACGGGACACCAATCGCATCCGACCCATCGACCGGAATCCGCCAGATCTTACCATCGTACGACGCGACGACTTCCCGCGAATCCGGGGTGAAGCTCATTCCGGGGTACACGTCGCGGTCAGCGATCGACTCCTGGTCGTCTCGCTGAACCGGGTAAGCGAGCCAGCGCTCGTCACCGCTCGCGAGGTCGCGAAGGCGAAGACCTGTCTGATCCTCGTATCGCGACCCATACACCAGCATCGTTCCGTCGGGCGAGAGGGTTGGCCGGAAGGCAGACCCGTAGCGGGAGGTGCGCGTGAAGGTCTCGCCCGTCTCTCGGTCGTAGGCGGCGAGCTGGTATTGCGGCAACTGGGCGTTGTAGACGAACGACGCCATCCGCTGGGCGTGCCAGATGTAACGGCCGTCCGGTGAAACCGCTGCGCCGACCGTCTTCAGCTGCGCGGGCTCGTCCCGTAGGACCTGTCCCGATCCACCGTCGACGTGGCCCATCCAGAGCTGGACGACTCCGAGGCGCGTCGGACCCTTCGAGGCGACGATGTAGTTCCCATCGGGTGTCCAATCCGGCGACATCCACGCCGAACCGTTCCCTGTCGTGACTTGTGCCGAGTCACCCGAGGCGAGATCGAGGGTCCACAGGTTGTCTCCGCCACTCCGGTCCGAAATGAACACGAGCTTCGTGCCGTCGGGGCTGTACCGGGGCTGAGTGTCGTACGCGAGACCCTCCGTGATCCGGGATGCGTTCCCTCCGCCGAGAGGCACGGTATACAGGTCACCCAGCAGCTCGAAGACCACGGTTTGGCCGTCGGGACTCACGTCCAGCGAGAGCCAGGTGCCGACGTCGGTGTCGATCGAGACGGTGCGCGCGGCATCGAGCGGGAGGTTCCTGCCTTCTCGTTTCTTCCGCTCGGCCGTGGTGTCGGCCTCCTCTTGCGCGAGGATCGTCGTCGTCGTGAACGGCGAGGTCGCCGCGACGAGCGCCGCGGCGACGAAGACACGGGTCCGCACCTTCATCGAAGTCCTCCACTCTGCATGTCTTGTGAGACCAACGCCGAAGTAGCGGTCAGTTCGAGCAAGCTGACCCGGAACGTCTCTCCCTGCGTGGTCCGTCCTTCGACCAGC
>JBDGVT010000188.1:0-6618 GCA_039585495.1 Gemmatimonadota bacterium | reverse complement strand
TTGCTGACGCCTCTCCTGGACGACGTGAAGCCGCGGCCGACACTCCACATCGTGGATGGCGCCGACCACGGCTTTCACGTTCTCAAGCGCTCCGGCCGGACAGACGCCGAGGTAGTCGACGAACTCTGCGACACGTTCGTCGAGTGGGCCGACACCGTGGCCGGGTGAGTAGCGCTATTCTGCGGTAAGCGCCCTCACCGGATCGACGTTCGAGGCCCTGCGTGCGGGCAGGTATAGTCCCAGGAACGACACACTCCCCAGGGTGAGGGTGACGAGTCCGAACGTCGCTGGGTCTCGCGGGCTCACGCCGACCAGAATCCCGGACATGGCCCCGCCCATTGCGGCTGCCAGACCGAGTCCGACGACGAGGCCGAGCACGGTTCTCAGAGCACCCTGGCGCACCACCATGGACACTACGTGTGCCCGCTCGGCACCCATCGCGAGCCGGACGCCGATCTCGCTCGTGCGTTGCCCAGAGGCATACGCCGTCACCCCGTAGATGCCGACGGCACCCAGAATGAGGGAAAGAACGGCGAAAATCCCCATGAGGTATCCGATGACCGCGAAGCCTCCCACCCGTCGGTCGACCAGAGACTCCATGCTCTCCACCTGGTAGATCGGGATGTTCGCATCGATGGTCCAGACCGCCGCCTGGAGCGCGGCCACGATCTCGGTCGGATCGCCGGCAGCCTTGAGAACGACGGACCGAGTACGGATATCGACCTGGTCGATCGGTAGGTAAAGAGCCGGCTCCGGCCGTTCCTCGATCGGGTCGTCGTCGGGCCCGAGGTAGCGCTCGACGAAGGCCTCGTTCACGATCGCGACGGGTGGCGCGCCTGCATCATCCGACTCCGAGAAAACACGTCCTCTCACCATTCCGAACCGCAGCGCCTCGAAGAGTCCGGGCGACGCATACGTGAGCCGAACCGTGCGTTCCTGGTCCTCGGCGAGGTCCTGACCCTCGATGCGGACGGTGCGGCCCCAGTTCGACCCCATGAGCGGATGTGCCTGCGTGGTTCCCACTTCGAGAATCCCCGGGACGTTACGTATGCGGCTCGTTGCCTCACGCCAGTAGACCTCGGAGGCCTCCTGGGAGTCATATTGGGCTGCCGGCAGCGCGATCCGCGCTGTGAGCACGTTCTCGGAGACGAACCCGAAGTCCTGTGTCTTCATGCCGGAGACGGACTTCATGAGAAGACCTCCCCCGACCAGCAGAACGACGGCCATCGCCGTTTGCATGACGACCAGAGCGCTGCCGAAACGACTGGCACCGCGCGTACGCCCCGACCGACCTCCCTCCCGCAGCGCATCGGTCTGTCCGTCGGTCGCTCGCAGAGCAGGGATCACGCCGAAGACGAGTGCGGCTCCCACGGTGATCGCGGCGGTGAACGCGAGCACGGACGTATTCATCTCGAACTGAAATACCGGCGGCATGTTCGACGGAAGCAGCGCGACGATACCCCGGTAGCCCCACATGGCCATTCCCAGGCCGAGCGTGCCACCGACGAGCGCGAGGAGCAGGCTCTCGGTGAGGAGCTGGCGCACGACACGGGTCCGACCGGCTCCGAGCGCGACCCGGACCGCCATCTCGCGGGAACGACCGCCGGCGCGAGCGAGCAGGAGGTTCGCCACGTTCACGCATGCCATCAGGAGGATGAAGCCGACGGCCCCCATGAGCACGACGGATGCCTGACTCGCGATTTCCCCGACGACGTCTTCGTGCAGCGGATGGACACTGAGGCTCCATCCCTCGTTCTCGGGATGCTCACTTTCGAGCTGCCGTGCCACCTCGACGAGTTCGGCTCGTGCCACGTCGATTCCGACTCCGTCGGCCATCCGAGCGATCGTCTTCGCGGAGTGATTCCCCCTTGGGGCCTCCTCCATCTTGAATTGCCACGGCCGCAGAAGGTCCGGACGGTCTTCGTGGAACAGAAAGTCGGGAGGCATGATCCCGATGACGTCGACCTGTTCACCGTCGAGTGTCAGGGTCGAACCCAGCACCTCGGGGTCACGCGCGAATCGGCGCTCCCAAAAGCCATCGGTCAGGATCACGACCCGATCGAGCCCCTCGCCGATCTCGTCGGCATCGAAATCCCGACCCAGCATGGGGGGACGACCGATCAGAGAGAGGAAGTTCGGGGTGACCCGCATGCCTGACACCAACTCCGGGGCGTCGCCACCGGTGAGGTTGAACCCGTCCCCGTCGAAGACCGCGAGGTCTTCGAGCGTTTCGGCGCGCGCGCGCCAGTCCCAAGCGTCCGCGTGGTTGATGTCCGTCCCTGACCACCCCAGGCTCGGCTGCTCCGAATACAAAGCGACGAGCTGGTCGGGATCCTCGTAGGGGAGGGGGACCAGCATGAAGCCGTTGACGACCGTGAACACCGAGGCGTTCACACCGATGCCGATTGCGATGGTCAGAATCGCCGTGAAGGCGAACACCGGCCTCTTGGTCAGTGTCCGAAGCGTGTAGCGCAGATCCGAAGTGATTGTACCCATGATCTCCCGTCCTCCCTGTCCGCTCTTTCCGATATCGAGCCGGGCGGACGTTCCGCCCCGCGCTACGTCCCATGTGGCGCCGAGCCAGCACAGGGCCGCGCCAATCGAGCCTCTCCGTTCGCGATCGATCCTGAGGAGCACGAGGAAAGCGTCTTCCATCTCCGCACCGTATCGAGCCCGGTGATCCGGCGGGTACGCACGCAACAGTGCGCGATAGCGTCTCCTCGCCCCTCGCTCCACGTGGGTCACGCCGCGCCCCCGCCGGCGCCCTTGGCGCGGGCCACGCGAACGAGAGTGGCAAGCCTCTCTACCTCTTCGTGAAGCGTGAGACGGCCTTGGCGCGTCACCGAGTAGAAGCGTCGCTTTCCGCCTTCGGTCGGCGCGTCATCCGGAGGCTCCACCTCGCAGATCAACCCTGCGTCGGCCATCTCCTTCAAGGCTCCGTACAGCTTGCCCGGCCAGAGACGGAGGTGGTCTTCGGTCCTTTCGAGAACCTCCTCCATGATCGCCGTCCCGTGCAGATCGCGGTCCGCGAGAGAGAGAAGGATATGGAACCAGTGTGGCTTGAGTCTGGTGTGCTGGGGCATGAGACCTGGTGCCTGCGTATGGGTACGATTCTGTATAGATACGAAAACCTATAGATGGAAGTTTCGGACGGAAAGCCGTGGCCGGAGGCGGCCGTCGGATCGGTCAGCGCGACGGGCGTGCCGGGTGTCACCTTATTGACCCCCGGGGGCGCCGTCAGCATTGTCAGCCCCCCATCGAACGCATGCCGGAGTCAGCAACACATGAGCCGCTTTTCGAGCCACTCGCAGCGACGGGTCTGGGCTATCCCCGTAGCGTTTTCACTCGCCTTCGCAGCACTGCCACTGCTCGTTCCCTCGCCCGTATCGGCGCAGGATGCGCAGTCCCGCGTCGAGCTTGCCTTCTCGGATCTTTCCTACCGCAACGTCGGTCCCTCTCGCGGTGGTCGCGTGACGGCTGTAGCCGGTCACCGCGCTCACCCGCTGACGTTCTACATGGGCGCCACCGGAGGGGGCGTGTGGAAGACGGAAGACTACGGGACGACGTGGCGCCCCATCTCGGATGGCTACTTCGAGACCGGCTCGATCGGTTCGATCCGGGTCGCGCCGTCCGATCCTGACATCGTCTACGTGGGGACCGGTTCCGACGGGATTCGATCCAACGTGATCACGGGTAGAGGTCTGTACCGCTCCGACGACGCCGGTGAGACGTGGGAGCGTCGAGGTCTCGTCGAGATGGGCCAGCTCGGTGCTGTGGAAGTGCATCCTGATGATCCCGATGTCGCATATGTCGCTGCGCTCGGGAACCCGTGGGCCAACAGCCCCGAGAGGGGTGTCTATCGCACCCGCGATGGAGGCACCACGTGGGACCAGGTTCTCTTCACCTCCGATTCGGTCGGCGCGATCGATCTCGAGATCAACACCGCCAACCCCAACGAGATCTACGCCGCGATGTGGCGCGGACAGCGTCAGCCCTGGACGATCATCTCCGGGATGGAGGCGTCGGGCCGCGAGAACGGAATCTGGAAGTCGAGCGATGGCGGTGACACGTGGCGCATCATGACGGAAGGTCTGCCCACGGGGCTCGTCGGTAAGATCGATCTGTCCGTGACCGCGGACGCACCGAACCGTGTATACGCGCTGGTCGAGACCACCGATCCCGAGGAAGGGCTGTATCGATCGGACGACTTCGGTGAGACCTGGGAGCTCGTGAGCAACCAGCGTGGCATCATGAATCGTCCGTTCTACTACACGAATGTGACCGCCGACCCGACGAACGCCGACCACGTCTACATCAACAACGAGGGGTACTACGAGTCGATCGACGGTGGGGCCACCTTCGAGCGACGCCAGACCCCGCATGGGGACAACCACGACACGTGGATCAACCCGGACAACCCGCTCATTCAGATCCAGTCGAATGATGGCGGTGCAAACGTGACCCTCGATGGTGGCAACACCTGGTCCACGCAGAGCAACCAGCCGACCGCGGAGCTCTACCAGGTCGATATCGACGACCAGTTCCCGTACTGGCTGTACGCCGGTCAGCAGGACAACTCGACGATCCGAGTGCCGAGCAACCCGCCTGCCACAGGCTCGCAGGGTGGCCACCAGGGCAACTGGGAAGCCGTCGGAGGGTGCGAGACCGGCCCGGCCGTTCCGAAGCCGGGTGACCCGACTATCGTCTACTCCAACTGCAAGGGACGCTTCGGTCGCTACAACCAGATCACCGGCCAGGAGAAGCAGTACTACGTCGGTTTCGTGAACCTCTACGGGGTCAATCCGGCAGAGCTGCCCTATCGCTTCCAACGGGTGGTACCGATCGAGGTTTCGCCTCACGACGCGAGCACCGTTTATCACGGTTCGCAATTCGTCCACAAGACCACGGACGAAGGTGTGACGTGGGAGCAGATCAGCCCGGACCTCACCGCATTCCGTCCGGAACGTCAGCAGATCTCGGGCGGGCCGATTACGCGAGACATCACGGGTGAAGAGCACTACTCCGTGCTCTACGCAATCGAGGAGTCGCCGGTCACGCCCGGCGTCATCTGGTCCGGTGCCAACGACGGCCTGGTGCAGGTCACGCGCGATGGGGGTGCGACATGGAAGGACGTGACGCCGGCAGATATGCCGCCGGAGGGTCGTATCTCGATCATCGATCCGTCTCCACACGCGGCCGGAAAGGCGTATTTCGCCGGCTTTCGCACGCTACTCGGTGATCCCACTCCGTTCATTTACAGGACCGAGGACTACGGCGAGAGCTGGACACTCCTGACGACGGGTGAGAATGGGATCCCCGCACATCATCCGACCCGCGCCGTGCGCGAAGACCCGGAGCAGGAGGGTCTTCTCTACGCAGGTACAGAGTTCGGGATGTACGTCTCGTTCGACGATGGCGAACGCTGGGAACAGTTCCAGTACAATCTGCCTCGGACTCCGATCACGGATATCAAGGTGCACCAGGACGACCTCGTGATCTCCACGATGGGCCGGGCGTTCTGGATCATGGACAACCTCTCGCCGCTGCGTCAGTTCGATGAGGCGATGGCAAGCGGCGAGCCCTTCTTCTACCAGCCAACGGCAGCCCATCGGTTGCGGGGTGGGCGTGGAGGCGGCGGCGGCGCCCCTGACGCGCCTCAGTACTCGCGAAATGGCGCCACGCTCGACTACATGCTCCCCGAGGAGGGCATGTCGGTCGAGATCGAGATCAGCGACGCGTCCGGAGCTCTGGTCCGCTCGTTCCAGAGTTCGGGGCCGGGTGCCAGAACGGAGTCTGCCCAGGAGATGCGTGGTCCGTTCCAGCGCGAGGTCGGTGCGTCGGCTCCGACCACGAAGCGAGGCTTGAACCGCTTTGTCTGGGACTTCACGGTCCCTGGGCCCAACGGAGCTCCGCGTGGCGGTCCGATGGTGGTGCCGGGTACCTATATGGCACGGCTGACGGTCGACGGTGAATCCCAGACTCGTTCCTTCGACGTGCTCATCGACCCGCGCGTCGCCGCCGACGGAGTCACGCTCGCGGATCTGCAGGCCCAGTTCGATCTGGGGATGGAGATCCAGGCTGCGATCGAGGACGCCGATGCCACGATCGAGAGGCTGCAAGGCGCACAGGAGCGTGTGGCGGAAGGGAGTGACGTCGAGGCGGAGTTGAGGGAGATCGAACGCGCCCTGCTCACCGACCGGACGATCACGAGCTACCCGCAACCGATGTTGCGGGACCAACTGAACTATCTCAACGGAAACACGCAGCGCGCCGATCAGAAGCCCGCCGTGGACATGTATGAGCGGCTGGAGGTGCTTGTGACGGAGCTCGAGGTGCACAAGCAGAGGCTTCAGAGGCTGATTCGCATGGTTACGGAGTAAGCGCTTGGTGTGTGTGACGGGGAGTGATCCTTCGCCTTCAGCGGCAGCGGCCGAAGTCGGCTTCGGATCACTCCCCGCCACACCAGCCACCTCTCCTTGAGAAGCTCTCGGAACTCGTGCATGGCGACCTGTAGGACTTTTCCGCTGTCGCGGACCGTTTCGCGGGATTCGACGCGTGCCTGTTCTGCCTCGGTGTTTCTGCCATGGGCATGTCCGACGAAGACTATTCGCGGATAAC
>JBDGVT010000187.1:0-7483 GCA_039585495.1 Gemmatimonadota bacterium | reverse complement strand
CGGTCCGATCGAGGCGCTCGTCGGGATGACGCCGGGCGGTACGCTGACCGGTATGCGGGTCACCGACTATCGCGAGTCGTACATGCGGAGCATGGGCGACTTCCTCCGCGTTCCCGGCTTCCAGGAGCAGTTCGCCGGCAAGTATATCGGCGATTCCTTCCGTCTCTGGGACGACATCGAGGGCATCTCGCGCGTCTCCATCAGCGTGCGTGCGCTATCGCGCGGTGTTCGCGATTCAGCGAGGCGAGTGGCCTCAGCGTACGGCTCGACGCCGGACATCGAACCGGTACCGGGGGAAGCAATCGACCCGGTGGGTCGCACGTGGTTCGAGCTACGCCTGGTTCGAGCTACGCCAACTCGACATCGTCCGCCGATTCGAGGTGACGGAGCCCGGCGAGGGATCAGCGGGGATCTCGATGGCCTACATCGGCGGAGATCGCATCGGGGAATACTTCCTCGGCCGGCAACTCTACGAGCGTGCCCTCGGCTCGGTCGAGCGCCGGGGCGGGGCCGAACACCTCATGCTCTATGCGGTCGACGGGTCTCGACTCCGTCTCTTTCGGCAGCAGGGTTGGTCTGTCACGCAGGACGGGGACACCACTGCGCTGGAGCAGAGCCGTGTGCTGCCGCTCGGGCTCCCCTCGGGTGGAGTCGTCTCGGGAGAGGCCACCCTGGTAGGGCTCATGCTGCTCGACGGCTCCATCGACATGTCGCGTCCCTTCACGTTCGTGTACGACCTCGGAGACCTGGGGACTCACGTGCTCGAGTATGTCACTCGGGAGGCCCGCCAGTTGATGGCAGAGGCCGCGGCCGCACTCGACGCTGATGCGGCGGCCGAGTCGGTGCTCGAGCCGGAATCCGAGGTCGAAGTCGAAGTGCCTCCGGTCGAACCCGAACCAGAACCCGAGGTCGAAGTCGAGCCAGAATCCGAGGTCGAAGTCGAAGTGCCGTCGGTCGAGCCCGAACGTGAGCCGGAGATCCTGTCCATCCCCGATCTGCAGAGCCTAGACTTCGCGGTTACCGAGGACGAGTCCCTTTGGGAGCGCACGCTGGCCAATACCTCGTGGGGACGGGTCGGCCTCATGATGCTCGTGCTCGCTCTTGCGACCGCGGCCTTCTTCGCGAAGTCGGTGCCACTCCGGTGGGTCTCCCTCACCGTCACGCTCGTCGTGCTCGGCTTCGTCGACGGGGGCTTTCTGTCCGTCAGCCACATCACCAGCGGCATCTGGGCCGGCCCCGGGGTCTATCTGAGGGACGTTCCGCTTCTGCTGATGGTCGCGTTCACCTTGGTCACGACGCTCGTCTGGGGAAGAGTGTTCTGCGGTTTCCTCTGCCCCTTCGGGGCGCTTCAGGACCTGATCGACCGGGTGGTGCCGAGTCGGTTCCAACGCTCACTCGATACGGTCGTCCACGACCGCGCGATCTATCTGAAGTACGCGGTCCTGGCGGTTGTTCTGCTTCCTCCGCTCATCGGCAGCAACGCGAGTCTCTATCAATACTTCGAGCCATTCGGGACCGTCTTCTTTCTGAGCCCCTCCCTCCTGCTCTGGGCGATCGCCGGGGCGTTCCTCGCGGCTTCCGCGATCATCCCGCGCTTCTATTGCCGGTACGCGTGTCCGCTGGGTGCGGCGCTCGGTGTACTGTCGTTCATTTCCCTGCGTCGGATTCCGAGAGTGGAGCAGTGCGGCCACTGCAAGGTGTGTGAGCAGCGGTGTCCGACGGGAGCGATCCAGGGGCCCGACGTGGACTTCTCCGAATGTGTCCGGTGCAACGTGTGCGAGGTCCAGTTGATCGAGCAGAACGGCGTCTGCCGGCACGAGATGGAGACCATTCGCCCGCGTCTGGTTCAGATCGGCAATGCGACCGGGACATCGGCGGTGATCGATGTCTGACCGACGGTTCACTCGCCGCGAGGTGCTGCGCATTACTGCAACCGCGGGCGCCGGAGCCGCGTTCACGGGTGGCCTCACTGCGGGAATACTGCGAGAGGCCAGACTCCATCGGGTCCGTGAGACGCGGACTCGAATGGGCACGCTCGTCACCATCAGTGTCGTCCACCCCGACCCTCGGGAAGCTCGAAGCATGGTGGCCGCGTCATTCGCCGAGATGGAGCGTCTCGAAGGCGTCTTCAGCAGACATCGGCCCGGTACCGCGGTGAGCGAGCTGAACGCCACCGGTCGTGTCCAAGCTCCGCCTTGGGAGTTGGTGGAGGTCCTGAGCCGCTCGGAGCACTATTCACGCGCCTCCGGAGGGGCGTTCGACCCGACGATCGCTCCGCTGCGCTCGCTCCATGAGCGCTCCTTTCGCGAACGAGGGCACGCTCCGACCGCGGACGAGGTCGAGCGCGCACGCGAACTCGTCGACTATCGGATGCTTCGCGTGGGGAAGGACTACATTCGGTTCGAGCGCCCCGACATGGCGATCACCCTGGACGGGATCGCGAAGGGATACATCGTCGACCGCACCGTCGGAGTCCTCACCGACGCCGGATTCGAACGGGTCATGGTGGATGCCGGGGGAGACATGGCGAGCGCAGGGCGAGGCTCGACGACGGATCCGTGGACCGTCGCCATCCAGGATCCGCACGACGATGCGTCTTACGCAGGACTCGTGCGGTTGGCCGGCGAGTGCATCGCGACCTCCGGCGATTACATGCAAGCGTTTTCAGGCGATCGTCGATTCCATCACATCATCGACCCACGTACCGGCGTCTCACCTGAAGAGACGAGTTCGGTGACCGTGGTCGCGGGCAGCGCGATGGAGGCCGACGCGTTGTCCACGGCGTTGCTCGTCCTGGGCCCGGATGAGGGCATGAGATTGCTGGATCGTACTCGGGATGTGCAGGGGCTGATCGTCGAAAAAGACGGCAGGCAAACTCGAAGTGCCGGATTCCTTGCCCGGGTAGTGTGACTCACTCGCCGTGAGGGCAATGCAACGCGGCCCCGGTGGCCGCTGTCTATATTGTAGAGCGAGGGAATGCCCCGTGGCGATCGGGGCTCTCGTTCGGAGAGGGACAGAATGAGGGATCGGGCAAAGGGGATGTGGGGCGAATTGATGCGCCGCCGCGTGGTGAGCACGACGGCGGCGTATCTCGCCGTGGCGTTCGTCCTCCTCCAGCTGGGTGAGATCCTCTTTCCGGCCTTCGACCTTGGGACCGGGGCCCTGCGAGGTCTCTTCGCCCTGCTGCTCGCGCTCTTTCCTATCGTCATCGCACTGTCGTGGGTCTACGACGTCACCCTCTCCGGTGTGCGGAAGACCGACGAGGGCGTCGAGGCGAAGGGGCCACCCAAGGCGATCGCGGTCGGGGTCGTCTTGAGTGCCGTCATGCTCGGTGGCGCTGGGTGGTGGGCCGTTCGGTCCGTTGATACCGGAGCCCTCGTAGAGCGGCAGATGTCGTCGATCGCGGTGCTGCCGTTCGCCGACATGAGTGCCGAGGGTGATCAGGTCTACCTCGGTGACGGAGTCGCCGAGGAGATTCTCAACATCCTGGCCGGCTTTGACGGACTGCAGGTCGCCGCCCGGACGTCGTCGTTCGCCTTCCGCGACAACAACGACATCCGCCAGATCGGCGACCAGCTCAACGTCTCGCATATCCTGGAAGGCAGCGTTCGCCGAGACGACCTCGAAGTTCGGATCACGGCGCAGCTCATCGACACCGAGACGGGCTTCCACCTGTGGTCACAAACCTACGACCGTGAGGTGGACGACCTTTTCGCAGTGCAGGACGAGATCGCTCGATCGATCGCCGAGGCACTCGTGGGTGAATTGGACCTCGCTCCAGTGGCCGCGACACGATACGTCGCATCGCCCGAGGCCCAGGACGCCTACTGGCGTGGACGCGCACAGTGGAGTCGCCGGGACGCATCGGGGATCCCCGAGGCGATCGAGCTCTTCAATCGAGCGATCGAAGCGGACTCGATGTACGCCGAGGCCTACGCAGGCCTCGCCGATTCCTGGGCGCTCATGCCGCAGTTCGTGCCCTCCGTCAACGCCGCCGACGCCATGGAGCGGGCCGAGGTCTTCGCCCTCCGGGCGATCGAGCTCGACGACGATCTCGCGGAGCCCCACGCCTCGCTCGGGTTGGTTCGTGCCCTGAATCAGGATCGGGTCGGCGCACTCGCCGAACTGGGCCGGGCTATCGAGCTCAATGGCTCCTATGCTCCGGCACTCCATTGGCGGGCCAATGTTCTCGCAGACATGGGACAGCTATTCGATGCGGCTGCGGACGCTGAACGAGCAACGTCCGTCGACCCTCTATCTCCTGCAATCGCGTCGGACTATGGATACATCCTCCTGTGGAGTGGGGATCTCGAGGGTGCACGCGCTCAGTTCGATCGGGCCCAGTCGCTCGACTTCGGTTATGGACCCGCGTCGCTCGGAAGCGCCCTGGTCGCTCTCGAAGAGGAACAGGAGGTCGGGCTTCGCATGGCGCTGACGCAGTGGGCTGCGGTCTCGAGCGTGCCCGTTCCTTTGGCAGGGGAACTCGCCACCGGCATGCTCACGTTCAAGCAGACCGGCGTGGCTCAGGGAGCGCCGTCCGCGCTTGAGACGACCGCGCGAGCCGGCCGCCTGTCGTCCGGGACCGTGGCTTCCCTCTATTCGTTGATCGGAGCCCGCGACGACGCGCTCCGTTGGCTGAGGACATCGCTCGAAGATCGATCCTGGGTCGATCAGTATCTCAGGGTCAATCCGGCCTTCGATGCGGTTCGTGGGGATCCGGAGTTCGATATGATCCTGGGTGGCCTGGGGGACTGATCGACTTCGGACGATGGCCGGTCCGTCCACTCAGGCTCATATTCTCCCCCCTCGATACAGCCTCCAGCTCGGAGCCTGTAGAGTTCTCGCCAGGAGTCCATCATGCTGCACCGGCGCCCCTTCTGCGTAGCGTTCACGCTTGCTTTTCTCCTTACCGTTCCTGTCCACGGACAGGATTCGCGGCGATTCAACACCGAGATCGCGCTCGACGTTCAGTCGCCGCAGATAGCGGCGATGACGGACGACGGGAGTCACATTGCGGTTACGCTGAGGACGCGTCGGGGCCGTACGGACGTCGATCATGATCGCTACGGGGATCCGACCTACGTCGGCCCGTCCCTCGTATCGGCGATGGTCATCGACACCCGCTCTGGAGACCGCGTCTGGCTGCATGAGCAGCCCGCCCAGGTGAGCGACTTCGCGTGGTCTCCCGACGGGGACCGTCTCGGCTATCTGCTCTTCGATGGCGAGGCGTTCACGCTCCGCGTCTTCGACGCCGAGTCAGGGCGAACGGAGTCGGTCGCGCTGCGAACGGCCCAACCCATTGCATCGTCTTCGCCCCTCGCGTGGACGCCGGATGGCGAGTCGGTACTGCTCACACTACGCCCGGACGGCTGGGAGGATCGTGCCAGCTCAGCGTTCTATGAACTCACCGACGCACCGGTCATCGTCCAGGATTCGCGCAACGACTTCCTGGCATGGGATCGGGTCCGGAATATCGCGAACGAACAGATCACGGCGCTCGTCCGTGTGGATGACGGGTCTGTCCGGGAGATCCTCGAGGGTGTGGTGCCGCAGGGGGTGGGCTTCTCCCCCGATGGCTCGTTGATGACCTATTCGACGGCGACGCGAACGAAGACGTCGTATACCCGGCGCGATGGCACGGACTACGGTCTCTACATGCTCGACCTGGGTTCGGGGGATGCCGTCGAGCTCATCGAGCCGACGGAAGAACGGGTCGCCGTGGAGTGGAACGAAGCGCGCGATCGCTATGCGTACGCCGAGGACGGGGCGGTTTTCGCTCGGGCGCTCGACGAGGACGAGGGTCGCGACGTTACGGAGGGACACAGGACGGAGCCCGGAGACACCGCGGAGATCCGATTCTCGGTCGAGCGATGGAGCCCGGACGGCGAGACCCTGCTCGTCACTACGTCGGACGGATGGCACACGTTGGACGTCGACGGTGGTTCGTTGCGAACGGTCCTCGAGCTCGAAGAGGATGAAGACACACGTCCACGACGGAGTGTCGTGGGGTGGAGTGAAGACGGGAGACACCTCTACTTCAGTTACTCCGCTCGCGATCGCTGGGAGCGCGGCCTGAAGCGCCTGGATACCGGCTCGGGCGAGGTGGAGTCGCTCCTGCTCGACGACGGTCTGTACAGGGGTTGGCGGGTCTCTGGTCTACACCCGATCCGACGGCGATCGGCCCGACGACGTCTGGGTGACGGGTCACGACTATGCCGCGCCGAAACGGCTTACCGAACTGAATCCGGATCTGGCGGACATTCCGCTCGCGCGAACCGAACTCGTCGAGTATCTCGACGTCGATGGAAATACGCTGTACGGGATCCTCTACTATCCCGTCGACTACGACCCGAGCCGGACCTACCCGCTCGTGGCCGAGATCTACGAGCAGTTCTTCGACAACGGCTTCAACGAGAACATGAATCTCGTCACTGCGAGGGGCTGGTTCGGCTTCCGGCCGTCCGTGCAGTTCGAGGAGGGATATCCGGGTGAGGCCTGGGTGAAGGCGGTCCCGAGCGCGATCAACGAACTCATCAATCGCGGCCTCGTGGACGAGGATCAACTCGGGGTCTACGGGCAGAGCTACGGTGGGTACGCGACCAACCTGCTCATCACGCAGACCGACCGGTTCGCGGCCGCGGCCAATGTGTCGGGCAAGGTGAACATGGTCTCGTTCCTGGGCGACTCGCCGAAGATCACGACCCGCAACTATGCGGCGGCCGAGGTCGGGCAGGACCGCATCGGTGCGACGCTCTGGGAGCAGCCACAGAAGTACATCGATCATTCCGCCGTCATGTTCGCAGACCGGATCGAGACACCCCTTCTCATGCTCTCGGGAGAGGGAGACTGGAACGTGCCCGCCACCAACCAGCGCGAGATGTACTACGCGTTGAGACGTCTCGAGAAGGAGGTGGTGTGGGTGCATTACACGGCCGGGGGACACGGGGCCGGCCGCGCGAGCAGCGCCGCGGACTTCCATGACCACTGGCAGAGAATGCTCGACTGGTTCGGCGAACACTTCGACGAGGTGGCGGCCGTGCCGGTGTCCCAGGACGGGGGGAGCTAGCGCCCGAACGTCTTCTTCAGCGCCGCCCGGGCCGCGTGGTACCCGGCCATTCCGTGCACCCCGCCACCGGGTGGTGCCGAGGCGGAGCAGATATAGAGGTCGTCCAGCGGCGTGCCCCACGGACTCGAAGACCACCGGGCGGGTCCGAGCGTCTGGGCCAGCGACGGAGAGCCACCGCTCACGTCTCCACCCACCAGGTTGGCGTTCCAGGCCTCGAGCTGGGCCGGACCGTGGACGGCCCTGGCCAGAACACGATCCCGGAAGCCCGGTGCGAATCGGTCGACCTGATTCTCGATCGCGTCGGTGGCATCTCCGTTCCACCCGTTCGGCACGTGACAGTAGGCCCACGCCGTGTGCTTCCCTTCAGGAGCACGGGTAGGGTCGAAGAGGGACGGCTGTGCGAAGAGGACGTAGGGG
>JBDGVT010000186.1:0-6480 GCA_039585495.1 Gemmatimonadota bacterium | reverse complement strand
AGCGAGACCGCGCTCGACGCTCTGGCACCGGACCGGCAGTAGGCCAGCACGGGCTTGTCGGTCGGAATCTCCGAGATGCGCCGAGCCAGGCGCGTGTGCGCGATGTTGATCGCGCCGGGGACGTGGTTGGCCGCGTACTCTGCCGCGCCGCGCACGTCGACAATCGTGTACTTGTCCGAGTCGACGTCGACGTCGAGGTCCGCGAAGTCGATTCTCGGGGCTGACTGCTCGGCGACGCCCGCCTCGGTGAACGTGTGCGGAGGCGTGTAGCCGGAGATTCGGTCGTAGCCGATCCGCACGAGCGTCCGAACGGTTTCATCGACATCCGCTTCGTCCACGACCAGGTAGATCTCGGTCGTCGGCTCGATGTAGGATCCGACGATCATCGCGAAGCTGATCCCGAGCGGGGCGTAGATCGATCCGGGAATATGCCCGGCCATGAATGCCTTCCGATCTGCCCTCGTGTCCACGATCACTGCACCATCACCAGCACCGCGCTCGGCCAGCTCTTGGGCCGTGTAGAGCTTGGGAGCCGGTAGGTCACCAAGAACCGGAACGCCGTTCTTGTTCAGGTCCTTCATGCGGGCGAAGTAGATCGGCGGTTCCGGCTGACCCTCCAGGATAGAGCCGAGGAAGCCGTCTTCGTTGTCGAAGGACAGGCCGACGTTGAATCGCCGTTCGTAACCGACGGTCGACTGCGGGACTGCGCCGAGCGCCTTTCCGCAGGCGCTGCCGGCGCCGTGACCGGGCCAGACCTGAATGTGGTCTTCGAGATCGAGGAAACGTTTGGTCGACGCGAAAAGGCGTCGAGCGGAAGGCTCCCGGGCGCCAACGACACCCGCCGCCGTCTCGAGAAGATCGGGACGCCCCAGGTCTCCGACGAAGACGAAGTCACCCGATGCGATTCCAATCGGCTCACTCGCACCGCCTCCGAGGTCCGTGACGAGGAAGCTCATGTGCTCCGGCGTGTGCCCGGGCGTGTGCAGCGCCTGAATCCGGATGTTGCCGATGTTGAATACGTCGTTGTCGCTCAGGAGCTGGACGTCGTATTCGCTTCCCTGAGCCCAGCTGTACTTCCAGTCGGCGTCGCCCTCGTCGGACAGGTAGATCTTGACGTCGTGCTGCTCGGCGAACTCACGCACGCCGGAAAGGAAGTCCGCGTGGATGTGCGTCTCGGTAGCGGCTACAATGCGGAGCCCTTCCTCCGCGGCGATGGCCACATAGCGATCGATGTCACGCTCGGGATCGATAACGAGCGCCTCACCCGTGCGCTGACATCCGATCATGTATGCGTACTGAGCGAGCTCCGGGTCGAAGATCTGACGGAAAAACATGGGTTCTCCTGAAGGACTGATCGTATCAGCTGTGAGGTAGTCGATGACGAACGGCGCCGTAGGTCCAGACGCCGAGAAGTGCACTCACGAACGCAGCGAGCATCACGGTGACGCCGTTTCCGAGCAGGACGTAGATGGGTCCCGGGCAGGCGCCGAGTAGGCCCCACCCGAGCCCGAAGGCAATCCCGCCGATCCAGTATTGGGTTCCAGGTGCCTTGAACTCGTCGACCGGGATTTCCATTGGACGATTCGTCAGGGAGCGAGCTTCGAATCGTCGGATGAGCCAAACGCTCACGGCACCGACGAAGACCGCTGAGCCGATGATTCCGTACATGTGGATCGCCTGAAATCGGAACATCTCCTGGATGCGGAACCAGGAGATGATCTCGGCACGCGTGAAGACGAAACCGAGCGTGAGGCCGATCAGAAGATAGGGCCACAGATGCTCCCGTCGGGTGGCCATCGACTCCGGAGGATCCTTCCGCGGATTCGGGGAGGTCATGGAGTGCCTCCCAGAATGATCGGCAAAAGGAGGTGTGTGGTGGTGAGCCCGCCGATGAAGAACCCGATCACCGCGACGAGCGAGGTAAGCCTGAGCGCCGAGAGACCCGAGATCGCATGGCCCGACGTGCAGCCGTTGGCGTACCGAGTGCCGAAGCCGACGAGGAAGCCGCCCCCGACAATGAGGACCAATCCCGGCACCGTGGTCAGGGCGCTCCAGGAGAAGATCTCAGCGGGTACGAGTCCCTGGAAGTTGGTGAGGCCGAGAGCGGTCAGGTCGGACACGGTCGCGTCCGAAATGGCGACATCGGTAGATCCGGTGAGGCTCGCGATGAGGCCACCGAGGATGAGACCTATTGCCATCGTGAGACGCCATCCGCCCCGCTCTCTCCACGAGTAGTCGAAGTAACTGATGTCCCGCGGGAAGGTCGCGGCGCACACGTCACGGAACGTGGACGACATGCCCCATTTCCGGCCCGCATAGAGGTAGACGATAGGCACCGTCAGGCCGATGATCGGACCGGCCACATACCAGGGCCAGGGCTGTGTAAGAAAAGTCATGAGTCTGGGCTTCCGCCGCGATAGCTCCATTGAGAACGGTATCTCGGAAGAGCCGCTCTGCGTTACCCACCGGTTTCGTCCGGGTCTTCCGACTTGCCCGGCAAAGATGCAGTGACGATGCCCCGCCCGCCAAGCGGGCGGGGCATCGTCCATCGATCAGAAGCGAGGCCTGCGCCTCTCGACCGACTCGAGCCACCGTGCCACGGAGGGGTACCGTGCCTCATACTGCATGCGCAGCCTCGCTAGCACGAGGCGTACGTCTTCCAGCGTCGGGGACACCTTGGGTGAATGTGCCCCATCGAGCGCTCCAGATCGGGTCGTCGCCTCAGCTGCCGGCGGTGGCGGCGCGTCTACCGAGAGCTTGTACGTGCCGGTCGAAGTCGCGTTGAAGCTCGTGGCGTCGATCTCGTACGTGCCGGCCGCGAGAGACCGTTCGATCCTGGCGTCGAAGCCTGGGCCGCCGTCGTCGTCCCTCTCGATCTCGACCCCTGCGCTGTCCCTCAGGATCAGGTATGCATCGAAGTCAGCCGTCAGGTCGATCCGGACGGTGGTATCGTTGGCGAGGACGAGCTCGAAGCGGTCCTGATACGCGCCGCCCGACCTCACGCAGTCGTCGACATCGAGTCTTCCCTCGACGGACCCTCCCATCGCGACCGACTGGATGTCGGGACACTCGACTTCGCCTGCCGTGAGTTGATAGCTCCCGATGCCCGGAAAGCTGTTCGCAAAAACGAACAACGCGTACCTGCCTGGATCGAGCGACGTCCGTAGTGTCGAGATCCCTGCACCGTACTCGGTCGTGCCCCAGGCGACGTCGACACCTCGTTGATCACGTACGAGCATGAAGGGGTCCATGTCAGTACTCTTCAGCACGAGGTCGAACGGCTCGCCGTCGAGAAGGACCAGTGCGAACGAGTCCGCGGGGGCCCAGGATTCGAAGAGGCAATCCGCGCCGGAGAGCTCACCGTCGAGGGTCTCACCGAATACGACCGTGCTTCCCGGGGTACACGCGGGCGCAAGGTCCGCCGAGAGCGTGTACGAGCCCTCGTCTCCGTACGTCGCGGTGGCCACGGACAGCGTCCAGTCACCGGCGGAGATCTCCATATCGAGCCGGGCGTGGCCCGAGGGACCCGACCAGTCGGCTCCCATCTGTACGAAACCGTTCTCGTCGCGAAGCAACAGGATCTCGTCGAAGTCGCTGCTCTTGAGGTCGATCCTGTACTTTTGCCGACGCGGGACCGTGAGCGACCAGTTGTCGACCGTGGTCCATTCGAACCAGCAGTCTTCCTCCCGGGCTGTTCCGGAGACGCTCTCCCCCAGAACGAGATTCCCCTGAGACGCACATTCGGGCGCCTCAGCCACGGCAAGGGTGTACTCCCCGGTCGCTCCTGGGGGATAGCTGCGGACTACGACGGTGTAGCGACCGGCTGGGAACTCGGAGCCGATGCGTGCGTTCGTCTGGCCGTCGGCTCCCCAGCCGACGGCTACGCCGGACTCGTTCATCAATTCGAGGTAGCCTTCGAACGTCGGACTCGTCATGTCGATACGGATCGGCATGCGTTCCCCCAGCGTGAGGCTCCAGCGGTCGGTGAGGACTCCATCGAACTCGGAGCAGTCGCTGGCAGAGAGCTCGCCGCCCTTCTGCTGACCGACCGAGATCGGCGTGAAAGCTGCGCAGGGATTCTCGGGGGTCTCGATCTCGATGATGGATTCGCCACATCCGAGCAGCCCGACGCAAAGAGCCGCGATCACGGAGATGATGCGGAGGGGATAGGGTGGCGCCGTCCGGCCGCATTGCGGACCGGAATGGTGGGTGGGCATGAGTCCTCCTGGTCGGTGGTTTCACTCGATCCAGGATCGTCGTTCTGGCCCAGCCACTCTCTACGTCGAGTGACGTAGTCGCTATGCAGGCGCAAGTTGCGGGAGCCCGCACCACGCCCGTGCCGTGCCTAGAACAGCCCGGTCACGACTCCGTCCTTCACGTCCACGTTCATGGCCGAAGGCTCCGCACCCAGGCCGGGCATCGTCAGAATGGACCCGGTCTTGGCGACCACGAAGCCCGCACCTGCGGATGGCGTCACCTCGCGGACCGAGATACGGAATCCGGTCGGCCGCCCCAGGAGCGACGCATCGTCGGAGAAGGAATACTGCGTCTTCGCAATGCAGACGGGTGCCGAGCCCAGCCCTGCCGCCTCGAGGGCGGTGATCTCCGCGGCGGCCTTCGGATCGACGTCCACACCCTCGGCTCCGTAGATCTCTCGGGCGACCGTCTCGATCTTCTCGGTCAGGCTCAACTCGGACGGGTACAGGGGACGGTAGTCCGCTTCCCCCGACTCGAGGATGTCCCATACGGCGTCGGCCAGGTCCAGGCACCCTTCCCCCCCTTTTCCCCACGGATCGGACGAGACGACCGCGATGCCCAGCTCCTTACAGCCGTCGACGACCGCTGCGATTTCGCCCTCGGTATCGGCAGAGAAGCGGTTGATCGCAACGATGGCAGGCACGCCGAACTTGCGAACGTTGTCGACGTGCCCCGCCAGGTTGGCGAACCCGGTCCGGACGGCGTCGATATCTTCCGATCCGAGGTCTTCCCTTGCTACGCCCCCGTTCATCTTCAGCGCGCGAATCGTCGCCACGACCACGGCCGCGCCGGGACGCAGGCCGCCGAAACGGCACTTGATGTCGAAGAACTTCTCGGCACCGAGGTCCGCGCCGAATCCCGCTTCGGTCACGACGACGTTGCCCAGGGAGAGTCCGACCCGGGTGGCGGCCAGGGAGTTGCAGCCGTGCGCGATGTTCGCGAATGGGCCGCCGTGGACCAGCGCGGGCGTTCCTCCGAGCGTTTGGACGAGATTCGGATTCATCGCGTCTTTCAAGAGAGCGGTCATCGCGCCGGAGACGCCGAGTCCTCGTGCACGGATGGGTTCACCATCGCTCGTGTACCCGATGATGATCCGGTCGAGGCGTGCCTTGAGGTCATCGAGTCCGTCGGCCAGGCAGAAGATGGCCATGATCTCGGAAGCGGCCGTGATGACGAATCCGTCCTTGCGGGGAACACCGCTCTTCGGACCTCCCATTCCTACTTCGATGTGGCGAAGCGCACGGTCGTTCATGTCCAGCGCACGGGGCCAGGTGATCTTCGTCGGATCGATGCCGAGCGTGTTGGGCCGAAACAGATGATTGTCGAGCACCGCCGACAGAAGCGCGTGTGCAGACGTGATCGCGTGGAAGTCGCCAGTGAAGTGGAGGTTGATGTCCTCCATCGGCACGACCTGGCTGTAGCCACCGCCGGCCGCACCACCCTTCATTCCGAACACCGGGCCGAGGCTCGGCTCACGCAGACACAGCACCGGATTGTGGTGACGCAGTGTGAGCGCATCCGCCAAACCTACGGAGACGGTGGACTTTCCTTCACCGGCCGGGGTTGGGCTGATTCCGGTTACCAGGACCAGGTGCCCGTCGTTCCCGTTCCTCGCCCGGACTGCTTCGAGCGGGATCTTGGCCTTGAAATGGCCGTACGGCACGATGTCCGATGCCGACGATGCCGAGAGGCCCAGCTTGGCCGCGATACCGCGGACGGGCTGAAGGTCTGCTTGTTGGGCAATCTGAAGGTCGGTATTCACAATCGATGGTGTTGAGGCTCAATTCCTCGACCCGGCAGGAAGGATCGCCGGATGCGCAGCGAGCGAATCTGGCCCGACAGCGGATTTCCGCAAGCACAGACCTCCCCGGAGCCGGCGTACGAGTCGCGCTTCGCGACACCATTCGATCCAAGTCCATGCCGAAAACCTGCCGTCGTGCGTTCTCTCTGGGCGGTCTACTCGTGGCCTGCGCGCTCTGCGCCTCGCCCGTCTCCGGGCAGATCAACTGGGACGCCTATAGGGTGCGCGCGGTCGAGGCTTCCGCGCCGCCAGTGCTGGACGGAATTCTGGACGAGGCCGCCTGGAGGCGTGCCGGCCTGATCGAGGGGTTCACCCAGCAGGAGCCCGACGAGGGTGCCCCGTCCACGGAGCGCACCGAGGTCTACCTGCTTTACGACGCCGAGACACTCTATATCGGATTCAGGGCGTGGGATTCGGCACAG
>JBDGVT010000185.1:0-8672 GCA_039585495.1 Gemmatimonadota bacterium | reverse complement strand
AACACCAGGACGGAAGCCCCGGCGTGGAGCAGGACGTTCACCAGGTGGTAACTCCAGGCCTCGAGTCCCGACACCGCATGGTTCAGAGCGTACGTGACCAGGACCAGGGGCCGGTAGAGGTAGGTCTCCATTCCGCTGCCGGTCCATAGCGTCGTGCTGAAGATCTCGGGCAGGTACGCGAACGAGTGCACGTACACGTTCCGGACGACCTCCATCTGATCGTCGAAGGCCCACCCGAACGCGACCGTGCGGGCGTAGAGAGCCACCGCGGCGACGGCCGCGAGCACTTCCCAGGCTCTCGGGCTCGTCAGGAGCGTCTCTCGGCGCACTCCTCTGTCGGAGGACAAGGTGTCCCCAGGCATCTGTCAGGCGATCAGCTACCGATTCCCGGCAGGAGCATGGCGGATTCGTCCGCTCCCGTCATCGGATGGGGGGCCCCAGGCGGGTTACATCCCGGCCAGGATTCGTGCTCATACGTGATGAGCCACCGCCCATCCCGTTTCACCAGGACCTGCGTCCAGAAGAGAGCTTCCGTCTCGGTGGAGCTCCCTCGCATGACGTCGCTACGCGCACTGTAGGTTGGGCCGGCCATTTGCCGGAAGTTCGTGCCCCCGGTGACGTAGTCGGTGCAGCCGAGGTACAGGAAATCAGGATCTTCTGCGTAAAAAGAGACCACCGACTCGGGGTCGTGGTCATTCATGGCCGCCGTGAGTTCCCCGAGCGCCTCGGTCACTTCTTTGGCGATCGCCGCACGGTCCGCATCGGTCAAGGGGACAGGCGCGCAGGCTGCGGCGATAAGCGTGAGCGAGACTAACGCTATCGGCTTCGTGAGCATGTCGACTCTTCGGTTGAGTAGTACAGGGCAGGTGTCAGCGCCCGAACCGGGAGGAGTGTCGGCCAAAATGAAAGTTAACTCCTCCTGAATTGCAGAAAGGCTCCTGCCCCGGATCTCTCCGGAGCAGGAGCCCTGACCTGCTCTGCTGCCTTTCCGAACCCGAAGCCTATGGCGTAATCGCCTCGATCGAGTTCTGTAGCACCGCCTTCGCGTACGGCGGGTTGTGCAGACCCAGGCTGCGATCTTCTGCGAACAGCTGCCAGTTCAAGAACGCTGCCGCCTGGTCGGCCGTGAAGGTGCCCGGTACTGCGTAGACATTCAGGCCATGGATCGTGTAGTCCGTGCTCATTGCGACCTTGATGCCCTGGGCGACCAGGAGCGTTTCGAGGTCGATGAGCTTCTGCAGTACTTCAGCAGGAACGTCACCGAACTCGGTGAAGTCGTCGAAGCCGGTGTGACATCCACTCGAGTTGCAGCCCGCGACGTTGTCCGTTTCGCCGCCGTGGTATTCGTACGTCATCTTCCACGTGTGGCCACCGGCCTGCTCTCCAAACGCCGCGCCCATGTGGCACGTAGCGCAGAGTTTCTCGTTGGACGTCGGGTCGCCATGTGTGCTCGGGCCACCGTCGATCGTTTGGGTACCGGTAAACTCGAGGGCGCCAATACCAGCGACGACCGTGCCCTGCGGTCCATGGTGGACCCCATATCGGCTGGATGTGATGGTCACATCTGCGCCGCCGAGGATCGGTACAACATCCGTGCTCAGCCGTCGAGCCTGGTGGCATCGTGCGCAGAGGTTACCCGCGCCGGCCCCGAAATCCACTGTCACTTCGACTGAATCGGCCGGAACCGCGTAGTCGTAGTTGTACAGCGTAACCGGTGTGGTGGCCGTAAACGCGTAGTCGGCGTCCGTGTACGTGTCGTGGATCGTGTGACACGTCCGGCAATTGATGGGTGCCGGGTCCAGGATGTTCGCCGCCGTCGAGTAGGCGTTCGACTCGACTCTCTCGAGGAAGCCCTGGTGGGTGTGGCAAACCGCGCAGCTCGTCGTGGCCCGCTCGAAGTTGCCGCCCAGACGGTGGGTCGACTGCTCGTACTGCACCTGCTTGACGAACAGAGAGACGTCGTCCTTGTGGCACTGAACGCAGTTCTCGTTCGCGTCAGCACCGGCGGGTCCTGTGGGTCCTGCCGCTCCCGCTGGGCCAGCCGCGCCCGCGGCTCCTGCTGGTCCGGTCGGACCTTCCGGACCCTCGCAGGCCACCATGAACAAAGCCAGGGTTGCGACCGAAGCGATTCTGATTAATGAACCCCTTCTCATGTACGAAGCTCCTTTTCCTCCCCCCTTGGAAACGGACCGCGGACCGGGCCTGCTCAGGCTTCGGATGCGGTTGACGGAAGCTCCGGGAAATGCGGTACTGATTCGGGGGAGAAAAGGTCTGACCCCAGGGCTCCCACTGGTCACTGAAGCTCCCGGATATACAGGTCCTCGCCAATCGGTCAGGGGTACTACCCCTGATGGTACTTAGGTACTTTTACGGACCCTCCCCTTGATGCTCAGATTCAACCAGAGCGGGCCGTCTTCCGGCCTAGCGGAGGATAGATGATCGACGTCGTCATCATGGTGGCGGATCCGATCGTGCGTCGCGGACTCCAGTCCGTCTTCGAGGACACCGAGGAGTGCATCACGGTCGCCGCCGCTGCGGAACTGGATGAACTCGACGGACTACTCTCGACGGTAGAGAGCCCGATTCTACTCCTCGACGTCAACTACCGTCGAGGCGACGAGTCCCTGATTCGAACGCTCAGCGAGAAGTATCCGACGCTCACGATCCTCATGTACGTGAGGCACGGTGCGGGCGAGTGTGCCCTCAGGCACTTCTTCGAAGCTGGGGGACACCTGGGACTCTCTCCAGAAGCGGCGGTACGTCTCGACGATTGCTGCCTCACCTCTCTCGGCGGGGAGGTGCGTGGTTGTGTCGGGGCTGACTCACCTCCTGAAGCGATGGTCCGGTCCGTGATCGCGGCGTCGAACGGAGAGATTGCGGCTGCGCCCTGGCTCGAGGCGCTTGTCGGTAGTCAGATGAATTCCAACGGCAACGGGCCCGGAGCGATCACGCCTAGGGAGTTGGAGGTCATGGCCCTACTCGCCAAGGGCAGTGGGAACAAGCAGATCGCCAAGGCCCTGGGGATCAGCGTACAGACGGTCAAGAACCACGTCGCCCGTGTCATGGAGAAGCTCGGCATGGGGAGTCGGTCGGAGGTCGGGATCCTGGCCGCCAAGCTCAACGTGGAGGTGCGGGGATCCGCCAAGTAAGAGGCCCGTCAGCCACTTCCGACTTTCCTGACAAGGCGTCGGGGGGTCATTCGCCTACTTGCGACGGCGGGTCCGACGCAGATTCCTAGCACCCTCCCCACCGCGAACTAAACCCATGATGATCGCATGAGGGGTTCGTTCCGATTCGCGCTGATGGCTTGCGCGACGCTTCTGATGCCGGGTCCGATCGAGGCTCAGGATGGCCTGACGATGAGGCTGTATCCCAGGGCAGGGCTAGTCGCGCCGGACCGGTATTTCTATGAGGTGTTCGCCAACTTCGCGGGCGACGGGCCCGTGGAGTGGAGCACCGGGTCCCTGGGACGAGCCTTCGTGGCGGGGCTCGGTGTGGAAGTGGGCTTTGCCAACGACGGAATTCTGGTGCGAGGAGAGATCCTGCGCTCTTTCGACACGTGGCTGTTGGCCTCTCACAGCATCGTTCGACCGCGGGTCCTGTTCGAGCCGCCCGAGGTTGTGACCGCCTATCTGGACGTCCCGGCGACGCTCACCTTCACCTCGCTCCAAGTCATCTTGCCCGTGAAGCTCGCATTGTGGCAGCTCGAGCCCTACGTGCTCCTGGGGGTCGGGGGAAAGCGCTACGGCTTCGGGGAGCCGACCCTGCCCAATGATGTGGAGGCCACCCTGCCGGCCGATGGATTCACATGGGGGGGTGACCTGGGCGGTGGCTTCACGCTCGAGGCTTTCGGTCTCATGGCGGACTTTCAGCTCCGGGACGCCATCACTCGATACTGGGACAAGACCCAGCACGATCTGCTCTTCACGGGCGGATTGGTGTGGTCCGTGTGGTGAGGTCCGGCCGAATCAGGTGACGTCGATTCGTCCCGGCGTCCCTTCCACGACTTCTCCGATGATTGCGGCAACGGGGCTCCGTCCGTCCAGATCGGAAACCAATGCGTCGAGCGCGTGGGGCGGGACACACATCAGTAGCCCCCCCGAGGTCTGAGCGTCCGCGAGAAGCACGCGAGTCGTCTCATCCACGGAGTTCGCGAAACTCACGTCGTCCGCGGTGTCGTCGCGATTCCTTCTCGTGCCGCCCGGGATGTGGCCAGCCGCGACGAGATCGGGAGCACCACGCATGAGAGGGACCTCGCCGGAGTCGATGGTGGCCGCCACCTCAGAGGCTCTGAGCATGCTTCTCAAGTGCCCAAGAAGACCAAACCCGGTCACGTCGGTCGCAGCCACGACGCCGGCCGCGGTCATCACTTCCGCGGGTGCCGCGTTGAGGGTCGCCATGACCTCGACCGCCTCTGCGACCACGTCGGCGCCGACCTCCCCCTTCTTGATCGCCGTCGCGATGACGCCTGAGCCGATGGGCTTGGTCAAAACCAGGTGGTCGCCGGGCCGAGCTCCAGCGTTGGTGACCATCCTCCTCGGGTCGACTTCGCCGATCGCGACCAGTCCGTACTTCGGCTCTGCGTCGTCGATGGAGTGACCGCCGAGGGTCGGGACGCCGATGGATCGGGTCACCTCGCTTCCGCCTCGCAGAATCTCGTCGAGCAGACCTTCGGCCAGGAGCTTTCTGGGGAACCCGACCAGGTTGAGCACGAAGAGCGGCTTGCCACCCATCGCATATACATCGGACAGTGCATTCGTCGCCGCGATCCGGCCGAAGTCGTACGGGTCGTCGACGATGGGCGTGAAGAAGTCGGCCGTAACGACCAGGGCTCGGTCGTCGGCGAGACGGTACACGGCGGCGTCGTCCCCCGTCGACATACCGACGAGGGCGTTCGGGTCTTCAACCGGGAGCACGTGACGCAGTACCTGCGTCAGCTCGGACATGCCGAGTTTACAAGCTCAACCGGCGCCGTGACTGAGCTGGGACAACCGAATCTTCGGCTTCTGATCCCGTGGCTCGTTCGTCATGGTCTCCTCTTGTCCATGTGGCCGGAAGGCACGTTCGCTTGGAAGCCACATTGAAGCCGACCGGGCCCGAGGGCAACGCGGCGGAAACCATGTGGCGTGTGAGGGTATCCCCAACCCCATCCGTCGAACACTAACTCCTCGGTCGCACCTCTGGTGCCGCCGACACGGACTCAACCGACAGCTGACGCCGATATGACCGCGCCGCAAAGATCACCGAGACATGACCTCGCCGACGAGCTGGCACGCTCGGAGGTCGAGATGGATCTCGCGCGGGCGGCGCTCCTCGTTGCTCAGGAGGAATACCCGCAGCTGTCCGTCGACCTCTATCTGGCCCGACTCGACCAGGTCGCGGAGGAGGTAAAGGACCGGCTGGCCAACGAGACGGCACCTCTGGTGGTCCTCGACGAGGTGATCCGGACGCTCTACGGCCGGCGAAAATTCTCGGGCAATCGCGACGCGTACCACGATCCGCGCAACTCCTTTCTGAACGACGTGCTCGATCGTGGGACGGGAATCCCGCTGACGCTTGGGATCGTCCTGCTCGAGATCGGATGGCGTCTCGGCCTCCCGCTCGATGGGGTGAACTTCCCCCAGAACTTCCTGGTTCGTTATTCAGGGAGCCAGATCCGGCTACTCATCGATCCGTTCGATGAGGGGAAGGTCCGGTTCGAGGATCAGGCGCAGGAGCTGCTGGACAAATGGTACGGAGGCGTCGTGCCCATGCAGGAGTCCTTCCTACGGGTCGCTTCGAAGCGGCAGATACTCACCCGCCTCCTGACGAACCTGAAGGGTATCTATGTGAAGATCGGCGACGATCGCAGGGCGCTCGCTGTCGTCGAACGGCTGCTCATGATTACACCGACCGCCCCGATCGAGAGTCGATCGCGGGGGGTTCTGCTGGCACGGCTGGGTCGGCACGAAGAGGCGGCAGCGCAGCTGGAGGCGTACCTCCGTGTCTCTCCGAGCGCCGACGACCGGCGGCACGTCCAGAAGATGGTGAAGGAGCTCCGCGCGGGACGCGACGTGCCCGATGACGGAGGTGTCGCTTGAGCGACGGGCATGAAAGCCCACTGCTCGCGACGCTCGAGGCCGTGGGTGGCGTGGCCGGTGAGTACCACGGGCGTCGGCTCTTTCGGCACTTCGGCGATCCGGCCGGGGAATATGAGGCGGCGACCAAGGGAGCTGCCGTCTTCGATCGGAGCCACCGGACCCGGTTGACCGTGTCGGGTCGGTCACCTGGCCAGATGCTCAACGGCGTGCTCACGGGTGCACTGCCTACCTTCTCGTCGGTGCTCGGTGACGACGTGACAGGTGGCGCAGCTTCGTATCACGCGGTCCTGACGCCGAAGGGTGGAATGATCTCCGACCTGGTCGCCCTGCTAAAGGGAGAGGAGGAGGAAGCGGGGTACCTTCTCGACGTTCCGGTCGCCGGCCGTACCCCGCTGCTCGAGCGCATCTCTCGAAGTACCTCCCACCTCGCTTCGCCGCGGTGACGGATGTGTCCGAGGCCTGGAGCTCGATCTCCGTCGTCGGACCCGATGCCGCGGCGGCGCTGTCGAAGCTCGCACTGGGGCTCCGAGTCGATGATGAGTGGTTTCGGTCGGCCGCAGAAGGTGAATGGAGAAGGGTCGGGATAGACGCGAGTGGCGTGATCGTCTCGCGAACCCGTGAGGTCTGGCCGTCCGCATGGACCGTTTATGGACCGACGCCAGCGGTCGACGCGTTACTGCGAGCCCTGATCGAAGAGGGTGTGCGTGCGGCTGGCCTGGGCGTTTGGTCGACGCTCCGGGTCGAGGCGGGACGTCCGGTCTTCGGGACCGACATGAACGAAAAGACGATTCCACCGGAAGCAGGGATCGTCGAACGGGCCATCGATCAGACGAAGGGGTGCTACACAGGCCAGGAAGTGATCGTGAGGATTCGTGACCGGGGCCACGTGAACCGTCAACTTCGGCGCCTCGAGCTCGGCGACGTACCCGCGCCGGCGCAGGGTACCGAACTGGTGTGTCGGCGAAATCACCTCAGCCGTGCAGTCACCACTCCTTGGTGGGGTACTCGCGCTCGCCTATGTGCGTCGTGGCACCGAACGGGTTCTCGTCGGCGGTCAGGAGATCGTGGTTCCCGATCACTTCCCAGCCCCTCCCGAGACAGGAAGCTCCGAGGGCCGCTAACCTCCGATCATCTCCAGAGCAGCGAGGATGTCCTCGTTTTCGGGACGGAGCCGGTAGTTCACTTCGGTCATCTTCCAGCGCACGACCCCATCCATGTCGATGACGTACGTCGTCGGGTGCGGAATCGCCCTTCCTCGCGGATCGTCCTGATTGTAGAGGCCGTACCGGTTGATTACTGCCGCTCCCGGGTCGGAAAGGAGCGTGTGTGTGACCATCAGGCCATCGTTCTCCATGGCGACCCGATCCACCATCATCTGGAGGTCGGCCGGGTCATCTGACGATAGTGCGAGGATCGCGGTCGTCGCGGCTTGCTCTTCGGTCAACAAATCTTGCAGCTCCCCGAGCTGCTTGGCGCAGTATGGTCACCAATGTCCACGGTAGAAGACGAGCACGACGTTCTTTTCGCCCTGGAAGCCCGCCAGCCACACGGGGGGGCCAGCGAGAGATTCCAGCGTGAAGTCAGGCGCCATCTCGCCCACCTGCACGCGCTCCAGGTCTGATCCGTCGAGGATCAGGCCGTCAGCAGGGCCGAGCACGATTTCTTCCGGCTCGTTCATGATCTCTTCCTGCGCTGCGCACCCTGCCGCCACCACACCGCCTACCAGCAGCGCGACACCAAGTCGTCGCATGGGAGGGTCTCCGTTTGATCGTCCGCTGAACGAACTCCCGAAAGGCTACCGCGGTTCCTCGACTCCGGACAGCCCCCAATCGGCTTGACGGTCGAGTCCCGGAGGTGGACTCTTTCCACCCCGTCATGGCTTCTGGAGGTGTGATTGTGACTGCTCGACGCCGGCTCAGTGCTGCTTCATCGGTTCTTTTCGTTCTCGTCGCGTGCTCGCCCTATCCGCCGCCCCCGGAAACAAGACGTGATCCGGTCACGGATGTTTTCCACAACGTCGAGTTCGTCGACGATTATCGCTGGCTCGAGGACCAGGAGGCTCCCGAGACCCGGGCGTGGATTGCGGAGCAGAACAGCTACGCAGAGCAGGTCGTTGGCGAGTCGCCGCTGCGCGATCACCTGAGGAGTCGCCTGAGAGAGTTCGCAGATCGCGAGAACATCGGGTCTCCGAGGCGGGCGGGTGACTTCGAGTACTTCACGATGCGACGTGTGGGTGAGGAGGCGGCGGTCATCTATCGCCGCCCATTCGTGGAAGGTGCGGACGAGCCGACTGCGGATGCGGAGTACGAAGTCGTGCTCGATCCCGCGGACATCGACGCGACGTACCGGACCCCCATGGCGATGGGTGACTTTTCGCCGGACGGGTCCCTGATGCTCTACTCCATCAGGCAGGGCGGGGCCGACGAACTCGAGTTCCGTGTTCGGGATCTGGCGAGTGGCGAAGACCTTCCGGACCATCTCCCCAACGCGCTATACAGTGGGGTCGAGTTCGACGCGGAGGGTGACGGCTTCTACTACGTGCACCGTGACCGCTTCACGGGTCCCCGTATCCGGCACCACACCCTTGGTGAC
>JBDGVT010000184.1:0-6061 GCA_039585495.1 Gemmatimonadota bacterium | reverse complement strand
CCTCGACCACATCAGGAACCTGGCCGCGCCTCATTGCGGAGTTCGTAGTCATCGTCGTCGGTGTCTTGGTGGCGCTAGGCGTTGATAGCCACGTGTCCTGGCGGAATGATCGGAGGCTTGAGCAGGAGTATCTGGAGCGCTTGTACGAGGACGTTCAGTACGATCTGGCCGAGTTGGACTTCATTGAGGAAGTCTCGGAGGCTGCGCTCGCCTACCTCGACACCCTATCGAATGCGAAAACGCTTCTCGACGTCGATGACACCCGGCTAGTGGCAGCGATCCGGGTAGCCTCCATCTCTCGCGAGCCCGATCTGAGTAGGAGCACGTTCCTGGAACTGGTAAGCTCGGGTCGAATCGGCCTGATCCGGTCGAGAGCAGTCCGCACCGAGTTGGCCGGATATGATCGAATCATCGAGGAGATGGCCGGTTTCTGGTCAAAGGTTGATATCCGATTCCGAGATTGGGTCACATCTCGAATCTCGTTCTCAGAAATGGTGGCTCTCAACGAGGCCTGTGGTTCATTGACCAAGGACGAACTCAGCACCGTCACCTGGGCCTGTCCGTTCTCGGCCAGCGGACGTTCCGCGGCCACGCTGCGTACCGAGATCGGTACGCCTGAGGTGCAGCGACTGCTCAGTTACCAAACGAATCGCGTCGGAAGTACGGCCCAGATTGCACGACTGCTTCGGATGCGGGCCCTTTCTCTTCAGGATCTGCTGGCAGGTGAGTTGCGAACCGTGCGGGGGGCCAGCTAACAGGGAATTGCTCCGGGTCGCCTTACGCCCGTGCCAGAAGGCGCCTTCGTCTAACAAACGGGTACCGCCTGCGCTCACTGCGTTCGCTCCGGGGAACACGGCTCGCGGTGCGAGCCGCGTCGGTACCTTTGAACGTTATGTGTAAAGGTCCCCGGAGGGAGAAGCGGAGGTCTTACTGGGTGAGGGAAGCGTGTGTGAAGGCACCTGCTGTACCGGACGTGGGTGCCCGAACCCTGTCACCGGGTTGAGGTTGCCGACTGTGCCCTTCGAGCGTCTTGGATGGTCACGACAGCGACCTGGTCGGCAGCTTCGTCGTAGGCGAAGAGGATCAGCATCCAACGCCAAGGTCCGAGAATGTACCTGAAGCCCTGCCACCGCCCTGACAACGCCTCACCGCTCTCGGGGAAATCAGCGAGTTGCCTCAGGCGGCTCCGGACGCGTGAGCGTGTGTCGTTGGGGAGGTTGAGCTCGCCTATGAGGTCATCCAGATCGGCAGCAGCAGCCGGGGCAATGACGAGCTTCGCCACGGGCTCAGAACTCGTCCAGAGGGATTCCCTGACCGGCCTTCACCTCACTCAGTCCCTGCTGTGCACGCTCGAAGGCGCCCGGGATCGCGTCGAGGACTTCGATGATAGATGCGGGGTTCGGCGCCGCCTGTTCAAGAGCTGTGCTCAGGAGCGAGCGAGCCAGGGTCCCAGGGTTCATGTGGGTCCTTTCGGCAAGCTCGTGGAGCTTCATGGCATGGCGTTCGTCCAATTGGACGTTGAATCGAGTGGTCTTCTGGGCCATGGGTTCTCCGATGCACGATCTGTGTATATACGTAACATAACGACACGCTTAGTGCAGGCACAACGGTATGGGGACGGGCCACGCGAGGGGAACGGCCGAGTGGGTCATTTCATGCAGCAAGACGATGGAGACAGGACCACAGCACATAACAATCAGTCTCAGCTCGAGTCCGCTACGCGGCCTCGGCCCTTCGGGGCATGCCGTTCACTCGGGGCGTCGCCTCGCTCGGCCCCTCGCTAGAACGGCACGCCTGCAACTTTGAACGTTAAGTGACACAGACCGACTGGTTCTGCAGCCGCTTGAGGCCAGGCTCGGCCGGATTCAACTAGATCTGGGAGGATGCATGAGTAGCCCCCGTGCTGGGCGGTTCGGGAATGTCTCGGGGTCTCTCGCCGCCGAGTTCCTCGTGATCGTGGTTGGCGTCCTGGTGGCGCTCGCGGTGGACGACGTCCGGGACTGGCGAAACGAGCGCCAGCTCGAGGCCCACCTCCTCGAACGGCTGGAAGAGGATCTGGTAGCTGACGCCGCCGACCTTGCGATCGCCGAATTCGTTCTGGAACGTCGGGCCTGGATCTTATCGGAACTCGACGCGGGGCTGCGGGACGGTCGGCCGGCACGTCCGATCCCGCCCGGGACGCTCCTCACGAACGAGAGGATCGTGCTTCTGGATGCGGCAGGCCGTCCGGAGGTGGGGCTTCGTACGGATTCCACCTGGTACAGAGTCGATCTGAATCCACTCTGGAAGCTGGAGTCCACTCCGGACTTCGACCAGTCCGACGACGCGTATCAGGAGATGATCGTCGGGGGAACGCTCCGCACTCTCCGTGACCTTGAGCTGCGCAGCTCCATTCTCGCCTACTACCGGACGTCGCGGGATATGGCCGACAACGTCATGGGTGCGGACGGATACATGGCCGAGTGGACCTCGATGCTCCTCGACACAGGATTCGCGCAGGGGGATCCGGTGACGCTCGATCAGCTCGTCGAGGTGGTTCGATCGAGGCCACGCATGGCGGTCCAGGTTCGCCACGCGCTTGCGACCGTCGCGACGCAGGAGGAATTCCTGGGTCGAATCGGGGTGGCGCTGCGGGACCTTCGAACGAGGCTTGCTGCCGACGGATAGCCCCCGAACGCGCGCCCACCGGCACCGCAGAGTTGAACAACACGCCGGTGATCTCTCTCGACTGCGGACTAACCCGCGTCACGTAACAAAAAGTTGCAGGCTCCGTTCCCTGCACTCGCGAGCTGGCGGCTCCTACCCCTTGTCGGCGAGCTGGCGACGGAACAGAATCGCAAGCCGTTGGGAAGGTCACCCCCATCGACAGAGTCGCACATATGTGAGGCCGTAACTCAACGAAAGTCACCCGGTGCCATCACACCCCACCAGCACGACGATTGGTCAGAGGCTCAACTATTTCGGCTGATGCGGCCCCCGGTGATCCCCAGCGAACAGACGGCTAGGCAGCTTAGGCCAGTAGGTCGTTGATTCCAGCCCCACCCGTGTCACCTTGAGCGGAGTGGGCCCATCAAGGAGCGCCGTTCGATGCGAGAGGTTGACACCACACCAGACGGAGCGGCGGGAGGCGTCGCTGGCTACGGGGCTGTTGCCCGGCTCTTCCACTGGGTCATCGCGCTGCTCGTCCTAGTACAGATCCCCGTCGGGATCGCCATGGTGAGTCAACCCCTCTCACGTTTTTCCGACCCGCTCTTCATCGCGCACAAGGGAAGCGGCGCAGTACTCCTGACGCTGGTCATTGCGCGCGTTGCTTGGCGCCTCACGCACCGACCGCCGCCGATGCCCGACTTCGTGCCGCAACGAGAGCAACGGATCGCAACGGCGACGCATGTCGCACTGTATCTGCTGCTCCTGGTGATGGTGGTCAGCGGGTACGTCCGCACCGTCGGGGACGCGTATCCCATCGAGATCCTCGACGCGCTCGGCGTTCCGCCGCTGATGCCGTACGCGCCGCGGGTCGCCGCCATCGCGCTGGTCGTGCACCAGTTCTCGGTGGTGGTGCTCGTCGCACTGATCGCCGCCCATGTCTCGGCCGTGCTCCGCCATCACCTCATCGACGGGCATCCGATCCTGGATCGGATGTGGCCACCGTTCGGTCGGACGTAGGCGCCATGTGGGCAGATGCGCACAGGCGCCTCCGGTGCTACTCGGGAGCCCCCCGAGACACGGTCGGAGGCCGGATCATCCTTCACGCGGCTTGGCAGTCGTATGCAGGGGGCTTGAACGACCGAGCGCACGTCCGATAACGCCGAATCCACGCTCTCGCTACGGAGCGCGGCGGAGAACGAGCGGGTCTAGCGAGGACCGATCGGCGCGCGCCTTACCTGCGGCTGCTCGCGCCTAGCGGAAGACGCTCTGGAAGCGCGTCTGCGCAGCGATCCTGACGGTCCTAGCTGTCTTGGCCATCGCCAGTATCGCGCAGGAAGTAGTGACCGGCGTACCTGGAGATATTAGCCCTATCGTCGCCCTGCGGCACCGAGGAGCCCCCGCCCTCTGTTCCCTACAGCATGATGCACCCCCCGCCGTCAGGGGAGCCACGGGAGCTGTCCGCCGCGGAACTCGCCGAATCGTCCGGTGACTATTTCGCTACCGAACTAGACGTGGTGTTCCTGGTGCGGGTCGAGGAGGACCACCTGAGAGTCGGGCCCGAGGGTTGGATGCGCCCCATGATGGCGACGTCGGAGGCCGACCTGTTCAGCGGCGGCCGCGGCTGGACGCAGATCCGCTTCCAACGTGACGGGAGCGGATTCGTGACGGGCTTCGTGATGGATATCGTCCGGGTGAGCGGGCTGATCATGGAACGGGTTCCGGACTCGGAGCTTCGATACCGCAGGAGGAACCAAGGCATAGCCTTGCAGATGTCAGCCTTGGGATCCTTGGCCCGCGGGAGGCCAACCCATTTCGGCCTGTCCTGACCGGGCAGGTGGACATCTGCGGCACTTGGAAGAGGATCTCCGCCGGAGAGACGGTTCTATTCCGGGCGGGCCGCGGCAACCTATAACACTGGGACTCCGGCTCGGGGCGCAGGGGGCGCCCCTCGGCCCAACCGGCCCGCGGGGAGCGCCTAAGCGTCGGTCAGCGGTGTGGCCCTAGATCTGAACCGGGCGTAACTAGACGGAGTGGCCAGCCGGTTCGGAGTCCCTGGAACGATATCGAACATGACCAAGCCCTCGTAGTATTCGGGTCAGCCTGTTTACTGCGGACACCATGAGTGAGGGTAGAGCGCTGGAATCCAGACGTGGAACCTGGTGGAGACTCCTGGCTGAAGGTGTCGTCATCGTCGTCAGCATTCTATTCGCGCTCTTGGGCGAGGCGTGGTGGTCGGATCGGTCGGATCGAGCGGCCGAACTGGATCTCCTCACCGCATTGCATGCCGAGTTGTCGTCGAATAGGGCGGCGGTCGAGCAGCAGCTGCGGGATATTGATACCGCCAGGTTCCGACTTGAGTCTCTCCTGCAGATGACCCCGGCTGACATCGCGGCAATCCCCTCAGACTCCCTCGTGCCGCACGTGCGACTGCCTCTCTACCGCTCATACACCACCGAACTGGCCGTCGGTGAACTCAACGCAGCAGTGAGTTCGGGAAGCCTGCGCCTGATTCGGAACCGAGAACTCCGGTCCAGCTTGGCTGCATATCAAGCGACGCAGGGTGACGCGGCGGAGCTTGGCCAACTCCTGACCGAACTCAATGGGGAGGCGAGGCTTGCGCTCGCTCGAATACCGGGCCTGGCAGCATGGGCAGCCGCCGAAAACTCGCCCTACGCTGAAGAGTCAGCGTACGCCGAGCATCGGGCCCTAGTAGCCGCTCCCCCGGGAACCCTAGAAGCCATCGTACGTGACCCCGATCTCATCGCGATCATCAGTACGAAGGCGGGCTTCTTCAACCCCTACTTCTACGAACTCGGCCGTGTCCTTCGGGATCTAGGTCAGGCAATCGCACTTCTCGAAGGCGAGCTTCGCTTGTGAGCGACACTGACCTCAGGGCCAACACAGAAGGGAGAACCGGGCCGGTGAGTCACGTTCGATAACAACCGGGTTACGGCTCCGTTCGCCAAGCTCACTCCGTCCCAACCGGCCTGTGAGCTCGCGGACTTCGAGAGGCGGAGCGTGTAGACGAAGGAAGTGTGGTGTGAAGGCGGGCTCTGGTCGGGCCGGTTCGGAGCCCTGAACGTTATCAGGCATACCTCGAGAAGGATGAAGTAGAATGCTGAGAGATCGAATCGTGGCTCTGCTCCTTGTCCTCTTCGTCTCGGGTTGTGCCGCATCCGAAGTCGAGGTGGCCGACGCGCCGTTGGATGACCCAGCTCTTCTTGAGGCGATCCTCGAGGATGTCAGAGTCGGATGGGAGCAAGGAGACGGAACGCCGTTCTACTCGCACTTCCTGGACTGGGACGGCGCTCGGTATTTCGAAGGCGGTGGTCAGAATCTCGGGCTAGAGGATCTAGTCGAGAATCATGTGGAGCCGGAGGCTGAGCTGGGACTCAGGCTCGGGTTCTCCGAC
>JBDGVT010000183.1:0-15658 GCA_039585495.1 Gemmatimonadota bacterium | reverse complement strand
ACCCGTTCGCCACTCGGGTCTCCAGAGCAAGCTCTGGGCCCTCGTTCGACTTGCATGTGTTAAGCACGCCGCCAGCGTTCGTCCTGAGCCAGGATCAAACTCTCCGTTGAGAAATAGCTTGATAAATAGCTCTGAAAATCGAACGCGACCTGTACTGTGTACTGATCGAGCATTCGGAATCTACGTTGTGTTTGACCTACCCAGCCCGAAGGCTGGACCCGACAGGACGTAGTGCCTGCCGATGTAGGCCCGCTCAATACACTCAAAACCTCAGTTTTCAATCAGCTTGGTCTGCTCTTTAGGAGTGTTCGTCGCGCCGCAGGAGCGGCAGGTGGGAACTCCATTTCGAGCAAAACGCAGCGGGGGTCAGTCCGGCACCCGCTCGCTAAGCGGTTTCGAGGGTGGACGACCGGAATTGAACCGGCGACCTCCGGAACCACAATCCGGCGCTCTAACCAACTGAGCTACGCCCACCATCTCGACCCTCGGGATCACACTCGACGTGTGAGCTCGAACGTCTGGTTCGACCGTTTCCGGCCGAGCGAAAAAAACTAGTGAAAGGCATGAGGGTGGTAAACCCGTTTTGGGTGCGCCTCGGAATGTCTCCAGCGCGGCTGTCGTCGGATAGCCGCACACCCTCGATGAGCAGGGCCTCGCTCGACTCCGTGAGGTCCGGCTCAGGGACAATGAAAAACCCCGCCTGAGGCCGTGACCTCAAGCGGGGCAATCCTGGCAGGCAACGCGCCTGGTAGGACTCGAACCTACGACATTCGGCTTAGAAGGCCGATGCTCTATCCAGCTGAGCTACAGGCGCAGTGGAGGCAAAGCCTCGGGCGACAAGATATAGCGCAAAGCGAGTGGCAGGTACCGCGCGGTACTCCCATGCGAGCAAGGGCCGGTGCTCTTGCTCGGTTCGCCACGGCCTCCGCATCTTGGTCGCGACCCCTTGGAGTGAGGACGGCCTTGCCAGAAGAACTGAGTCGCCACCTCGCTGCTGTCATGTTCACGGACATGGCCGGCTACACGGCATTGATGCAGACGGACGAAGCCGCCGCGCTCAGATCGAGACAGCGGCATCGGAGCGCTCTGGAAGACAGCGTTGCCGGACGTAACGGAGACGTGCTGCAGTACTTCGGGGACGGCAGCCTCAGCATCTTCAACAGTTCCGTCCAGGCCGTCGAAGCCGCGGTCGACATACAAAAGAGCCTCGGGGGAGATCCAGCCCTTCGAATCGGCCTTCACGTGGGCGATATCGCGTACGACGTCCAGGGCGCCTACGGCGATGCGGTCAATATCGCCGCGCGCTTGGAATCGATCTGTGTGCCGGGTGGCGTGACCATCTCCAGCAAGGTCTACGACGACATCAGGCGACACCCACAGCTTGCCGTCGTCCCGAGCGGCACGGTCCGTTTGAAGAACATCCAAGACGCGGTGCCGACGTACTCTCTGGCCGTCGAGGGGCTCGCGACTCCGGCCGACAACGAGGCCGCATCCGAGACTCCTACCTCGCCGAATGTACCGGCCCTCCCTCACGCTTTGCTGGAGCGGCTCACTGTGCTCTCGCAACGCCCACCCTACCCTGCGCGAGCGGTGGGAACGCTTTCGGGGAGGATCTCGCTGGTTGGCCGGCATCGGGAGGTGGAGCAACTGCGGGGGGTGCTCGACGCTGCGGAGTCCGGGCATGGCTCGACGGTGTTCCTCAGGGGCGCGCGCGGAGTCGGAAAGACACGATTGTCTCAGGAAGCCGCAGAGTACGCCCGTTCTGGCGGATGGACCGTCCTCACCGGCCAAGCTCATCCTTCCGAGCGGCTCGTGCCCTACGCGCCATTCTCCGATGCGCTCATGCCGGTCCTCGGAGGGCTGGACGAATCGACACTGGCGCTTCTCACGCCGGGTGATGCCGCGGCCCTTTGCTCGCTCTTCCCCGCGCTGGGGCCTGCTCCCAGGATGATCGAGGAGGGACGCGGCCTGCCGGGCGAAGCCCAGACCCGTCTGTACTGGCAATTCGCCAACGCTTTGGCGCGGCTGGCCTCGTACCGCCCGCTTCTACTCATTCTCGAAGACCTCGACTTCGCGGACCGCTCGTCTCTGGAGCTCTTCCGCTTCGTAGCGCGGCAGACGCGCACTGAACCGATCGTCATTCTGGCAGAGTACACGGGAGCAGAGGCGGAGCGTGAACAAACGCTGCGCGAAATCGAGCAATCGCTCGTCGGATCGGGGGGCAGTGTCGTCCTTGAAGTCGGGCCCCTCGCCGAGGCCGGCTCCGAAGCGTTTATCCGTGAGGCGCTCGATCTCGGAGACGAGGACGTGGCAGACCTCACGCGCACGGTACACGCCTGGTCTCAAGGCAACCCGTTCTTCATGACCGGTACCTTGCGCGGTCTCATCGAGAGCGGAGCGGTTCGCCGTGAGGGGGCGGGTTGGACGTGGGACGCACTCGATGCGATCCAGCTTCCCCGCTCGGTTCGAGATACGGTTCTCGTCTGGATGGGGATGTTCAGCGACCGCGCGGTCAGCCTCGCACGTTCGCTGGCAGTCGCAGGGCGACCCATCAGCTATGAGGTCGCGCGCCACATCTCGGAGATGGACGATGCTGCGCTAGCGCAGACGCTCGACGAGCTCGTGCGCAACCAGATACTCGTGGAATCCGAAGATCGTTGGACCCTGGTCTACTCGTTCCGTCATCCGCTCATTCGCGAGACGCTGCGTACGGAACTCGCCCTGTCGGCCCGTCGCGACTTCCATGCGCGGCTCGCCGAGTCTCTAGAAGCCTACTACGGCGAATCGGCGGTCGAGCATGCAGACGAACTCGCGTATCATTTCGGTCGAGCCCGCCCTGGAGTGGGTGGAACCAAGTCGATCCACTACCTGGAAATCGCCGGGAGCGCAGCGCTGGCTCGTCAGGCCAACCGCGAAGCGCGGGACTATTTCCGTGAAGCGTTAGATCGCATCGACGCATCCCTTCCTGGTGAGCCGCTCGAGCGAATTCTCGAGACCGTCCCACTGGAGAGGGTACTGTCGGGCCTCGCTCGGTCACGACGCCGCCTCGGCGAGACCCAGGCGAGTGTGGCGCTATGGCGCAGACTGCTTGCACTGGCTCACGCGATCCAGGACTCGGGGAGGATCGCCTCGATACAGCGACAACTCGGGCTCACGTACGTGGCGGGAGGCGCCCTCGAGGAAGCGATCGAGGCCTTCGAAGCGGCCACCGAGTCCGCAGGCGACGTCGCCGACCTCCCTCTGGTGATCCGCTCTCAGATCGCGCGCGGTTATTGCTACCAGTCGATCGGGGCCGCCGAGGAAGCCGCAGATGTGATCAAGGAGAGTCTCTTCCTCGCGACAGAGCTCGGACAACCGGCACTCCTCGGTCGCGTGCACAACGCCGCCCTCTGGCTCAACATCTGGCCGGGGCACTTCGAGGAGGTGAGGTCCCACGCCGAAAAGGCGTTGAGCCTGGCCCGTCAGAGCGGCGATCGGGGCGTCGAGTTCTGGTGCCAGTGGGCGATGGGCGCGATGGAGGGACTCATGGGGAATACGTCCGCCATGGAGCACCGGATCGTCGAGGTCCGTCGGCTGGCAGACGAGATCGGTTCGCCCCTCCTTCACCTCGAGACCAACGAGCTTGCGGTCGAGCTCGCGTATGCGAGAGGCGATTGGGTCGAGGGAATAGAGCTCGGGGAACGTTCCATCGAGTTGGCACGTGCGACGGATCAGAAGATGGTCCTCCCGCGGCTGCTGGTCTGGGTGTCGCTCATGCACCTCGGCCGAGGCGAACTCGCGGTCGCGGATAAGCTTACAATGGAGGCGTGGGCCGTCTCGGGTGCCGAGCGAGGCCAAGCCGGCGGCTCGATCATCGACCTGCACACCGTTGTCCCGGCACACATCGGGCGCGCTGCATTCCATCTCGCCAGCGGAGAATGGGTGGAAGCGGTGAGGGTCGCAGAGGCTGGACTCGAGATTGCGGACCGGTCGGGCTACGTCGTCTGGGCGATCCACCACATTCTTCCGATCATCGCCGAAGCCTCAATTCATGCAAGAGATCTCCCGAAGGCGACGGCGGCGGGGGCCCGCATGCGCCGAGAAGCCGATCGCGTGGGGCATCCATTGGGTAGGGCCTGCGCAGATGCCTGCGACGCGGTCCTCTCCTGGCTCCAGGGTGATGCGAAGGTGGGGGCCAAGTCGTTGAGAAGGGGAGCGGAGGCCCTGGAGTCGATCCCGCTAACGCATGAAGCCGCGCGCCTGAGGCGCCAACTCGCGGGCCGACTCGCTGAGATCGGCGATCGTGAAGGGTCTCTGGCGGAGTTACAGCAAGCGCACGTGGTTTTCGAGAAGCTCGGGGCCCGCCCCGAGCTCGAGAAGACGATCGGGCAGTTCGGCGAACTCGGCATGGACGTCCCGAGCGTTGAGCGAACCAACCAGGCGTAGTCACAGGGGCACGAACCCCTGTGCGGCCTCGGCCCGCCATGTACCTTGGGCTCGCCTCCTTCGATTCAATCCGCGAATGGACGTCGCCCGTGTCTAAAGGTAAGTCCCCATATACCACGATCGACCGCGAGACCGCCTGGCTCGCGTTCAGCGATCGGGTCCTTCAAGAAGCCGCCGATCCGAACGTTCCGCTCTTCGAACGTCTCTTCTTCTGCGGGATCTTCTCGTCGAATCTCGACGAATATTTCCGTGTTCGGGTCGCTTCGCTGCGAAGCCTCCTCCGCCTGGGCCGAGGCGACAAATCGAAGCTGGGAATCGACCCTCACAGGCTACTCCATGACATCCATCGGATCGTACTGGCACAGCAGGAGCGCTACGGGGGCATCCTCGGCGGACTCATGGACGAGTTGGCCGCGGAAGGCATTGTTCGGGTCAACGACGAGACGGTGGATCCGTCCCACGACGGATTTCTGAGGCTGACGTTCCGGGAATCAGTGGCCCAGTTCATTCATCCAGCCCCCCTGGACAGCGCGGAAGGCCCCCCCTTCCTAGAGAACAACGAGGTCTACCTGGTTGTCGAACTGTGGGAGCGGGAGCGGGAGACCTACGATTCGTGGACGCCTTCATACCAGCTCATCGAGGTCCCCGCGAGAGAGGTGTCGCGCTTCATTACGCTGCCTGCCAGAGGGGACCAGCACGAGGTCATGTTCCTGGACGACCTCATTCGATACAACCTCGACGAGATCTTTCCGGAGCACGACGTCGGGCGCACCTACGCCGTCAAGCTCTCGCGCGACGCCGAGCTGCACGTCGAGGACGAATTTACCGGGGACCTCGTCGACGCCATCCGGAAGAGCCTCGGCAGGCGAGAGACGGGAGTACCGAGTCGCTTCCTGTACGACATGAGAGCACCCTACGTGCTGATCCACCGACTCCAGCACGAGCTCGGCCTCGAGGACGAGGATCTGGTGCTCGGGGCGCGGTATCACAACCTAAGTGATTACATGGGCTTCCCCCGTTTCGCCCGGGAGGACCTGGCGTATCCGAAGTGGCCCCCGTTGCCTCATCCGCAGCTCGGGAGCGCCGATTCGATTCTGGCCCTTCTGAAGAAGGGGGACCAGATCTTTCATACGCCCTATCAGTCCTTCAGCCATTTCGTCCGCTTCCTGGACGAAGCCGCCGAAGACCCCGATGTGGAGGAGCTGTGCCTGACCGTCTACCGGGTGGCCAAGGAATCCGACGTCCTGACGACGCTCATCAAGGCCGCGAAGAACGGGAAGAAGGTCACGGTCTTCATGGAGGTCCAGGCAAGGTTCGATGAGGAGTCGAACCTCTATTGGGCGGACCGGCTGGAAGCGGCGGGGGTTCGCACCCTCTATTCCATCCAGGGCATCAAGGTCCACGCGAAGATCTCCTTGATATCCCGACGGGAGGGCGACGCCATCGTTCGATATGGCTACGTCGGCACCGGGAACTTCAACGAGAAGACCGCGGGGATCTACACCGATCACGGGATCTTCACCGCGGATCCGAGGATCACAGACGATCTGGACCAGGTCTTCCGTTTCCTTGCCGGCGACATCGAGGAGCCCGAGACGAAGCATCTCCTTGTGGCTCCCTTCACTCTGCGGAAGGGATTCAATCGGCTCATAAAGGCGGAGGCGAAAGCCGCCGAGGCCGGACAGCCCTCGGGCATGACCCTCAAGATGAACTCGCTGGAGGACTCCAAGATCATTCGGCGGCTCTACGACGCCTCGGTGGCGGGCGTCCCGATCAAGATCATCGTGCGGGGCATCTGCCGCCTGATTCAGGGTGTGCCGAACCAGAGTGAGAGCATCGAGGTTCGCAGCATCATCGACCGCTACCTCGAACACCCCCGCATCTACGCGTTCCACCATGGAGGAGAGGAGCGGATGTACCTGGCATCGGCTGATTGGATGAAGCGAAACCTGTCGAGCCGCGTCGAGGTTGCGATCCCCGTCCCTGATCGACATCCAATTGGCGGACAATATGAAAGCTCGATCGGTCGAAGAGGACGGCACGAACCCGTACCTGAAAGACGGCGGGCCACCGGTCCGGGCTCAGGAGGCGTTCAGAGGCTTCCTCGCCGATCTGGTGGACGTCGAGGGTTAGAAGGCGAAACCCAGGCCAGCGTAAATCCGCATCTCCCCCGCGGTTGTCTTGGCCGCGGACAATTGAATGGTGCCGGTTCGGCGGATCGGCGCGACCCAGATGCCACCGCCGAACGCCCGATGCCACGTGTCCGACTCCTCGCCAGCCAGGAAGACGCGCCCCATGTCACCGAGCGCGAACACTCCGACGTCGGACGGGAACCAGAGCCACAGGCGCGCCACCTTCACGCGGAGCTCGGCGCTTCCAAAGGCCGATGCGTCCCCCGCGTACCTCTGCTCCCGTACTCCGCGGACCGAGCCACTGCCACCCAGGAACGCTGCGTCGCTGAATGGATACGTGCCCCAGAGCCGCTTCCCACCCACGCGCACCGCCAGAGTCGGGTTGCCCCCGGAGGGCGACAGGTATCCCGAAGCCGTGGCGTGAACCTCGCCGTAAACCTCCTCGACATCGATGATGCGCGGGAAGAGGCGCCCGCCGCCTTCCACCAAGTAGCCCCGAGACGGTGCCCCGGTGACATCCCTGCCGTCGAGGAGGAAGTCGACCTGCATCCCTACCTTCTCGAAACCGCCCGATCCGTAAGGGCGGGTCATGCCCACGAACGACTCCGTCGTCGTCGTGTCGCTCCGGCTGACCTCGAGGACGGGGGCGAGGGTGAGGGTTCGTGTCTCACCGTTGCCGAGGCTGAATCCCGCCGAAAGGACCAGCGACTGATATCGCGCTTTTTGGAAGGTTGTCGTTGCCGCCTCGGTGCTTTCGTTGCCGAGACCGTAGTAGTTCATGACCTCCAGGCCCGACCACCGGGCCCTCAGCAACACGTCGGTACCGAGGAACGAATCCCTGAAGAAGTGGCGGTAGTCGACGATCGGCTGTCGACTTCCGAAGGCGTAGCCCGCCCGGACCTGCAGGCGTCGTGAGTAGGGATCCTTGAGAAAACCGTATCTGCGGAACTTGACTCCGGCGACGAGCACCAGCCCTCGGTCCTCGTCATATCCGAAGCGAGGCTCCGGAACAGTCAACGTGCCCCAGTCGAGGACGCCCTCCGCCTCACCCCAGGAGTACTTTCGCTGCGGAGTCTCGTCGTGCACCCTCGTCCCCCGACCGGCGGAGATCGTGGTACCGTCGCCTCCGTCGTAGATCAGATTCGCGACGCCCCGCGTACCCGATGCATCGATGAAGTCGTCGCGGCCTCCCCCGCCGATCATCCGCAATTGGATGTCCTCAGGTCCTCCGCCGACGATCTGTCCGACGTCGTCTCCGCCGTGAAGGTACAGGCGGACCTCCCTGGTCTCATCCGGAGCAAACGTACGCTGGAACGTCGTCTCACCGTCCATCTCCGAGAGCACCTCGAGGGACCCGTCTCCGATGCGGCGGACCGTAACCACCTCATCCTGATCGGTCAGGTGGACATCGGCGCTTTCGAAGACCACCCGATATAGCTCCTCGGACGCCTGTTGCAGTTCGTCCCGACGCGCTCGGATCTGCTCGGCGAGGCGCTCGCCGATCACCGCGTGATGCGCGCTCGGCATACGGCGCACGGCTTCGTCGATCACGTCATCGTCGAGTCGCGCCTGCACATGGGCCACCGTCGCATCCCACTCCGCCCGACTCAAACTCACGAGGAACGTGCGATCGATGTCCCACGCGTTCCGTGTCAGGCCGAACACGTTCGGATAGTCGGACCCGAAAGCCACGAGCCGCCGATCGTAGTACCGGGCGAGTTTTTTCAGGACCCCGTCGAACTGGACGAAGGCCTGATCACGATCCCTGGGAATCGGTCGCCAGAGGGTTCCGCCATCGGGCTGATCGATACCGGCCCAAAGGTGGTTGTTCATACTGCGGTCGCGATCTCCCACCAACAGGTCCACGAGTCGTGAGCGGAGGAACTCCGTAGTCTGGATCCGTTGGCCGGCCTGCTCCTCCATGATTTCGAAGAGTCGATCCGTCTGAACGACCTGGCGCGCACCTGCGAAGCCAGCCGTTCCACCTGGGCCGTCGTCGGGACGCTCCTCGAAAAGCGCCAACATCCCAGCGAAGTCCTCTCGGAACTCGCCGAGGCGTGGGTCGTCCGGGACGACGACCAGTGTCGGCGTCACGTGCAGCACGTCGACGGCCTCGAGCAATCGTGCCACGACTACGGCCCCGGAGGGATGGAACGAACTCATCTGGTCCTGGAGGACCTCCTCGAGAGGGGTACCTACGAGTTCACCGATGAGATCCGCAGGCACCTTGTCGACGGACCGCAGCACGTATCGCCGCCCGTCTTCGCCATCGAGGTGGAGTGTGCGTGTGGTCATTCCTCCGCCCACGCGCCGCGCGGTCAGGCCACCACCGAGCGCAGCGAGGTCTGCCACCGGTACCCGGATCGGCGTGGTCCACAGGTCTCGGTACCCTGCTCCCGCGAACAAGCGGTAGAAACCGCTCGCCTCATAGTCCTCACCTGCAATCACGGTCACGAAGTCCGTGCCGGGTGGAGGCGGCGGAACGACCTGTGCACCTCCCCCCGCACCACTTCCGACCAAAAATGCGATGGCGATCGCGAGCGTACGCACGATCCGTTGAAGCCTGGCTCTAGCTGGGCGCACGCTCGAATACACCATCGGGTCTCAACACCCAGGCTCGTGGGTCGGCGAGCTGGGTGTCGAGCACGGTCCGAAGCTCCGCACGCGCCGCCGGATCGTCCACGGGTGTCACCACCTCGACGCGGCGGCGGAGATTACGCGCACGCCAGTCGGCGGATCCGATGTAGTACTCACTCTGTCCCGCATTCTCGAAGTAGAAGATCCTCGAGTGCTCCAGGAATCTGCCGAGAATGCTTCGCACGCGTATCCCCTCGGACAGGCCAGCGATACCAGGACGGAGCGTGCAGATCGAGCGGACGATGAGGTCGACTTCCACGCCCTTCTGGGAGGCCTTGTAGAGCGCCTTCACCATCTTGCGATCGGCCAGGCCGTTGATCTTGACCTGGACCCGGGCGGCCCGACCGGCCTTCGCGTGCTCCACCTCGCGTTTGATCAAATCGACCATGCCCTGCCCGAGGGAGTTTGGGGCGACCAGTAGCCGCCGGAACCCCTTCTTCGGCGGCCCCGCCCCACCCGTCAGCTCGTTGAAGAACTCGTTCAGGTCGGCGCCGAGATCGGTTGTAGTTGCCGGTCCCGATGTGCACGTATCGCCGAACACCGTCCTTCTCACGACGTACGACCAGGGCCGTCTTCGCGTGGGTCTTGTAGCCGACGACACCATACACCACGCTCGCACCAGCCGCGCGGAGACGGTGGGTCCACTCGATGTTGCTCTCCTCATCGAATCGAGCCTTCAACTCGACGAAGACCGACACGTCCTTCCCCTCGGCAAGCGCCGCGAGCAACGCATCCATGACCGGCGACCGCTTCCCTGTGCGATAGAGCGTGAGCTTGATGGAAACGACGTCCGGGTCCGAGGCGGCATCACGCAGGAACCGTCCCACCGTGCTCTCGAAGTCGTGGAAAGGGTGGTGGCAGAGCACGTCTCCTTCCGTGAGGATATCGAAGATCGAACGCTCATCGTCGAGCGGCCGTGTCGCCTCGTGTGGCGCATAAAGCCCTCCCTTCACCGGCAGGTCACACAGCTCAGAGACCGCCCGTAGGTCAATGAACTGTGCTGCCTCGAAAATGTCCGACCTGGTCAGCGTCGCGCCGTCCGCGGGCTGCTCCGCCCGTAACTCCTTCAGCAGGTAGGCTCTCACCTCCCGCGGCATCGCTGCCTCGACCTCGAGGCGGATGACCGGCTTGAAGGGACGCGCTTCGACCTCATCCGCCACCGCGGCCAGCAGATCCCCGGACGAATCCTCGTCGATCTCCACGTCGCCGAGCCTGCTCGCTCGAAACGTGTAGACGGCGTCGATCCTGGCGGTAGGAAAGAGCTGAAGCGCGTTCGCACCGATGACGGCCTCGACGGGGATCACGTTGTCGGAGTCGGGCACCGGAAGAAAGCGATCGAGGTGTGCGGGCACCGGGACATAGCCGTACTCGGATCGCTCCTCGCCGTTGCGCCTCAGGACGGCGGCAAGAGCGAGGCCGAGGCTCACCATCCGGGGGAAGCTCCGCCCCGGCCCAGCAGCCATCGACAGCGGGGTCAACAACGGGAAGACCTCGGCCGTGAATCGCTGTGTCAGTGCAGCCTGTTGCGTCGGGTTCATCTCCGTCCACGAGACGACCCGTGGACCGTGTTCAGCAAGCTCCGGAAGGAGCATCTGGTGGAGGTTCTTGTATTGCCTGGCCGAAAGCGCCCGCGCTCGCACCGCTACGATATCGAGGAGAAGCTCGGCCGACATGTCTTCCTCGCCACCGGACGGCCCCCTGCTTACTTCCTCCTTGAGTCGACCGACCCGAACAACGAAGAACTCGTCCATGTTGCTCGAGAAGATGGAGAGAAAGCGGAACCGCTCGAGCAAGGGTACGGTGCGGTCTTCGGCCAACTCGAGGACTCTCTGGTTGAAGTCCAGGATACTCAGTTCGAGGTGGAGGAAATCGTCGGCGCTAGAGCCTGCCTTTCCCTTCGGCCGAGTCCCGATGGGGAGGCTGCGAGGAGCACCTCGGGCCAACGGTGCCTCCCGAAGGAGACGCTGGCCGGTCTCGGAACGGACGAACATCAGGAGTGTGGCGATCAAGCCGGGGTCTCGCAGTCGAGGCCCACCGAGGCGCTCCATGAGCTCGGTGAGCGGAAGCCAGACGAGGCCCTCGACGCGACCCTGCCCGCGACCCTCGTGCATCCACACTTCGAGGTCGGAACCACCCCGGCGTGCTGTCGCGAACCCGACCAGATCGAGGTCCAGTCCGACCGAATCATCCACCCCGGTAATCTCCCCCAGGTACTCGCGGGCGATCTCTTCACCCGAGCCTCGGGCCGTCGGCAGAGCAAACCCCTGAGGTGCTTCGACGAGAGCCACGCTCCATTCGTGGAAGATCATGAGCGCGACTCGTACATCGTGCGGAATCTCTGGCCGTGGAGCTCCTTTCGCTGGGACGAGCGCAGCCCGCACGCGTTCCATCGTGTCCTTTCCGTCGCTCTCGATCTGATACTCGGATCGGAGGCGACTACCGAGCGCCTCCAGGTTGACCTTGCCCCGAGCCAGTTCAGTGACCGTAACCTCCTGCAGGGTACGCGATCCACCAGGCACGTGCGCGACGACCTCGTCGAAGGCGACTCGGTGGGTCGGACGGCCCAGAAGCCCCGGCCTCAGATCCCGAATCTCCCGATCGATGTCCAGAGCCATGAGCGGGCGCAACGCCTCGGGTTCGACGATCTCCTTGACCCGGCTGGCGACCTCGGAGGAATCCTTGAGCGTGGCGTAAAAGCCGCCCCCGACCACCGGCGTTTCGAGCGACGTCTCCTCGACCACTCCCTGGAGGTTCACGGCCTCCTTCACCGTGAGCTCGAGGACGTCCCTCCCCCTTGCCTCCGAGCGGAGTCTGAGCGTCATCGCCCGATCCCGTAGCGCACCATCCTGAGTATCGAAGAACGTCTCGCGCAACAGCTGGTACGTCGGCTTCGTCGGAAGCATGCCCAGGATCCGGCGGCGTTCGGTGAGGTCGGTGAACGTGGCCTGATTCTGGACCGGAAGATTGAGTCGGCGAATCACCCCCCGCCTCCTTCACTCCGTTGCCGATACGCGGTGACGCGCGCCGCGCGTCCGTTCTTCTCGTCCGCGATGTAGAGCGTGCCGTCCGGTCCAAACGCCAGACCCTCGGGCTGAGGATGCCGTCTCTTCGGCAGTTCGATGCCGGCGAGCACGCGCCCAGACCGGTCGACTTGAATGAGGGACTCCTGGCGACCCGCCAACAACAGTATTTCTCCGGTCGAGCTCACGGCGATCGCCGACGGATCGAAGTCGTTATCGAGATCGAGAGCACGCAATTGACGCTTGTCGATGCGGAGTGGCAATGGAGCATCCAGGAGAGGGTTCATCGGCAGACGGTGCACCACGATGAAGCCGTCATCGGGAGCCGACTCCTTGCACGCGAGGAGAAGCGCGTCGTCGACGGGGTCGAAGTCGAGCCCCTCGACCTCGCAATGGCGTCCGAGATCAGTATCGGAAACCACAAAGGGCGAAGAGCCACGGTCCTCGACCTCACGAAACTCATAGATCTGGGCCCTGCTCGAGACGAGGAAGAACCGATCGGCCACGATCGCGATGCCCTCGAAATCATCCCGGATGAGATCCTCGCCCAGCTTGAAACGCTTCCCGACATCGCCATCAACCGTACTGATGTGATGGACGCGCCCACGCTCATCATCATGACCGAAGAGTCTCCCGTCCGGTGTGAAGGCAAGCCCGGAAATCTCGTCGAGGCGGCCCGGAAGATCGAACCGCTCGGCACGGCGTTCGAAGTCGTAGCGGTAGAGCAAGGGCCGCCCGCCGACCGTGTCGACCTCCTGAGCTAGCCCTGTCACTGGGACGGCCAAGCAAAACAGGATGGATGAGCTGCGGACACCTCACGCGCGCGGCTTCAGTCCCTTGAGCGACCTCAGTTCCGCCGCGGTGATCACTCCATCCGGAGCATTCCGCAGACGGTCCATGACGGCTCCCTGGGTAGCGTCGAGCCTCGCCAGGTATTCGAGTAACACACCGTCTGGACCCGGGCCTATCTCGGCCAGCTTCCAACGAACCGCCATTTCCTCCAGCAGTTGATCGACGTAGGCCTGGGCACCACCAGCCGCCTTGGCGTGCACCATGATCAACGCGTTGGCACGCTTGAGCTTCTTCTTGGAGCGCTCCTCGATGATGTGGCGCTCCATCCGAACGGCACGCTCCGCGATGTCGGCAAGGTCTCCGGGGTCAGCAGCTTCAAGTACCGCCGGGTCGCCCACACGCAATGCGGTCGCAGCAGATCCCGGACCCGCGAGCACGTCCCCAAGTCCTATGGGGCCGGATCGCGTGTGCTGATCGGCATAGATGTTCCCGAAGCGGGTCTTCCAAAGTGTGAGGATCACCCCGTTGAAAATGACTGAGAGCACGAGTGCGATCCCGAGCTCCTGCACGCCGCAGGCGACACCCACCCCGATGGCCAGAAAGACGTATACGGCGTCCTTTGTATCCTCGAGCGTCGTGCGAAAGCGAACGGCGGCCACGATTCCGGCCAGGGAGAAGGCCAACGCAATGTTGCTCTTCACGATCATCACGATACCCGTCACAGCGACAGGTAGGATGAAGAGCGTATGCACGACGGACTCTTCGTAGCCGCGGTGCCGTCGGGTCACCATGTAGACCCAGGTGACCGGCACCATGATCGCGAGCGCACCGAGCATGGAAAAAGAAGCGAGAATGGCGTTCGCCCATACATTGAACGAGAGGGGCGTCGCTACGGAGGGCTGACTATCCAGTCCAAAAGCGTCGTCAACTCCAAGGGAGGCACCGAGCCCACCCGACATGGCGTCGCGAACCGCCGGGATGTTCTCCACGGCGAGCCAGAGGCCGACTCCGAAGAGCACGTAGTAGATGGCCACACGACCCAGCCCTTTGGCGGAGGACTTGCTCGAGTCTGGAAAGGTCATGGGCGTTCAGAGAGGGGTTCGGCAGCCAGCGGGGCACCTTCATGCTCATGATGAGGCCTCCCGGGGGGGCGGAGCAAGGAGCAACTGGACAAGAAGGCGCTGCGCCCCGTACTGTTTTGGAGACCCACGGCAGTGAGGATTGTCATGCACCCCCGCCCCACAGCGCTCGCGCTCTTCGTCTTTTGCGTCGCGCCCTCCATTGGAACCGCCCAGATCGTTCCGTTTCCAACCGCCGAAGAGTACGAAGAGAGGGCTGCGGCAGCAGAGCGCGCGCCGCTCTTTCAGACGCACGACGTCCTCCGGATGACCCTCCGCACGGACATCGACTGGCTACGCGATGAGCGGGACGATTCTACCGAGGTCGAGGGGACCCTCACCTTTATCGATCTCGACGGGTCCGAGGTGGTCAGACCCGTCGATACCCGAGTCCGGGGCAACTTCAGGCTCGACAAGAGGAACTGCAATTTCCCGCCTCTCAGGCTCGACTTCCCCACTGGGCAGATGGAGGGGACGGTCTTCGAGGGCCAGGACAAGTTGAAGCTGGTGACGCCGTGCAACGACGGTAGGGACAACTACCAGAACTACATCTTCGACGAGTATCTGGCGTATCGGATTCTGAACCTGATGACGCCGTACAGCTTCCGGGTGCGGCTGGTCGAGGTCACCTACGAAGACATCAACGGCGAGTACGACACCAGGACCAAGCACGGATTCCTCATCGAAGACGAAGAGGTGATGGCGGAGCGCAGCCGCGCGACATTCCAGGACGTCACCCAGTTCCACCCGTCGAGCACCAGTGGTGATTTTTCCGTTCTCGTCGCCATGTACAACTACATGATCGCCAACACCGACTGGTCGCCGGTCTACTTCCACAACGTCAAGCTGATCCGGACGGAAGACGCGCGGTTCCTAACGGTCCCCTACGATTTCGACATGTCGGGTACGGTGAACGCGCGGTACGCGGTCGTGGACCAGTCCCTGAACATCTCGCGCGTCACGCGCCGCGTATATCGCGGGTTCTGCCGCGACGAACTGACGTATGAATCGGCCGTTGCGCGCTTCCGCGAGACGCGTGACGAGGTAGCCGCACTGCACAACGACTTCGCCGCCCTCGGATTCGAGCAGTACGACGAGGATGATGCCGAGGACTCGCTGAAGTTCTTCGAGAACTTCTACAAGGTCGTCGACGATCCCGACGAATTCGAGGACAAGATTCTCGATGACTGCCGGAGTTGGGATTGACCCCAACAAGTCGAGCTGGCCACCTCAAGGCTCAGCGAAAACTCGAGCAGGGCCTGGCGGAAATGGTCGGGTTGGTTCGGGGTGTGATCGCTGACGGAAAGGTGACGGGCGAGGAGGCCGAGCATCTGGCCGAGTGGGCTCGTGAGAACCCCGAGATCGCGATCCGATACCCCGCGAATCTGCTGTCACGACGTCTCGAGCGGATCTTCATGGACGGTCGTGTCGATGCTCGTGAGAGAACCCGACTCGGCGCCATGCTGTCTCAGCTGGCTGAGAACCCTTCCGGTTTTGGGGGGGGATCGCCCTTGGCGACGGACCTCCCGATCAC
>JBDGVT010000182.1:0-6461 GCA_039585495.1 Gemmatimonadota bacterium | reverse complement strand
ACGACCGCGTTGACTTCGTCGGTCGTTAGCCTGCGGCCTGTCGCGTAGTCCTTCCCCGCACTTGAGGTCATGGCACCCGTGCCGATTCCGCCGATGCCTTCCATGTCCACCGAGATGAAGATCTTCAGCGGGGACTCCTGAGCCGCACCCGGCACCGAGGCGACGCCCGAGAGTGCCATCGCGCAACTCACGATCCAACATTCACGGCGCATCCGGCCGACAATTCCACCGCGGTCTCTCATCGGTCTTCTCGCCGCGCGAAGCGCGTCGCGGTACGCCGCTACTTCGCTGCCCATGATCGCGGCAATGTCGGCAAGAATGAGGTCGGCGGCCTCACGGGCCTGGCGCATCATCGTCCTCGTATTCTCCGAGGGAGGCCCCGTTTCTCCAGTAATCCGGCCCATAGGTGCCTGAACGGTCTGAATCGTCAGGAATCCCCGGCACATGCCCTGGCAGGTGGGTCCCGTGAAGTGGCGCTCCATGAGGGAAGTCAGGCTTGCCGCGAGGATGCGTCCCTGCTCTCGAAGATCCGAGGCGTCTTCGTCGAGCGTGGACAGCACCATCTCGACTCCGTCCTTCGCATTCTGAAGATCCCGCCGGGCTTCGTTCACCGCCGAGGTGACCTCTTGCATCTCCTGGAGCGCGGCCACCTTCGCTGCATGGTCCGCGGCAGACGTCGGATTCCGAGGGTCTGACAGCACCTGGAGCCCCGTCGAGGACTCTGTCCCGTCTCGCGAGACTGTGACGGTGTAGTCGCCCGGGGCGACCGTGAGTTGCCGCGGGAGCGTCTCGTCGGCCCGGCCACCTGGTCGGAGATTCCACGTGATCCGGTTCACACCCGGGTCCGCGCTCACACTTCGCGACCACACGAGTGCTCCCCGGTGGTCGGTAACCGTGACGTCCGTCGAACCACCCGGTCCGGCCCAGAAACTCAACAGCGCACCGACGTCTCTGGTCTCCGCCTGCTGCATCGTGTGACCCGTCGAGCGGTAGCCGATGGCTTCCGCAACGTTCACTGCGAGGGCCGGTGGTGGGGCGAACGCATGCACGGCGGCTTCGTGAATGCTGGAATTCTCCGAGAGTTCCCGAAGCGGTCGGATATCATCGACCACGATGAGCGCGCGTCCATGCGTGCCCAGTACGAGGTCACCGTCTCGAGGGTGAACGAGGAGATCGCGGATGGGCACCGCCGGAACGCCCGATTCGAATTTCATCCACGATTCGCCGCGGTTCAGGCTCACGCGCAATCCAAACTCGGTGCCGAGGAAGAGAAGGTCGGCGCTCTCGGGGTCTTCCTCGATGGCGTGGACGAACCCGTCGATTTCGGGCGCTGCGATGGACTGCCAGTCCTCGCCGTAGTTCTCCGTGACCCACACATGTGGGGTCCAGTCTCCTCGCCGGTGGTCTTCCGCGACCAGATAGGCGCGTCCTGCGACGTGCCTCGACGGCTGCACGTCGGGAATCCAGATACCCTCGGGCAGGCCGGGCACTCGGTCACGGACGTTGGTCCAGGTGGAGCCCCCGTCGCGCGTGAGCTGCACATTGCCGTCGTCGGTACCGATCCAGATGACATCTGGTTCAATGGGGCTCGGGCCGATCGAGATGATGGTCGTATGCATCTCTGCTCCGGACGCATCGACCGTGAGCCCACCACTCTCGAAGGCCCGCTGCTTCTCCGGATCGTTCGTCGTCAAATCCGGCGAGAGGACTTCCCAACTCCGGCCCTGGTCGCGGCTCCGGTGAAGGAACTGGCTCCCCAGGTAGATCGTCCCGGGTTCGTGTCGATCCCAAGCGAGTCCCGCGTTCCAGTTGAAACGAAGTCTGACGCCGTCCGGATGTACGGGCTGGATGCTGCGTCGTGCGCCGGTTCGCTTGTCGAAATGCAGCAGGGCCCCGCCCTGCGACATCGAGTACCCGTACCTCTCCGGGTCGGACCGATCCGGCATGACGCTGAAGCCGTCACCACCACCGACACGCGTCCAGTGCGCGTTCAGGATCCCCTTGTTCTCCCAAACCGTCGATGGCCCGAACCAGGACCCGTTGTCCTGGAGGCCGCCGTAGATGTTGTACGGCGTCTCGTCATCGACGTCGATGTGGTAGAACTGTGCCAGCGCGAGGTTCTCGACGAAACGCCACCCTTCCCCGCGGTCATATGTGAACGCGATCCCGCCGTCTTCGCCGAGAATCATCCGGCGCGAATCGTCCGGATCGATCCAGAGCTCGTGCACATCACCGTGGATGATGGCGCTCGGAACCACGGTGCTCCATGAGCGGCCCTGGTCCTCACTCACCTGCACCGCGGAGTGGAGGGAGTAGATCCGGTTTTCGTTTTGGGGGTCGACCCGGAGGTCCGCGTAGTAGAAGGGCCTCGGAACGGCTCCGTCATCGTCGTTGACGGTGCGCCAGCTGCGTCCCCCGTCCGTCGAGCGAATCAACGCGGACCTGCTGGCCTCCACGAGGGCGTAGACGACGTTCGGGTTGGAAGGTGCGAACGCGACCCCGATTCGGCCGAGCTCGCCCCGAGGCATGCCGTCCTCTTCCGTCAGCCGGGTCCAACTGTCTCCTCCGTCGTTCGTGAGAAAGAGACCGGAACCGGGACCGCCCGACGTTAGGAACCAGGGTTCGCGACGAAACTCCCACATCGCCGCGAGAATCCTGTCCGGGTTTCCCGGGTCCATGACCATGTCTGCGACACCCGTACGCTCGTTCTGCCAGAGCACCTGCTCCCAGTTCTCTCCCCCATCCGTCGTCCGGTACACACCCCGTTCCTGGCCGTCCGCCCAGGCAGGTCCCATCACCCCCACGTAGACCACATCGGGATCCGACGGATGCGTGAGAACTCGGTGGATTCGCTCCGAGTCGGCGAACCCCATGTGCGCCCAGCTTCGGCCCCCGTCGATCGACTTGAAGAGCCCTCGGCCCACACCGGCACTGTTACGCGGATTCCCCTCCCCGGTCCCGACCCAGACGATGTCGGGGTTCGGCTGAAATACGGCGATATGCCCCACGCCCAGTGCCGACTCTCCGTCGAACACAGGGTCCCAGGTCAGGCCGGCATCCACGGACTTGAAGACGCCACCGGTCGCTGCCCCCACATAGATGACGTTGCGATCACTGAGTACGACCTCGACGTCGGATACGCGTCCGCTCATTCCGGCGGGTCCGATCTGTCGGGCGCGGAGGGCCGTGAAGGGGTCGGGGTGGTCCTGGGCCGCGAGCCGGAGAGCCGGTAGAAGCAGCAGGATCACCATCACGTATCGAACGGACTTCATGGGGACTCCAGTTGTGCGAGACGGCTGGTCGTTGGCCGGATCAGAGGCGCTCAGAGTAGGAGGAGGAAGTGCCTCGTGCCAGACGTTGCCTCGACTCATCGATGTGGACATCATGGCGCTCGCTCAGACGCCCCCAACCCTGTCGAATTCATGACGAAACGGGCCGATCGCACGGCACGCCGAACGCATTCCTTCACGGAGTCGGTCATTCGCGAAATGACGCGCGTTGCGCGTGAGCATGACGCGGTGAACCTCGCCCAGGGCTTTCCGGACTTTCCGGCGCCGGAGTTGTTGAAAGAAGCCGCCTGTGCTGCCATCCGGGGGGACGTGAACCAGTACGCCATCACCTGGGGTGCGCCCAACCTGCGCAATGCTCTCGCGCGGAAGTACGGTGAGCACTATGGGATGGACGTCGACACCGAGAGAGAGATCACGATCACGTGTGGCGGGACGGAGGCGATGGCGTCGGTCATGCTCGCCATCGTCGATCCAGGCGACGAGGTCGTAGTCTTCGAACCGTTTTACGAGAACTACGGCCCCGACGCGGTGCTTTGCGACGCCAAACCGGTCTTCGTGACGCTCGAAGCGCCCGACTACCGGATCGAGAAGGCGATGCTCGACGAAGTCGTCGGGCCGAGGACCAGAGCCATCGTGATCAACACGCCCAACAACCCATCAGGGAGAGTGTTCAGCCGTGAGGAGCTTCAGGCGTTGGCCGACGTGTGCATCGAGCACGACATCATCGCCGTGACCGACGAGATCTACGAGCACATCTATTACGAGGGTGAGCACATCCCTCTCGCGACATTCGAGGGGATGCGGGAACGCACGATCACCATCTCGGGCCTGTCAAAGACCTTCAGCGTGACCGGGTGGCGCATTGGCACGATCATCGCCCCGCCCGACCTGACCGTGGCCATCCGGAAGGTCCACGACTTTCTCACGGTGGGAGCACCGGCCCCGCTTCAGGAGGCGTGCGCAGTCGGGCTGAATGAACTCGGACCCGAGTACTACGCGGACATGGTCGCCGGATACCGGGAAAGAGGCGATGTCCTCGTATCCGCACTCCAGGACGCAGGATTCGCGTGCAGGCACCCGGAAGGTGCTTACTACGTTCTCGCAGACTTCAGCGCTCTGAGTGACGAAGACTCCATGACCTTCGGCAGGCGTCTGACCGCCCAGGGCGGCGTCGCCCCCGTACCGGGCGCGAGCTTCTTCAGCAGCCCAGAAAAGGGACATTCGCTGGCGCGATTCGTCTTCTGCAAGCGGATCGAGACGCTCCGGGAAGCCGGGGAGCGTCTCCGTGACTTCGCGTCCCGAGGCTAGACGGCGTGTCGAACGACACGACCGAGGAGCCTGACGAACTCGAAGCTGAGGGCGAGGGGGTCCTGTTCGGCTTTCCCCCCTCGACCCTTCGGGTGACGCTCAAGCGGCGAAGCCGGGGATGGAGGGTCGGCGGTGCGGCTCGCATCTTTGGGACTTCAGTGATTCTTGCACCCGTCATGGCACTCTTGCCTCCCCATGCGATCTGGCCAATCGGAGTCCTGCTGACCGGGGGATTCCTCGCGCGGAGGCGGCTGAGCGAACACTTCACGCTCATCGATCTATCCGGCCTGTGCCCGAAGTGTGAGATGGCGCTCGCGATCAAACGTGGGCGACTTCGGACGCCTCATCCGCTCCCCTGCGACGGGTGCCATCACGAGAGCACCTTGAGACTGCCGGAAGGGCTCCTGGCTCCGTAGGCGGTTATTCCGGAGCGTCTCGAAGCACGGGAAGCGGAGGTCTTCGAAGCAGGTCTCGCGAACCCATGAGCCCAACGACGACTGTCATCGACACGACCACGAGCCAGATGACCGTGAGCGACTTCAACCCGATCCGGTACTCCAGCTCGAAGAGCCAGGGAACGACGATCGCCGATCCTCCGACTGCGAGAAGCAGCCCCGCGGCCGTCGCGATCGAACCCAAGGCGAGGTACTCGGCGAACAGGACTGTCAGTACCTGGCTCTTTCGTGCTCCTAGCGTCTTGAGGAGTGCCCCTTCCCGTAGGCGCTGCATTCGAGACGTTGCCAGAGCGCCGAGAAGGACGATCACTCCCGCGAGAGCGCTGAAGGCTCCAAGGAATGCGACCGCCTGTCGGACGCGAGACAGGACGGAATCGATCGCCTCTTGGACGCGCGAGAAGTCCAGCGCCGACACGTTGGGAAAGGCCCCGACGAGATCTCGCTGTATCTGCGACCTTTGCTCTTCATCGGGCAGTCTGGCTACCAGGATGATGGACTGCGGTGCCGATTCCAGCACACCGGGTTCGAGGATCGCGAAGAAGTTGGGTTCGAGCCGTGTCCAGTCGACTCTCCGCAGGCTCGTTATGACGGACGGGATCGGCACGCCTCCGACGTCCCACGTGATGGTATCGCCCAGCCCCACTCGCAGGCTTTCGGCGACGTCCTCTTCCAGGGAAACGCGCGCCAACCCTCCGGCCTCGACGGAGGTCGCATCTTCCGAACCCGGGGTTCCGTCCCACCAACGTCCCGCAACGAGCTCCTCGGCATTGCCCAGCGTCGTCCGATACGTGTTTCGGTATTCTCGACGCATTGCCCATCCCTCGGGTCGATTCTCTCGATTCGGGTTGGCCTGAAGTTCCTCGGGGGTGCGGCCATTGAGAGTAGCGATTCGTGAGGTGACCAGGGGTGACACCTCCGCGCCTGGTCTCGACTCCTCGGGTATCAGTCTCAGTACTCCGTCGAGCTGGTCCGTCTGGATGTCGAAGAGCAGCAGATTGGGCTGACCCGTACCGAACGAGAGTGTGAGGTCCTCGCGCAGGGCGCCTTCGATCTGGACGATGCTGCCGATCACGAAGGCGCCGAATCCAAGAGCCAGAGTCACCGACACGGTCTGATTCTGAGGCCTGAAGAGGTTGGACACGCCCTGGCGAACCGGGTAGGACGCGCCAGATGGAAAGAACCTCCGCGTCAGCCGAGTGAGACTCCAACCGACCCCGGCGATCGCCGCGCTCGCGACTCCGAGCGCCACCGCGAAGCCGATCCCGAATTCCTCGTCTGGCGCCTCCATCGCGCACAACAAGATCACGCTCGCCCCGAGCGATCCGTATGCGACCAGTCGGGGAACGTCGAACCGGCGCGTCGACGACGGTTCGAAGTCCTGTCTGATTGCGGCCAATGGCGGAATGTC
>JBDGVT010000181.1:0-6307 GCA_039585495.1 Gemmatimonadota bacterium | reverse complement strand
GGGCTGCGTGAGCGAGTCGCCTGGCGAAGAGGGTGCGGAGGAGTTCTGGAGTCACCGGTTCGCCATGACGGAGGACGTGTCGTACGGCGAAGATCCAGCCCAGATGATGGACCTCTACCTACAGGGCTCTTGGGTCGGGGAGCCCACTTTCTTCGAGCGGGTGCCCGAGCCCCGACCTACCCTCCTGTTCATCCATGGCGGTGGGTGGGTCCAGGGTGACAAGACCGGTGCAGACCCCTGGCTGCTCCCGTTCGTCCAAAGGGGATGGCATGTCGTCAACATGACCTACCGCCTTGGACCTGGGACCGCGCCCGCAGCGGTGGAAGACGTGCTGTGCGCGCTGAAATGGATGGTGGACAACTCCGATGAGTACGGATTCGACCGCGATCGAATCGTGGTGAGCGGCGCTTCTGCGGGCGGCCATCTCGCCCTCGTAGCTGGAATCCTCGGATCCAGGGAAGGCCACGACTGCTACGCGGGCGATGGCTTCAGAGTCGGCGCGGTGGTGAACTGGTACGGTATCACGAACATCGAGACGGTCGACAGTTACCTGGCCGACGCGATGCCGGACTTCAACTACGCGCGTGCCTGGGCGGGAGACGGGGCCAGAATTCCCGATCTGTCTGCTCGCTATTCCCCGGTCCTGATCGTGGACGAGGGAGCGCCGCCGGTGCTGACGGTTCACGGTGAAGACGACTCGGTCGTCCCCCATGAGCAGGCGGTGTCGCTTCACGAGCGGCTGGACGAGCTCCGGGTCGTACACGAACTCCGATCGATGCCGGGTGGGACCCACGTCGGCTTCACCGAAGGCCAGTTCCAGGAGGCCTTCGGGGCGATCTTCGAGTTTCTCGACGCCGCGGGTCTCGGACGATGATGAGTGCCCGTTTGCCGGTCGTCGCGATGATCCTCCCGAAGGTGGCGAGCCGTATACGCGAGGGATCAACAGCATCACGCTGTTCCATGACGGAACCCGGTGGTGGATCATGGGCTGGATGTTCGATGCAGCGGTGGGGTGAGGCGTTGGATGGGCGCTAAACTGGAACCGCGGGACGTGACCCACTTCGAGACGCCCGAGGTCTTTCGGACCTGGCTCGAAAGGCACCACGACACGAAGGACGAGCTCTGGGTCGGGTACTGGAAGAAGCCGACCGGGAAGCCGAGCGTGACGTGGGAAGAGACGGTGGACGAGGCGTTGTGCTTCGGTTGGATCGACGGCATTCGGAAGCGGATCGACGATGAGGCCTACACCATTCGATTCACACCGAGGCGGGCCAGGAGTCACTGGAGTCGGCGAAATATCGATCGAATGGAGGCGTTGACCGCTGCGGGTCGCGTTGCTCCGGCGGGCGCCGAGGCCTACGCAGGACGCACGGAGGAGAGGTCTGGTGCTTCTTCCTTCGAGCAGCAGGTGCCCTTGGAGTTGTCGGACACCTACCTCGCCCGGCTCCAGGCCGACCCGGATGCGTGGCGGGACTGGGAGTCCTGCGCTCCCGGATATCGACGCAGGGTTTCGCACTGGATCATGAGCGCCAAGCGAGAGGCCACGCGCGATCGGAGATTGGCGGCCCTGATCGAGGACTCCGCCGCTGGAAGGAAAGTGAAGCCGCTGCGTTAGGGACACTCCGGGTGTTGGAGCTTGTCATCGGAGCGCCCGCGACACAGAATCGCGGTCCCGGTCGAGCCCGAAGAGGAATAGGATGCAGAGGTACATCGCCTTTCTCCGAGGCATCAACGTCGGTGGGCACCGCGTCAAGATGGATGCGCTTCGCGCCCTCTTCGCGTCCCTGGGACTGAAGGATGTGTCCACCTTCATCGCGAGCGGCAACGTCTTGTTCTCGAGTGACTCTCCAGACCCGGACAGGTTGCGAGACGAGATCGAGGAGCATCTTCACGCCGAACTGGGCTACGAAGTCGCGACGTTCCTTCGCACCCCGGACGAACTGTCCGCGATCGTCGCATTCGACCCGGGCCATGCTGGAGCTCCGATTGCGGAGTTCGAATCGCACTATGTCATCCTTCTGGACGAGCCCGCCTCGAACTCCCTCCGCTCGGATATCCAGCAACTGGAGTCCGAGACCGACCAGTTTCGCTTCTCGGAGCGCGAGGTTCATTGGCTGATCCGAGGGAAGATCAGTGAGTCACCCCTCTTCGCAGGGGGGCTCGACCGCGCCACGAAAGGCACCCGGACGACGTCCCGCAACATGAACACTCTGGTGCGGATCATGGACAAGATCGGGGGGGCCGACTGACGGAGAGTCTGGGCGCCTGGTCGCGCTGAGGGCGCCTTGCTTGTCATCGGATGTTCAGAAGGCCAGAATCGCGGAGTCCCATCACCCCATTGCTCTGGCCAATCCTCCATGCGCAGCTCCAAGACCATTCATATCGTCAGTTGCCACGCGGAGGGTGAGGTCGGCGACGTCATCGTGGGCGGGGTAGCTCCCCCTCCCGGCGCGACCCTCTGGGAACAGCGCGCTCACATCGCGTCCGACGAGACCCTACGCAACTTCGTGCTCAATGAGCCACGCGGTGGCGTCTTTCGCCACGTGAACCTGCTCGTGCCACCCGTCGATCCGCGTGCCCAGATGGGCTTCATCATCATGGAGCCCGCGGACACGCCACCGATGTCGGGATCGAACTCGATATGTGTGACGAACGTGCTGCTCGAGACCGGCATCATCCCGATGGAGGAGCCCGAGACGCGACTCGTGCTCGAAGCGCCGGGTGGGCTCGTCGAGGCGAGGGCGACGTGCCACGACGGGAAGGTCGAGCGCATCACGGTGACGAATGTCCCCTCGTTCGCGGATAAGCTCTCTGCGCCGCTCGAAGTCGAGGGATTAGGGACGCTGATGGTCGATACAGCGTACGGTGGTGACAGCTTCGTGATTGTTGACGCATCTGCCGTGGCGCTCGATATCGAGCCGGCCAACGCACGCGCGCTGTCGGAGCTCGGCGTGCGGATCACATCAGCCGCAAACGAGCAATTGGGCTTCGATCATCCGGAGAATCCGGACTGGGATCACATCTCGTTCTGCCAATTCGCGGAGCCCCTGGTCCGCGAAGGGGATGTACTCACTGGGCGGAACGCGAGTGCCATTCGCCCGGGCAAGATCGATCGATCACCCACGGGCACCGGATGCTCGGCGCGCATGGCCGTTCTTCACGCACGGGGTGAGATGACCCTCGGCGACCGGTACATCGCGCGCTCCATCATCGGCTCGGAATTCCAGTGTCAGATCGTGTCGGAGGCCGCGGTCGGTGGGAAGGCGGCGATCATCCCCTCTATCACGGGCCGTGCGTGGATTACGGGCACACACCAGCACACGTTGGATCCGGATGATCCTTGGCCGGGAGGCTACCGCTTGGCGGACACATGGCCGGCCGGATCCTGATGAGTTCAGTTCATCGAAGGATCGTACGGCATCCGTGACAGACGCCGGTACTCTGGGCCCTTACGCGCCAGAACTCGGCTCCAGAGAAGATCGGGCTCGTTGGTGAACACGTCGTCCTCGGTAGCCGGGTCGATGATCCAGCTGTCGTGCGTCAACTCTGCTTCCAGCTGGCCGGGAGCCCATCCCGAGTATCCCGCGAATACCCGGGCCCTGCGGATGCTGGGCCTGACGTGCGCGGACACGTCACCGACCAGAAACCCGACCGAGCCCAGGACAGGGATATCCACGGCCTCGGGATCGTCGAGCTCCACGAGCAGTACCGGGCTCGTCGGCTGGACTGGACCCCCCTGGAAGAGCGGTTCTCCGGAGGGAACCAGGTCGCTCAGCGACGGGAGGGTCTCCTCGACGGTCATGTCGAGGGCTCGATTCAAGACCACGCCGAGCGCTCCGTCGTCGTTGTGCTCGCCGATCAATACCACGGTGTGGCGGAAGTTCGGATCGTACAAACCGCCGCTCGAGATCAACAGGCGGCCCCGCAAACTGTCCATTGCAGTCGTCTCGACCGAAGGGTCTCTCTACCAGGTCAAGCAACGTAGATCATGGTGCGCCGCGTGGCCACGCGCTCGGGCGCGTGTGGCCAACGTCCACGCATCCGCCTCTTTCGCCCGGGACGACACCCCCGTCAAGTCCGTGCTCTGACAATTCAGCCATGAGAGGTTCACATGCGGATGATGCTCCGATGGACGGTGCCAGCGGACAGAGGCAACGACATGGCGGCCGTCTGTTTCGTTCCGGTCATGAACGGGGACGACCTGAAGAAGGCGCTCGGGTCAATGTAGGCCCACCACGCCGCCGCTTCGGGTGTGACGGCGCCCCCGTGACGAGCCCGATTACTTCGGTGGAGACGTTCCTGGCGGACCAGACAGTGCAGTAGGAGTCAGTTGTTCGAGCGCCGAGGACCACTCGAGGAGATCTCGTTGGCCTTTGGGTGAGAGTTGGTAGTGGCCGGTACGGACGCGGTCGAACCACCCGTAGTGATTGTCGCGCAGGATGGGGCCAGCCCTCGTCACATCGGTTCGCTCGCGGACCACGCTGACCTTGAGGACACCCTCTTCAGCCAATTCTCGAGCGCACCGAAGTGCGTCCTGTCGATACGCAGTGAGGCGCTGACGGGAGGACGACCCACCGACCTCCGGGTCGCCGATCCGCTCGGCGAACTCCTTCAAGAGGCGACCCTGGCGGCGGGAATTCGTCCGAGGCCGATAGGGAGCCGGGTCCACGACGGGGACCACGTTACCTCGAGCCGATACCGTCAGTAGGCCCAGGCCAAGGCGGCGCAGGAGGCTCGTGACCTGCCTGCGGCGCGAGCGCCACGAGGCGCTGTGTCCCTTCCCGATGCGAAACGCGACATAGACCGAGTCCGAGATCGCCAGCCGGTCGACTGCCTGGAGGATGAGTGCGAGGGTCAGCCGCTCCTTGAGCTCCACCACGACCGGGCCCTCGTCCCCACGTACAGCGACGATATCACAGGGTCCGATTTCTCCCTTCACCTCATACCCCTGGCCCTCCAGGAAGCGCTTGATCGGCTCGTAGAGGTCAGCTTCGCTCACGTGATGCCATCCGGGGGTCAGCCCAATCCTAGTGCGATGCCCAAGCGAGTGACGACCGTCACGCCTTCGGTCGCCTCGCCGCCGTAGGACTCTTTCCCGAAAGTGAGTCCGAGGTCGGCGTTCAACCGAGAGCCCAACCGGACCAGGAGGCCTCCACCGCCACTCACAGCCGATCCTTCGCGGGTAGCTTCGATGCCCAAGACGAGGAACCTCGCTTCAAGCGTCATCAGGCGAGCCGACAGGTATGGAGCGACACGATCGCTTCCGACGAGAAACACGTAGCGCGGTTCCAGGAAGCCACCCTTGAATGTGATCGTGTTGCCATCGAGCTCATGCAGCGTCGTCTGCCCACCGACCCCGATCGAAAACGCCCCGGGGTTGTAACGGATCTGGATCTCTCCTCCTCCCCCGAACGCCAGCTCATCGTTGGCGATACCGGTCAGCTGAACACCCAGGAACGAGCCCTGAAGCGAGAACTTCTGGGCGGTCTGGGCACTGGCTTCAGTCCCCGCCAGGCTTACTGCGAGGAGGACTCCCAACGATACGCGGCCCAGCATGTCGCGCTCCTGTCAAAGGACTCGGGTGGCCGCCTTCGAGGTGGCGGCTCAGTGAACATTGCCCGGGGCGTTCCCTCGAAGCCAGCGTCACGTTCCCGTGTCAGTGCCGCGCGGCCCGATCCTCTTCGGCGCCGGGCGGCCGGTTCTACTCCCGGGGCGGGTTTCTCAGTTCGCCCGCACGGCGCGCCCCTTGGCCCACTCTCGCATCGCGGTGATTCTCTCGCCCATCGTGACCGACAGCGGTTTCGTGACGCCGATCTCGGTACTGAGGGCATCTGTCGAGAGTTGGTCTCCACCGGAGAAGGCAGTGTAGAGGGCGGAGACGACGACTTCCTCGATCTCGGACCCACTGAAGCCGGTCGTCTCTTCTGCAAGTCGGAGGAGGTCGAACAGCTCAGGGTCATGACCCCGGGCATCGAGGTGAATCCGGAAGACCTCGGCACGCGTCTCACCATCCGGGAGATCGACGAAGAAGATCTCGTCGAATCGTCCCTTCCGCAGGAACTCGGGCGGTAGCGACTGGATGTCGTTGGCGGTGGCGACGACGAATACGTCGCCGGCTCGCTCCTGCATCCAGGACAGGAAGCTGCCCAGGATCCGCTGAGAGACGCCACCGTCCTCTCCACCTCCGGACGCAAAGGCCTTCTCCAGTTCGTCGATCCAGAGGACGACCGGGGCCATCCGCTCAGCCGCGCGCATCGCGCGTTTGAAGTTGCTCTCGCTCTCGCCGATGTATTTGTTGTACAGGTTC
>JBDGVT010000180.1:0-8326 GCA_039585495.1 Gemmatimonadota bacterium | reverse complement strand
CCCATCGATCGAGAGCGCCGGTGTGGACATCACTCCATAGGTGACGATCTCCGCGTAGTCGGTGACCTTCTCGATCGGGACGACCATATCCAGTTGAGCGAGCGCGTCGCGAGTCGCGGCTTCCAGCTTCTCGCAGCTTCTGCACCCGCCTCCGAGCACTTCGATCTTCATGGTGATTCTCGTGGGTATCAGATGATGAGGTTGAACAGGTATCCGACCGCCAGGATGCCCGACCCGACGACTGCGACGAAAGCGACGAGCAATTTCGGTTTGAGCACGCGCCGTAGGAGGATCAGTTCCGGAAGTGACAGGGCGACGACAGCCATCATGAACGCGAGCACCGTGCCGAGCGCGACTCCTTTGTCCGCGAGTGCCTCCACAAGCGGGATGATTCCCGCAGCGTTCGAATAGAGGGGGATGCCGAGAAGCACGGCGGCCCAGCCGTGGATTCCGGCCCCGACGCCGATGCCGACGAAGACGTACGGCCAGATCTTCCCGACGATCTCCCTCACCTCCTGGCGACCCAACGCGAATCGATCCTCCCAGGGCATGTCCGTGGACGGCTCCACGACTTCACCCCGAAGGCGCGTCTCGAACACGAACGGTTCGACCCACTTCTCTAGCCTGAGTCGCCCCAGCACGTACCCGCCGACGATCGCCACCAGGAGCCCGAACACGACGTAGATCGTCGCGACTTTCCAACCGAACATCCCCAGGATGAGGACGACCGCGACCTCGTTGACCATCGGAGACGCGATGAGGAAGCTGAGCGTCACTCCGAGAGGTACACCCGCAGCTACGAACCCGATGAAGGCGGGGACCGCGGAGCATGAACAAAATGGTGTCACGACGCCGAGTCCGGCCGCGGCGACGTTTCCCACCCCTTCCCTCCTCCCGCCGAGCAGCGTCCGAGTGCGTTCGAGGGTCACGAAGCTGCGGACCACGGTCACGGCGAAGATGATGCCGGTGAGAAGGAGCAGGATCTTCGTCGTGTCGTACAGGAAGAAGTGCACCGCCTCACCGAGATGGCTCGCGGGATCGAGTGCGAGCACGTCGAAGACCACGCGGTCCCAGAGAGGCCTGTTCACGGCATATGCACCGATCCAGGCGAGCGCGACGACCACGCGAGGGGCCCAGTCGTTCTTCGGGCGCCTTTGAATGGCCGGGTCGATCGTGGATACGCTCATTTGCAGACACCGTTCGGAAGGGCCTCACGCACGAGACCCTCAGCCCCTTCGAGTATCCGGTAGTCGATCCAGCGACCCCGCCGTGTCCCCTCGATGAGCCCCGCCTCCCTGAGCACCTTCAGGTGGTACGAAAGCAGGTTGGGGGCCACGTCGAGCTGTTCCTGAATGTGGCAGTTGCAGGTGATTTCGGGGGAGAGCATCTCCAGGATCTCGAGCCGGATCGGATCGGCGAGTGCCTTGAAGATCTCCACCTGTTTGTCTCGTTTCATATCTCAATAGTTTTTGATATGTCCAGTAAGAAGTTACCGAGATTGGACCGACATATCAAACATCTTTGATCTAATGTTCGGGGAGGTTGTAGCTGCCCTTCCGCGGGCCTCGTGCTTCCCTACGTGCCTTTCAGGCATCTCCTGACTCGTCGAAGAACTCCACCTTCAACAGGATCACACGAAGAACTCCACCTTCAACAGGATCACAGGAGCCACGGGCGAGCGTCGCAGCACCGTCGCTCTCGCCGTGAGCGAGAAACGCCAGCCCAGGAGCACCCATGAGGATCGCGTCCGCAGGCCCGGCCGCCCTTCTGGTTCTTGTCACGCTCATGTCCTGCGCCCCGCAACCCCAGGCGCTGCCGCCCGAGATGGGCGAGCCGCTCGCCGGCTTGACCGAGGCGGAGCTCGCCAGGTTCGAAGAAGGAAAGGCCCTGTTCACCAGGGTCTGGCAGACCGAAGAAGGGCTCGGTCCGTTGTACAACGAGAACAGCTGCAACGCATGTCACTCCGACCCGGTCCCTGGAGGGGGCGGGGAGACGGATCAGAAGGTCACGCTGTACTCCCCAGAAGAAGGGTGTGACCTCCTGCTCGACCTGGGCGGCGGGAACGTGCGGCAGCAAACGACCCGGCTGGCGGCGGCCCACGGAATGAGGCGCGAGGCGGGACCGGACGGAACGAGAGGCTACTTCACGCCTCCGCTGCTCTTCGGACGAGGGCTCATGGAGGCGATCGCTGACGAGACTCTCCTGGCGCTAGAGGACCCTGACGATCTGGATGGCGACGGAATATCCGGTCGAGTGGGGCGCGATGCCTCAGGCCAGATAGCTCGTTTCCTCAGAAAGGCCAGTGTGGCGACGCTTCGCGATGCAGCAGCAGGGAGCGTGATCGTCGAGTTGGGGCTTACCACCCCGTCATCGACGACTGATCAGGCCTTCGTCGAGCGCGGGATCCCCCCCGAGGCCGACCCCGCGGCCGAACCGGAGGTGGGTGAGGACGTCGCCGATGCGATTGCCGACTTCATGCGATTCCTTGCTCCTCCACCCAGCCACTCCCCCGTCGATCCCGCTGAGGCCGATCAGGCTCACGAGGGAAGTCGGCTCTTCCAGGAAATCGGATGCGCCTCGTGTCACATCCCCGTCCTGGTCACGGGCGAACATGAGGTCGAAGCTCTGAATCGGAAGCCCGTCGCCCTCTATTCGGATCTCCTTCTCCACGATATGGGACCGGAACTCGCCGATATCTGTGCCCCCGGAGCCACCCCATCGGAGCTGCGGACGGAGGTCCTCATGGGTCTCGCGGTTCGTGTCCTTTACATGCACGACGGTGACAGTTCGACCCTCTGGGATGCCATCGCGCGTCACGGCGGAGAAAGCGCGGCCTCGAGGGAAGCGTTCGACGGCCTGACCGAGTTGCAGCAACACGCACTCATCCGGTTCCTGAACACGTTGTGAAGGAAGACAGATGGGGCGGGGCGCGCTGAGCTAGCGCCCCGTCGCCTCATTCCGGAGTAGTACCCGTCCGGGTAGCCCCCCCGTGAGTTGCCCGCGGTCGACAACGGCCTCGCCGTTCACGAACACGAACTCGATGCCTTCGTTTCCACCACCGGGGTTCATGATCGTCGCATGATCCTGGACGCGGGCGTAGTCGAACAAGACCAGATCTGCTTTCTGGCCGGTACGCACATAGCCACGGTCGGTGAGGCCGATGATCTGCGCGGGAAGGCCCGTCGACGAGCGCACGAAGAACGGCAGGGAGATCGTGCCCTTTTCACGAACGTAGGTTGCGATCTTGTGCGGATACGTTCCGTAGTAGCGAGGGTGCTGACCCGGACTCGGCTCCAGGACGATTCCCCCGTCGGTGCTCGTCGCGGTGAAGTCCTGGACCATGTAGCGCTCGACGTCCTCCGGGGACCCTGCCAGGCCGCGAAAGCGGACGCCCGACCGTAAATCCGACTCGCCATCGAGTGCAAAACGGATAACCTGCTCTACCGGCGTGTACCCATTTGCCGCCGCCACCTCGGCGAGCGTCTTGCCAACGAGCGACGCGTCGTCGGGGGACACCACGATGATGTGCCGATCGGCCCCACCCTGTAGGTCGAGGATGAACTCCGTATCGGTCACCAGCTCCCCGCGCAGCTCCGTGTCGGCGAGGTGGGCGAGCAGGTTGTCCTTGGCTCCCGAGGCGAATTCACGCCGATTCCATCCCGGCCAGTCGAGCCCCCCACTCCGGTCGGTCCCTACCGGGGCGTAGTAGAAGCGCGGAATGACCTCCACGGAGCCACCGCCGAAGGTCTCGTAGGGGTATTGGTCGAGGTACACCTGCACACCCTCTGCTCGAGCGCGTTGGATCGCAGCCACGTCGACCGCAGATTGCCCCCACGTGGTAGGCCCCTTCGCCTTGATGTGCGAGCCGACAACCCGGATGCCAGTCTCACGGCCAATGCGGATCGTCTCGTTCATTCCATCTGTGGCGGTCAGCCGCCAACCGGGAGGCCAGGTCGGGGGAGGCGTGTAGTCGGCAACGAGGCTCGGAGTCAGCCAGAGCGGAAGCGGCGACTGGCTCCGCTGATGCGAGTAGTAGAAGCCGTCGTATTCGGCGACCACCTGTGCCAACGCGATGATCTCTTCGGTCGTCGAAAACCGCCCCGGCCGATACTCGGGACCGGCACCCAGGCCCCACGCGCCCGCCTCCATTCCCTGTCGGACTTCGGCGATCATCGTGGCGATCTCCGCGCCCGTCGCATGCCGCTCGTAATCGTCGCCCATCGCGACCGTCCGGACCGTCCCGTGGCCCACCATCGGAACGACGTTCAGCGCGGTACCACCGCTCCGATATCCCTCGATCTCGTCGACGAGGGGCCAGGTGGGGTTTCGACCGTCTGGGCCAAACACCACGGTGGTGATTCCCTGAGCGACGAGGTTGGAAGCCCTGCGCACGTTCGGCCCACCCGAATACAGCGATCGATCCGCGTGGGAGTGCATGTCGATGAAGCCGGGGGTCACGTACAGCCCGGTCGCATCGATCGTACGGGCTGCGATGGCCTCGGAGAGGTCTCCGACCGAGACGATCTCACCGGCACGAATGCCGACATCCGCGGTGACCGCGGGGTTCCCGGTACCGTCCAGGACCTGCCCACCACGAATGAGAAGGTCGAAGGACTGCGCTGCGAGTGGGGTCGCGCCGAGGAGGCTCGCAGCAACGGCGATGAGGGCCTGAGCCCGGACGGGCGTGTTCATGCGGGACCGTGAGAAGCGAGGGAACCGAACATCCCCGCAACGTACGGCAGACGGATTTCAGCAGCGAGAAGCGGATCCTCCGGGCGTGAGAATTCCCACGCTGTGTCCGGGACAATCCCTATACCTGGGTCTTCGCACGCTGCCGTACCTTTGTCTTGTCGTGACGCCGTCTTTGTGCTGTTCGAGACGGACTGCCCCGCGCGCCAATTCAATCTCGGAGTGCGCACATCATCAAAGGGGCCTAGCTATGGCGACAGCGTTACTGCCGCTTCTCAGAGACGAAGACAAGATTCGGTGTGTCGGATGCCGGGACTGCGTGAGAGCGTGCTTCCCGGGAGTGCTCGAAACCCACCTTCAGGAGGTCACGCTCGGAGGCGTCAAAGTCGTCCTCGACGTGATCGTCCTCGAGAACCCGGAAAAGTGCGACAGCGAGGGGCGTTGTCTCGTTGCCTGCACCCAACACGTGTTCCCCAGCCTTTGGCCGCAGGATATCGATCAGGTGAAGGCAGAGGCAGAGGTGCTGATCGAGAGGTCGCACACCCTCGAGCTGAATACCGTCACGGCCTGACGCAAACAGTATCCTTGCGGATCAGCTCCGCAGGGCACATCATGCCCTCCCGTTTCTTGGGAAACATATGATTATGGGTGCGGTCGCCTGGGGGGGCGCGCCATGCCAGAATCCAAGAACTACGACGTAATCGAGTTGATGATGGAGGGCCTTACCGTGGGTGGGCTCATCGTCGTCATGGCCCTGATCTGCGTCCAATCCACGATCGCCGCTTCGACGGTCGCGACATCCCGCATGGAGGCGCGTTTCGCTGCCATGAAGTGGGATCTCGAGAACCTCGCGGATCGCCAGGCCCTGCATTTCGCGGACGAAGCATCCTTCGCGGACTCTCCGGCAGACCTGCGTTTCGTAGGCACGGAAGGCGTCGTCGTGACCCTCACTGCCTCCCCGGAGGGATGGTCGGGCACGGCGTCACATGCCGCGCTCGGACAGGACGAGGGGTGCGCGATCTTCGTCGGATCGGCCCGGGCGCCGACCGACCCGGTGCGCCCCGCCGTGTCGGGGCAGGTGGTCTGCACCGAGTAGTCCAGCCCTACTGAGTCTCACCCTCCCGCCTCGGCGAAGTCAGCGTCCTGAGGGATTTCATCCGGGGGCAGACCCGACGCCGCCTCCATTCGCCCGCTGAAGTTGAAGAACGAGGTGAGGGCGGTGATCTCCCAGATCGCCTGGTCGTCCCATCCGGCCTCCTTCAACGCCACGATGTCCTCCGCGCCTACCATGCTCGGCATCTCCGTCAGCTTGCTCGCATAACGCAAGAGCGCGCGCGTGTCGGTGGCGAGATCGTACTCGGGCCAGTCGGTCGCGAACTCATTGCTCAGATGCTCATCACCCGTGAGGCGGCGAACTGCCGCCGAATGGAGGCCTAGTCAGGGCGCACCTCCAACCTTGCCGTTCACGACCGTCGCCAGCATCTCGCGCTGAAGGCGAGTGAGCGGGGACGCTCTACGCAGGTGGAGGTGCTTGTACAATGCGCCGGCCATCGATGCGACGCGCAGATCCACTGCCAGAATCTGGTATACCCCCGGGATCACGCCGCCATATTGGCCACGAACCCACCGAAAGAAGAGTCTTCGGATTCCCCTCGCCTGTTCAGGCACAACCGTCGTGATGTTCGTCATTCTTCCCTCCCTCTGGTCGAGAGCAGCTCGTGCGGTTCGGCTACTTCGAGTCGAAGCCGCCGAAGACCAACCGGTACTGGCTCGCAGCGTCGTCGTACTCCGCGTAGAACTCAGTCGGATAGCGAACACCGGCGGGCAACCCCGCAACCGGAGGCATGGGAAGGGTGAAGTCCCCGCGCTCCAGTAGAAGGGCGCGTGAGACCATCGGCTCGAAGAACACCGGCGTCCCGCCGTAGTAGCCCAGCATCATGCTCGCGTCGAAGGCATCCGCCTCCTCGACATCTTCGTGGGGCATCGCGTGCATCCCCATCTGGGGGACACAAAGGCCGACCAGCACACCCATGCCCGGAACGTCGATGTCAGGCAATTCGTAGTGCGGCGGAAGCGTCGGGGGCTTGGAGTGATCGGAACAGTCGATCGACCGGACTTCTTCCTTGGTGATGCTGTAGAAGTGGAAATCGAAGTGCTGTGTCATGAACGAAGCCGGCGGGTGGCCGTGCGCTTCCCAGTTGATCCCCATGTGATCAACGCCCAGGGCCGAACGGGCCTCTGGGGGCAATGCGATCGTCGCCAACTCCTGGGGAGGCCATACCATCTCAGCATCAGCCGGGACGGCTTCGACGAGGGCCATCGGAACGGTGGCGCCCATTTCGACGGCTGCGTTTCCATCCATGACCACCCACGTGCACACTCTGGCCTCCATCACCATGGAGCATGACTCGAAGGTGGATCGAGGGCCTTCGACGTCGCCCGCAGCGACGAAGCCCAGGGATAGAGCCGCTGTTACCGGAACCAGCAAGTGTTTCGGGCCCATGGTGACCTCCTGACGAGAGAAACATATTTTCGCTGGACATACCGTCCAATCATTATCGTCAGAAATACGTTGCCCGGGACACCTTGTCAAGTTCACGATACGTAGTGCATAATGAAATTATGACAAAGCCGCCTCCCCGATCATACCGAAAGCGAAAGCGCGCCCGGTCAGAAGAGGAAACGCGGCTGCGCATCACCGAGGCTGCGGTGGAGCTGCATGGCACCGTGGGGCCGGCCAACACCACCGTGACGGATGTGGCGAAGCTGGCCGGGGTAAGTCGGATGACGGTCTACAATCACTTCCCGACCGAGGCCGATCTCTTCACCGCGTGCTCGACCCACTGGACCACTGAGAACCCCTTCCCGGACCCGGCGACCTGGTTGTCGATCGAGGATCGCCCGGAGCGCCTGACCCATGGGCTGCAAGAGCTGTACGCGTGGTACGGGCTCAAAGTGGGGATGCTCGCGAAGATTCTGAGGGACGCGCCCAACGTGCCTGCCCTGGCTGAGGTCATGGAAGGACTCTGGTCGGGTTACATGGCCGGTCTTGTCCAGGCGCTGGCTCACGAGGAGTCCGTCGAGAACGGCCACCCTGAGGAGTTCCTGGCCATGCTGCGACTCGCGGTCGACTTCAACACGTGGCAGGTGCTGACCACATCAGGACTCGACGATGAGGTTGCGGCCGAGTTGATCGCGCGGATGGTGACAAGGGCAACCTGACCGGGTACGCCGGACTCGTCGTGCTCGTCTCTCATCGAAGGGGGCGAGAGCCTGCCTGACTGAAGCTGAAAGACCCCGCACCCCCGTACCGTATGAGGTAGCGTCCGACCATAGGCTGGCCCTGCAGAGGACCCGAATGATCCGCTCCATTCTGAGACCCACCCTTGCGGCCGGAATGATGTTGGCCGCGGCGTGCGACAGCCCTTCGCCCATCTCCGATGCAAGCCCTGTCATGTTCAGGGGGGATGCTCGGCATTCGGGCGTATTTCAGACGCGTGGCGTCGACGAACTCGGGGGCGTACGGTGGCGGTTCCAGACGGATGGTCCGGTGCGCTCATCGCCCGTCGTCGCGGAAGGTACCGTGTACGTCGGATCCACTGACGGACATCTGTACGCTATCGAGGCATCGACGGGA
>JBDGVT010000179.1:0-6431 GCA_039585495.1 Gemmatimonadota bacterium | reverse complement strand
ATCGATGGGGTCTAGAATCCAGCGAACCCGCGCGCCCTCGTTGGACTCTCCATACTCTTCGCCGAGAATCGAGTGGCTCGGATACCGAGCTTCGATGCGACTCCGGATGAGCTGCTCCGCCTCTTTGTCGGCGATCGTGACGGGGGAGCCATCACCCTTGGCATCGTGGTCCACGATGCCTCCGAAGTACTTCAGAGTGACGTCACCGGCTTCGAGTGCCAGGGTTGTCGCATAGTCGAGAAGCTCACGGACCTCAGCGCGCGCACGGTCGTCGGTCATCGGATTCTGATCAGGCTGAAGAGTAGAAGTCGGCGCCAGCCGACGGGACATCGAAACCTACTCGGAACCGTTGCCCTCGGCTCCGGCCTTCAACTCTGCATGTCGCTCCGCCTTGGCCTCGTACATGTCGGCGTCGGCGGCCCTGAGCACGTCGTTCACGCTTGCCATCTTCCCCGGGTCGAACGACGCGCATCCGATGCTGATGGAGATCCCGAACTTTGCCAGAGTCTCGTTTTCGGCGATCCGCAGCTGGACCCTCTCGACGAAGTGGCGTACGCCCTCGAGGTCGGTTTCGGACAGCACGGAGACGAACTCGTCACCCCCGTACCGCGCCACGACGTTCATCGCACGATTCTCTTCCTCCAGCACGTGACCGACGGCCTTGAGGATTTCGTCACCTGCGATGTGACCGAAGGTGTCGTTGTAATGCTTGAACTTGTCGATATCGAAAACGGCGATCCCCATGGGCCGTCCGCGCCTGGCGGCCGCGACCTCGTGGTCGAGATGGATCTGCAGTCGACGACGATTGGGCAGGCCGGTTAGGGGGTCGGTGAGAGACAACGCGTGCAGGCTTGCATGGAGCCGGGCGTTGCCGAGTGCGAGAGAGGCCTGACTGGCGAGGCGTTGCAGGACCGCGACGTCTTCGCTGTTGAAGTGTCGCGGCACCTTGCTGCCCGCGGTCAGGATCCCCTCGACCTGGCCACCAAGAACGAGCGGGACGCCGACCGCGGATCCGCCGGTCAAATGCTCGGCGACCTTGTCCGGAAGCAGGTCGGTCGTCGCGAGGTTGTCCAGGGCAAACGGACCGCGATCGTCGATGAGCACCTTCTGTAACTCACCCGACAGCTCCCATTCGAGCCCTACGGGCAGGGCGATGTCTCCTCCCGACTCTGCCACTCGGCAAACGCCGTCCTGGCGGGAATCGCGCAGCCACACGGCGGCGCCATCCACGTGCAGCACATCGGACACAGCAGAGATGATCCTGCCGAGCACTTGATCGGGATCGAGCTTGCTCGTGAGTGCACGGCCGATCTCCTCCAGTCGCTCCGCTTCCTCGCGTCGCCGGCCAAGTTCCGCGAATTGCATCGAGTTGTAGATCGAGACCGCGGCGATCCCGGCGATCCCCTCGAGCATGTCGAGGTCGTCCTGCGTGTAGGCGTCGGGCTGGTAGCTTTGCGCGCTGATCGCACCAACCAGACGTCCTTCGTGCATGAGCGGCGCGTTGACCGCCGATCGGGTCGAGTCGCTCTTGTTGTCCCCGAGGGACATGAGCGAGCCATCCCCAAGGTCGTCGCCGATGATGGAGGCCTTCTGGGTCGTGATGACCTCGGAGTCGGACCCGCGGTACGGCACGTCCACGTGTCGGCCCTCACCACGATCGGCGTAGTAGACGATGCGAGCCAGGTCACGGCTCTGATCGTGGAGTGCGAGATAGAAGCCGGGCGCCTCGACCGCTGCCGCGGTCTCGCGATAGATCGCCTCATGCAACTCGTCCGCGCTCAGCTTCGCACCCAATCGCTGGCTCGCCTCGAGCAGTATGCGATAGCGATCCGCGCCGCTCGGCCTGGCTTCTCTGCTTTGGGATGTGGACATGGATAGTGGCGGACGGCGGATCTGGCTCTTCGCACCCCCCCGGGGGTGACGGCGCCCATAATGAGGCGCCGTGGGTCACGTCACAACCGCCTCCCTCTCACGAAGAATCCCTTGAAGATTGACCTTTTCGGTCGAGGTAGTGGCCGATCTCATAGCCGATGGCTCCGAGGAGCTTGGCTTCCCTCAGGTCCGGCTCGGCTCGGGTGATGATCGTGCGGAGCGTTGTCATCACCGCCTCGGGTTTCCTCGACTTGTAGAACTCGATCCGATCGAGGCCCTTCCTGATCGCGGCGAACGCCTCCTCGAGCTCTTCGTGCGTGGGGGGACGTGTTGCGCGCCGCCCCTTGGGCATCTCCTCCGCACCGCCGTCGATCGCGAGGAAGACCTCATAGGCCATGACCAGTGCCGACTGCGCCAGGTTGATGCTCGAATAGTCCGGACTGGTGGGGATGATCGACACGGCATGGCACCGGTCGAGCGCCTCATTGGTCAGCCCGCGGTCCTCTCGGCCGAAGAGGATGGCGGTGGTTCCGTCCTGGACGCTCACCGCAATGCGATCGGCCACCTCACGCGGTCGGGTGTAGCTCCGGCCTGCCGTGCGTGCTCTTGCGGTCGTGCCGACCACCAGCGTTGCATCGCCGATGGCCTCGTCGAGGGTATCGTGCATCGTGCACGACTCGATCAGGTCCATGCTACGGTGCGCGATTCCTTCGAGCCGGTAGGCATCGAAGACATCCGGATTCACGAGCCGGAGATCGGTCAGGCCGAAGTTCTTCATCACCCGCATGACGCCGCCGATGTTCACGACGTCCTTGGGATGATCCAGGACGATTGCGACGTTCGCGAGCCGCCGGTCTACCGACATCTCGAAGGGACGTCCCGGCTAATTGTCGTCCTCGACTTCGTCTTCGGGGGCCTGCAGCTCCCCCTTGAAGTTGCGGATTCCGGTGCCCAAGCCTCGAGCAATCAGAGGGAGTTTCTTGGCGCCGAAAAGCAGCAATAGCACCCCGAACACCAGTACAGCCTCCATGACCCCGAAGGTCACGAGCGCCAGGGAGGGCGAGAGATACGTCATCGCATGATCGCCTTTGCGATCGTCTGCCTCTGCATGTTCGACGTCCCCTCGTAGATGGTCCCGATCTTCGCATCGCGGTAGAGCTTCTCTACCGGGTACTCTTTGGTGAAGCCGTACCCACCATGGAGGTCGATGCACAGGGACGCTACCCTCTGCGCGACCTCGGAGGCAAACAGCTTCGCCATGGCCGCTTCGGTGAGGAACGGCTGCCCGGCGTCTTTCAGACGCGCGGCGTTGTAGACGAGGAGGCGTGCCGCGGCCACCTCGGTGGCCATGTCAGCAAGCTGGAACTGGACGCCCTGGAACGAGCCGATCTGCCGACCGAACTGCTCTCTCTCCTGTACGTAGCGGACCGTATGGTCGATCGCGCCCTGTGCCAGCCCGATCATCTGGGCGCCGATCCCGATGCGACCCTCGTTCAGCGTCTCGATCGCAACCTTGTATCCCATCCCCACCTCACCGAGAACGTTGTCGGCCGAGACACGGACGTTCTCGAAGACGAGTTCGGTCGTAGACGACGCACGGATTCCGAGCTTGTCCTCCTTCTTCCCCACGGAGAACCCTTCCGCGTCCCGCTCCACGACGAAGGCGGTGATCCCTTTGTAGCCCGCATCGGGGTCCATGGTGGCGAAGACGATGAAGATCTCGGCCTCCCCACCGTTCGTGATCCAGAGCTTGTGACCTTCCAGAATCCAGTCGTCCCCGTCTGGTGTGGCGCGACATGCGAGCGCGAACGCATCGGATCCACTTCCGGCCTCGGACAGGGCGTACGCGCCGACCGCACCGGAGGCGAGTCTGGGGAAGTAGCGGGACTTCTGCTCTTCGCTAGCCCATCGAATGAAGGCATTGATGACCAGCGTGTTCTGGACGTCGACGAGGACGGCGACCGACGGGTCGACCTTCGAGAGTTCCTCGACAATGAGCACCGACGTGAAGAAGTCGGCGCCGGTTCCCCCATACTCCTCAGGGATCTCGACCGCCATGAGGCCCATCTCGAAGAGCTGCGCGATGAGCTCCGGATCCATCTTCGCCGCCTCGTCCATGTCCATGACTCGATGAGCGATCTCAGCCGCCGAAAAGTCACGAACGGCTTCCTGGAACATGCGCTCCTGCTCGGTCAACTCGGAGAGCGCGGGGCGGGTATCGATAAGGAGTGATGACATGGCTGGCGAGGTGGTGTGGGTCGGGCGTTAAGGGAGCAAAATCTACAAGAGGACGGCTTCGCTTTGGAGGGACGAGGGTCGCTAGCCGTCGTCCGTGTCGCGTTCGAAGCCCTTTGCCCAAGCTCGAAGCCCGGCTGGAAAATCCATGCCCGACCGCATTTCCTCCAATTCGATCGGGCCCAGGACTCCCTGTTCCGAGACAACCGCTGTCACGTATTCGATCGGGGTGACCTCGAAGTATCGATTCCACACGACCACGCCCGATGGTGCCTCCCACACCTCGGCCGAGGGCCGGTCGTCCTCCAGTACCTGTGGGAACCCGGTGGGGAGGATCTTCGTCTCATCAGCGAGGACGTAGACAGGCAGGCCGGACGCGACCGCGGTCTGGGCGATGATTGCGGAACCGATCTTGTTTACGACTCCCAGGTCGCCGATGGAGTCCGCTCCGATGACGATCGCGTCGCAGGTCGGCACGAGTGCGTGCGCGGCAGCGTCGACCGCAAACGTCACGTCGACGCCCGCAGCGGCCAACTGTTCTGCCATGACACGCCCCTCGTTCATGGGCCGGCTCTCGAAGCAAAGGACCCGAATGCCTCGAGGTTCCGCCTCGGATGCGAGCGTTGCTAGAACGGTCGACGAGGAAGAGATCGTCCCCACGGTCCCTCCTACCGGGAGGACCTCCAGCGCTGCCTCGGCTACGGCCGATGCCCGATCGGCTCCGCCACTGCGGAACGCGTCAGCGGCGCTCGCCGCGGCGTGCCTTCCTTGCTCCACCGAGTCCGCTGATTCCACAGCTGACATGACGTCTCGGACGAGCATCACCAGCGGGGCCATGGCCGGTTGAGCTTCGAGCACTCTTCTCGACACCTCACCGAGGCCCCAACGGAGCTCTTCGATGGACCCGGCCTGGAGTCGGATCGCCGCACGACGGACAACTTCAGCAGCCGTCCGGCCCAGAACCGACGCCCCCGAAACGACGTCGTCGCGCAGAGGAGCGACGAGTTCGTCGAACCGCAGATCAGAGTCCATGGAGTGCCGGTGTCGGGGAGTCCGGGATGCCTCCGGAAACGCCAAAATAGGAGGCTTGACCTCCGCTCAAAACCCCGTCATCCTCAGGTCGCTCCGCCGTGAGCGGATCGCCCGTATGAACCCGTGGGAGAAGACGATGTCCGATATCCCGAGCGACCTCTACTACACCGAAGAGCATGAGTACCTGAAGCCGACGGACGAAGACGGGGTCTACGTGGTCGGCATCACGGACTACGCTCAGGGAGAGCTCGGGGACGTCGTCTTCATAGAGCTGCCGGACGGCGGCGCGAGCTTCGCACACATGGACGTCTTCGGTACGATCGAGGCCGTCAAGGCTGTCAGCGACCTCTTCTGCCCGCTGCAGGGTGAGGTCGTCGGTGTCAACGAGGACCTCGACGACGACCCGTCTCTGGTCAACTCGGACCCCTATGGCGCCGGGTGGATGATCAAACTGAAGCTCGCCGACCCCAATGCGATATCGTCCCTTCTAAGTTCGGACAGCTACGCGGAACACATCGGCTGACAGAACACCACTTCAGACTGGAATACGCATCGGGCCGCGCCTCGCCTCCGGGCGGTCGCGGCCCTCTGCCTTTGAGAGATGATGACTAGGATAGACACGCCCCCGGACTTCGAAGCTCGACACCTCGGCCCGAGAGAGGCCGATCTCGATGGAATGCTCGATGCCGTCGGATATGAGACGTTGGATGGCCTCGTCCATGATGTCGTGCCGTCTTCCATCCGCCTGGAGGGAGAGCTGGACCTTCCGGGTGCGTTGACGGAGGCGGAGCTGCTGACGCGGCTTCGCGAGATCGCGTCCCAGAACGTCGTGAACCGTTCTTTCCTGGGGATGGGATACAGCGACACCCACGTCCCGGGGGTGATCCTGCGCAACATCATGGAGAACCCGGGCTGGTACACGCAGTACACGCCGTACCAGGCGGAGATTGCCCAGGGTCGACTACAGGCTCTCCTGAACTTCCAGACGATGGTGATCGATCTGACGGGATTGCCGATCGCCAACGCGTCGTTGCTCGATGAAGGGACCGCCGCGGCCGAAGCAATGCACCTCGCTCATGGGGAGGGCAAGGACGATGCGAACGTCTTCTTCGTATCGGAGCTATGCCACCCGCAGACGATCGACGTCGTAAAGACCCGCGCCTGGCCACTGGGGATAGAGGTCGTGGTCGGTGATCACTCGACCCTCGAGTTGAACGACACGATCTTCGGTGTGCTGCTGCAATATCCGGCGACGGATGGTGCGGTATTGGACTACGCGGACTTCGCGAGCC
>JBDGVT010000178.1:0-13917 GCA_039585495.1 Gemmatimonadota bacterium | reverse complement strand
GATCCCCAGATCCGGTGCGGCCTCTACGACGCGGCGTACCGCCTTCGCTCCCTGCCGATGTCCCCACTCCCGGGGGCGGCCACGTGCCTGCGCCCACCGTCCGTTCCCGTCCATGATGACTGCAACGTGGAGCCCCTCGTCCCGATCGGCGTAGCTGGTCGTCGGCATCGAGCTCACCCCTCCGTCTCGAGGCGCGTGGCCTGGATGATGGCTTCCATATGATCCAGGTAGGCCTTGAGCTCTCGTCTTCCGGTGGGCGTCAGCCCGAACTCCGTCTTTGGTGAACGGCCGTCGTGCGACTTCGTGCAGACCAGATAACCCGCTTCCTCGAGTCGACGGGCATGAGCGCTCAGGTTCCCATCGGTGATACCGAGCAAATCTCTCAGGTCCGTGAAGGTGAGAGACCCGTTGACGGCCAGAGAACTGACGATTCCGAGCCGGACACGCTCGTGAATGAGACGATCGAGATCGAGCGTTCCGGCTTCCGGAGATCTGGCGTCGACCTTTGCCAGCGCGGGAGCCTTGGCTCCGGCGGTGGCCATGTCTTTGCGTAGGGCGCCGTGTTTAGCCGCCATGTTTCCTCCAGATCAGAATTCCGAACGCGATATGCAGTCCGCCGAATCCACCCGCCATGTAGGCGTTGCCCCACGCTGCCGGAGACAGCAGAGCGAGCCCACCGAGGAGCATGAACACCACACCCATCACCGGGACGGGTCGTACCGAGTAGGAGCCACCGGTCACGATGCTGGTTCCGTACAACAGGAGCCACATGCCCGGCAGCAAATCCATCGATCCGATCCGTACGAGCGCGACGGTCAACACCGCACCGGCCACGAGAGGCGGAATGACGTTCCAGGCGAACTTTCGGCCCGGACCGGTGAGGAGCTTCACACCCTCGAGCCGAGACTTGCGAGCCATCATCATCGTTGAGACGGTGAGCGAGACGCCCGCCGCGCCCAACCACAGTCCGAGCCACGCCGTGGGCGAATCGGTGCGCCAGGCGAATGCCGATGCCGCGAGCGCGACGAGCCCCATGATCACGCCACCGATTCCCGACACATTGGTGAACGAGGCGGACTTCTCCATCGTCTCCCGGATGTACCGGAGATTGTCCATCGCACGATCGTGCAGCGCGATCGGCTGCGGGTCGCGCGCCTTGTGTAGTTCTCTCGCGGGGAGCGTCATGGCCTGCCAGTGATGAGTGCTATGTACCCGCCGAATGAGGGAGGCGGGTGCGAACCGCGGCTTTGCGACGCAAAGTATGTGCCGAAACGCCTTCCCGCTACGCCTTTCGTGTCAGGCTCACGGGATTACCCCGGGCCCGCGGAATGATCAGACGGCTGGGGCGAGGACCTTCAGGGCGCCGGGGATCACACGGACGTCGATCGTCGCGTCAGACGATTTGCGGACGTCGCCATCCATCTCGAAGCGGGGCGGCTCGGCGAAGCGAAGCCTGAATGACGCATCATCGAGAATCTCGACGCGGGCCGAGTTCACGTGCCGCCCGCGTTCGGCGAGGCTGAACAGCTTCAGCCGGGACAGGGGTGGAGCGTCGCCGATCATGCATGCGTGCAGTCGGCCATCGTCCACGGTAGCCTTCGGTGCGATCGGGAAGCCGCCGCCGAAGTAGCGGCCGTTCGAGACCGTCAGCATCAGGTGGTGCGACTCGCGCTCGACGCCGCTCGAAGCGGTGACAACCGCACCCAGGCCCGGAAAACTGAAGAGCTGCTGTAGAGCGGTCACTTTGTAGAGGACCTCTCCGCGCAGAAATCGAGCGTTACGCGCAGCGTCGATCACGGCGATATCGAAGCCGAATCCGATCAGGTTGAGGAAGTGCCGGTGGGGGTGTCGACTCGGCCAACGTCGATCGAGCGGGTGTGTCCCTCGGCGATCACGCGCACGGCTTCGGCCGGGTTTCTCGGATCGTATCCGAAGTTGCGACCGAAGTCGTTTCCGGTCCCGCTCGGGAGAATCCCCAGTGCGATGTCGTCTCGCTCGCTCGCGACCAGGCGATCGGCAACGTTGCTCCAGGTACCGTCGCCTCCGACGGCGATGACTACGTCGTACCCGTCTGCCGCGGCCGCTTCCGCCAACTCCCGTTCCTCTCCGGGCCGGGTCGTGGCGGCGAAGGTCACATCGTCGAGCGCTGTCTCGAGCAGCGATCGATAGCGCTCGATTCGGCGCGCTCCCCGGCCTCGGCCCGAAGCGGGATTGAAGATTACGTAATGACGTCGGCTCGTCAGAACGACACCATAGCATCGAAGGTCTGCAGACCCTTGCCGTACCACTCCTCTCGGAACGGGTACGTGTTGATGTCGTCGATGGTGAGGCCGGCGGTCATCGGGTGTTCGTGCAGCGTCAGCGAGCCGGTTTCTTCTTCGTGCTCGGTGTGCTCCGCCTCCATGAGGATATTCACCTTGAATTTCTCGTCGGGGTCCACGGTGAAACACATGTAGTTGTTGGCAGCCTTGTCGTGCTGGAACTCCGTCACGACGAGCTCGAGGACCGGGGCGTCACCGTCGGTCACGTTCACCGTTATCTCCTGCCCCTCCCGGACGAAATCCACCTGGACATCGCTCATGAAGTGCGGCAGTCGCCATCGCTCGATCGCGTGTTCGCGCGACTCGGGCGTAGAGGTTCCCACCATGAACGGGAAGAATGCGGCCTTGGGCAGGGCTTTCCCCGGCTCGACGATCGGGGGTACGACGACTGCCAGAACGACCTCGTCGTACGCACCGACCATGCTTTCGCTGAAGTGAAACGCCGTGATCGCGAGGATGCTCCGTTCGTGCTGGACCTCGAGCGGCTCCAGGTGTGCCGGCAAGAGGCTCCGGGCGTCCGAAGTCGGCATCTCGAAATAGCCGCCAACGCAAAGATCGAAGCCGTAGTAGGTGTTCTCCGAGGTCGTCATATCAATCGTCGTCTTGGTGGTGGTCGGCGGCTTCGGTTAGCGTACCGTGCTCGTGGAAGCTGCAGGTTTCGATTCGCCCGTACCGATGTCGGAGACTCGCTGGTGAAGCTCCGAGGATACCTGGCCGTTCTAATCGTATGCGTCGCACTCGTCGTCTGCGATCTGATCCAGCGATTCGTTGTGTCTCCCTGGGTCAAGATTCGACCCAGCCGGCGCATCCCGATCCTCACGCGCTGGATCAGCCTCATGGCCCTGATCGTGACGAGACCCGTCGCGCGTCTGGGTGGAGCCACGATCCCGACGCCACCCCGTATCGTGCCGGCTCGTCCCGGCGTCCTCATCCTGATGAACCACCAGTCGCTGTTCGACATTCCACTCGTCGTGCAGACGGTCGATGGCGGCTATCCACGGATCGTGACACGTGCTCGCTACAGCCGTTTCATCCCGCTAATCTCGCACATGGTCAGACTCTATCAATACCCGGTGGTGGACCCTACCGCAAAGAGAGATGTGATCCGAGCGAGCGTGGTTTCGCTGGGAAAACAGGGTCGTGACAGCGACGTTCCCGTCGCACTGTTTCCCGAAGGTACTCGGACAAAGAATGGGGATATCGGGCGCTTCAAGTCGGCGGGGATGAAGGAGTTGCTCACCCAACGCCCCTGGACGGTTTATGTGTTCGTCGGCGATGGCTTCTGGCAGGTGGCCAAGTTCAAGGACTTCATCAAGGGGATATCCCGAGTCGATGGACGCGTCGAGCATGTCGGCACACTCGAGTGGACGGACGTCGAGTCTGATCCCGACCCCTTCATCGAGGAGGCTCGTCAGATGATGATCGATGGACTGGCGTCACTTCGGGCGGGGGCCGCTATCGCGTGACGGGAAACCAGGGGGAGCAGTGGCCCGAGGGGCGCCGGCTTGCTGATCACCTCGTTGAGCGCTCTGGGCAGAGCGTGCGATTGGTGCTCTTGTACGGCTCGCGACTGCTCCGGACCAATCCGAATCTCCACAGCGCCTTCGATTTCGTCGTGATCGTCGACGACTACCGGAGCTTCTACACCGCGTTGTCACGGGCCGGCGAGCTGAGCCGTCCCGTCGGCTTGATGGTGATGCTGGCCCGAGTACTGGCGCCGAACGTCATCGCCTACGCGCCCGACGACGGGAGAGGCGGGGTCGCGAAATGCCTCGTCGTCGACAAGAAGGACTTCGCTCGGGCAGTCAGCGCGGACCCGCCCGATCATTTCCTTTTGGGGCGGATGGTTCAGCGAGTGGGCGTCCTGTGGGCCGCCGATCAGGCCGAGGCTATCTGGGGAGATGCACAACTCCACGGGGCGCACCTGAACGTGCTCACGTGGATGGCTCCCTACCTCGAGGGCCCGTTTGACGCTCGTTCGCTCGGCCGACGTCTACTCGAAGTCTGCTACCAGGGGGAGTTCCGACCGGAGTCCCAGGGGCGAGCGGGTAGGATCTTCGAGGCGCAGGCAGACCACTTCGGGGCGGTGTTGGCTCCGCCACTCGAAGAGGCGGTTGCGGCCGGCGTTCTGAAGCGCGCTGGCGGGTCGTACGAGTTCGTCGAGCCGGTCCCGGCCTCGGTGAGCCGAAAGTGGCGCTGGTACTTCCGGCGATCGAAGACGCGAACCACGACCCGCTGGGTGAAGCACGTGCTCACGTTCTCCAACTGGCTTCCCTATGTGGTCCGGAAGGTGGAGCGTCATACCGGGCGGACCATCCAGCTCACGCTGCTCGAGAGGAAGCTCCCCATTCTCTTCCTCTGGCCGCGCGCGATCCACGTACTGCTCACTCGCCCCAGCCGGGAGGTCGAGCCGTGAGAACGGACATGGCCGTCCTGGTCGGCATCGTCTCCAGGACGAGGGAGGATCCCAACGAAATCGGCGATCGGGGGAGCTTCGTTCTCGGCAGCTTCGTGCGGAACTGGTTCTACTGGTTCATCTGGCCCATCGAGCGCGTCTCTCTGGCGATCGGCCTCTCGCCGACAGCATTCAACCTCCTGGGTGTGGCGTTCGGCGGAATTGCGGGCGCGTGCTTCGCGACCGGACGCGTGAACCTGGGTGGGTGGTTCGTCCTGCTCGGAGGTGCTGCTGACGTACTTGATGGCAGGATCGCCCGTGCTCAGGGTAAGGCGAACCAGACAGGAGCATTTCTTGACTCGACGCTGGACCGCTTCGCGGAAGTGGGCGCGTTCATCGGTCTCGCGGTGCTCTTTCGCGCCTCGGCCGTCGAGCTGGCGGTCGTCGTCACCGCTCTCGGGGGCTCTCTGCTCGTGAGCTACGCCCGCGCCCGCGGAGAAAGCCTCGGGGTCGTGTGCAAGGTGGGGATCATGCAGCGGGCAGAGCGACTGATGCTCGTCGGATTCGGAGGAATCTTCGATCCGGCGGTCACCGTATGGCGAGGATGGGAGCCCGGCACGTTGCTGGTCGGCCTGCTCGCTGTGGTTGCCGTCGGTACTGTGGCTACCGCGATCTACAGGACCATCTGGATCGCGAACCGCCTGGACTGACGATCCGCCGCAGCGGTCTCGAACATCGAATCTCCAGGAGTACATATGCGTTTCGTGAGAACGGTCGGTCTGATGACATCGCTCCTTCTTCTCTCCGCCCTGCCGTCCGCGGCGCAGAGCGTGGAGGGCACCTGGATCTTCTCGTTGACGTCGCCGGACGGCCCCGTCGAAATGGAAGTCCAGTTCCAGCACGAGGGTGACGAAGTGAAGGGAAGTGCGGAGCACGAGATGGCCGACGCGATCGAGATCAGCGACGGCAAGCTCGAAGCCAACGTGCTCACCTTCATTATGCACGTAGGCATGCAGGGTCAGTGGTTCTCGGTCGAGATGACCGCTACGGTCGAAGGGGACCAGATGACCGGCGAGGCAACGCTCGCCGAGATGGGCTCGATGCCGTTTTCGGCCACGAAGGCCGGTGGGGGCTGATTCAAATCCAGCTCTTGAGCCTATCGGAGAAGCGAGCGTAGAGTAGCGCGATCGCCACGAGGATCAGTCCGAGCACCAGGAACGCACCGATCCGAGCGGTATCAGACAGGCCGACCGTGTCGACGACGAAAACCCTGAGGATGCAGATCGCCAGAAGCAGGAGCGCCAATCGTCGGTGGATCGCGGACTTCACGGCGAAGCCGAGCCCCATCATCGATCCCCCGAGCACTGACCAGGCCGCGGTCGCCCCGGTGGGCCCGATCAGCTCCGACGCATAGACGGTCGCTACCGCGACCAGCGTCGCGAGTACCACCATCGCAATCATCACCGGAGGTCGCAGTGGATGGTCCCGTTCCTCCGTGACCCACGTCTGCACGACGCGCTCGATCGCGAGCGTCGCGCCGACGAAGAGGAGGAGGGGTAGCAGGGCCGCGGTCGTAGCTGCCAGCTCCCGTGAACTCAGCGCGAGCAGCTGCCACGCCAGAGCTGCGGCCACGATCGACACGACACCGCGCGGGATCCTCAGCCGGTCGGCGCCGAGCAGGAGCGCTAGTCCTACGAGCGCCAGGCTGAACAAGGCCCACCCTCCGGGTAGCATCACGAATGCGTAGCCCGAGAGAACCACCAGGCCGATCGCATACGGCACGAATGGGAGAACGCGCCCAGCGCTCCGAAGTCGCTCTGTACTCGGCGGAGCCGCCTCGTCCAGCCTGCGGTCGAGCGAGATCGCAATGAGGAAGGGGACGGCGGTTACGAGCAGGCCGGCCCACCACACACTCAGCGTCGCGCTCGGGTCCAGCGTTACGACATATCCGCATACGAGGATCGTGTAACCGATGGCGAAGAGTCCGCGATGTGTCCAGAGCGTAGCCGCACCAAGTCCCATCAGTGCCCAGCTGGCGATCCAGAGCGGCGCGGCGAGCGTGCGTCCGAACCACTGCTCGGTCAACATGACGACGAGCAACGCGAACGCGATGTGCATCCCCACGGATAACAGCGAATAGTTGAAAATCTCCGTATCGTCGGCCCGCTCGGCCGCGAGGCGGTCGGCGCCGATCTGGTATCCGATCAGCAGGCATGGAAGGAGCATCCATGCGAGGTACATCACGGTACCCGGAGGAGCCGTGGGCACGGTGCCGAACATCCCGAGCATCGCGAGCACCGCCATCGCCAGCCCATGCAGGAGCAGTGCGTCGCTGTGCTCATCCATCCGTCGCGGACCGAGGTAGACAACGGCGATCGCAGCGACGATGAGCGCGCCGAGTGCGAAGACCGTCTCGGGTCCCCGTGTTGCCTCGGCGGCTACCAGGGTGACGGTGGCCCCCACGGCGAGGGTGGTGACCGTGAAGAGAAGTGCCGGTCGACCGCGCGCCAGCACCACGGCGAGCACGCCGATCGAGGCCACGGTCAGAAAGGCCGCCAGCTCTGGTCCGCCGCCGAAGTACTGGAGCGCCTCGCGCGCCACGATCGCGCCGCCGAGCGTCGCGTGCAGGGGGGCGAGCGCCGGGGCGATGGACTCGAGCTTCGATCCAAACGCCCGTCCCAAGAAGCCGAGCGGGCTCGCGCCTTCGTCCTCTCCGAACCAGTCCACGGCAGATCCTTCTCCGTACCAGATCTCCTCCAGCGAGCCCTTGAGCAGATATACGGAGCCGATCCCCAGCCCTCCGACGAAGAGCGCGAGATCCCCGACGCCGCTCGGTGTCCCGATTCCGGTGAGGTACTCCAGGAAGGCGACCACCATCGCGAGCTGCGCGAGGGCGTGGAAGATCCATAGCCGGGTGCGGTGGGCGGCGACCAGAAGCAGGAGCGCTTGGACGGCGAGTATCAGATTGAGTGCCAGGGCGTCGAACGCCGCGAACATGCCCAGCGTCCAGAGGATCGTCCCGAACGCCGGGTAGAAGACGAAGTCACGGTGGTTGGACTGTCGGTAGATCCAGGCCAGCACGCCCTGCAGTGTGCCGAGCGTGACGAAGTACCATTCGATCGATTCGATCGCGGCCCCCGACACGAAGTACACGAGCGACGTCAGTGATGCATAGAGCACGAGGTTCGTCGGACCCAGCGCCCTCGCTGCACGCGCGGCCCCGCTCGTCGGGTCGAGCTCTGCGTCCGAGTGGCGGCGCCACCAGAGTACGTCGGCGATCAGGAAGATGAGGTAGTACGAACTCAGGAAGGCGAGGTTGAGCCAGAAACCTCGATCGCCGTCGATGGGTGCACGTTCGGCGAAGAGCCAGAGCATGTGTGCCCCGTACGACAGGCCGACGCCGGCGGCGCCAATCATGACCCAGGAGTGCCGGAGCAGTAGGACGATCGCCGTGAAAGCCAGGAAGGCGATCATCACCAGCGTGTAGAGCTCTGCGTCCCCGGCCACGACCTGGGCCGACAGGTGCCCGAGGACGATCGCCAGGAGCGCCGTGTACTCTGATTCCCAGCGCTCCGCGGCGAGCAGAACGGTGAACATGCTCACCACCATCCACGCGATAGATACCGGCATGGAGACCGCTTGCATCGCGGGTACGAAGTGCGCCGCGAACGCGACGAAGAAGCCGAAGGCGAGTCCTCCCGCCATCACCGGCCGGGCGAACTTCTCCAGACGGTCTTCGTAGAACTTTCCGAGTGCGAAGAGGCCGATCGACCCCGCGTATGCCACGGCGACTTTCGCGGCAGCCGGGAGCTGAGGCGCGATCGATCGAGCGAAGAGCGCCAGTGCGATGGCGAGGATGCCGAGCCCCGCGCGGAGAAGCCAGGTACTCCCAATCAGCGTCTCGAGGTCGAGCTCCCGACTCTTCGGTGGTTTAGGCTCAGCGCCCTCCCGGCCGCGCGCGTCTCTCGTCCCCCGGCTGTCGTCCAGTGGCGGTGCGTCGACGGAAGGCTCCGTTGTGACGGCTTCCGGCACGTCAGCCCCCAGAGTCTCAGCTGAGGGTAGGTCCGCCGTTGGTTTGGCGTCTGCGGGCGACGCTTCGGCTTCAGTGAGCGACCCTGCGTCGGGCGAGGTCTCGGGCTCGGCCGGCGTCCCATCGCGCTCAGTAGCCGGGGGCTGCCGCGGCGGGACGAAGCCGGCGGTGCTCGCGGCTGGACGGATCGGGGGGGTGAACCGCTCCTCGGTCCTCGGCCCAGCGTCCACCTCCGACGGCTCGCTCGCGCCTTCGGGCCGTCCCTCATCAGCATTCGGCGTCTTCGCCGCGGTATCGCTGACGGGTCGTTCGCCTGCCACCGCCGCCTCGGCTGTGCGTTGAGCCTTCCTCATGGCGCGCTGCGTCGCTCGGAGCTCCTTCGTGAGACGCTCCACATCGTTGCTCAACCTGCGGACCCGCGTGAACGCATAGAGCGCCGCGGCCGGCGGACCGATGAGGAACACCACGACCAACAGAATCAGAGCTTCCATCAATGCCTCATGCGAGGGCGATGCCTGACGCGGCAACAAAGAGCGGGTCGCCAGCAACCTGCGGATCGAACGCGTTTCCGACCAGATGTCGACTCGCGGGTCCCGCGCGCCCATGCACAAAAAAACCGGCCCGGCGTCGTGATGACGCTCGGGCCGGTCTTACTCCGGCGACAGGACTCGAACCTGTGACCCGCTGATTAACAGTCAGCTGCTCTACCAACTGAGCTACGCCGGATCACACCGCAGAACCTTTTAGCGGTGGGGCATAAATAAGGTTTCGACGGAGAGGAGTGTCAACCAGCCGAAGCCCGCAGGACGCGAGCGCCGCGTTCCGCTTTCGAGAGGATGCTCCACACCGCGGGGCCGACATCATGGGCTTTGTCCCAGAGGTCCTCATGCCGGCGGGCCGCGAGACGGGCTGCGTCGCCGTGGTGGAGCGAAGCCAGCGCGGGTCCCCGGTGTGGGAACGGTCGCTCGAACCAGTGGAATCCGGTCAGGACCGCGTGCGGGGCCGGCCCCCGGGAGAAGACCGAGAAGTCAGGAGTCCATCCGGCCAACGGGGCCGATCGCACCTCGAGCCGACCCTCCTCGAGCATTCGACGGAAGCGTTCCACACGGGGCGCGCGCCGATGGTCGGCCTGGATGAGTCGTGCCTCGGAGTCCAGCGTGAGCGCGTTCAACTCGGCTACGAGGACCCGGAAGTGTTCGACCCCGTCGATCTCGGCGGGCTTCAGGTCCAGCGTGCTCAACCGAACTCGGGTCACCGCGGTCGAGATCCCGTCCGACCTTGATGCGAGCGCCCCGAAGACGTCGCGGAAGTCCGGACGCATACGCTCGTCGAGAAGCGTGGCGTCGCAGGATTGCATACCGGGCAACACGGGTTCGACCAAGAGCGTCTCCGGCCAGGGTGTGCTGCAAGATCCCCGCTTCCGCGGGGCGGTGACATGCCGGCATGGGACGCCTCTCGAGGGAGCCGCCTACCAGTAGCGCGTACGACTCGCCCAGGCGTCCGCCTCACCCTCGATGTCCAACTCGGTCTGATGCCGGCTGGGCTTCGGCACCTGATGGCATCTCCGGCACCGCGCTTCGTAGCTCTCCGTTCCCCCGACATAGACCACCGGACCCTCTGCGGGCGCCGGCTCCCCGTCGATGAGCCGCTGATTGCGGGTCGCCAGGTTCCCGCATTTCACGCAGACGGCGTGCAGTTTGTCGACGACCTCGGCGATCGCCATCAGCTCTCCGACCGAACCGAACGGGTCACCCCGAAAGTCCATATCGGTACCAGCGAGGATCACCCGAACACGCCGATCGGCGAGCCACTGTGCCACGCCCACGATGCCTTCGTCGAGGAACTGAACCTCGTCGATCCCGACCACATCAGTCTCGGGGTTCACGAGATCTCTCAGTTGCCGCGCCGCCGACACGGGGTGCGCGTTGACCTCGGCTCCGTCGTGCGAGCTCAGTCGAAAGACGCCCGAGTAGCGGTCATCGAGGATCGACTTGAAGACCTGCACGCGCTTGCGGCCGATGAGCGCACGGCGGATGCGCCTCAGGAGCTCCTCGGATTTGCCGCTGAACATCACGCCCGAGATGACCTCGATGCGACCCCCGTGGGTGCCCTGGTCCATTCGGGCCTACGTCCGGTGGGTGGAACTCGGGAACATGGACAGTCTACGTCGGGTCAGGAGTAGAGCCGCAGCGTGGCGAAAGTCGCGCGCACGCCTAGTTTACGCCGGCCCGCTTCCGGCGGCCACTGGCTCACATTGCTCCGATCTCGATGGCGCTCCGCGAACCGCACTCCATGGCACGACTGACGAAGAATCTCCGACACACGGTACTCATGCTCGGCGCTGCTGTGTGCCTGGCGGCGGTCGCCGTCGCGCAGGACACGAGGCTCGTTGTCGCGATCTCGATCGATCAGCTGCGAAGCGATCTCGTCGAACGCTATGAGTCGGCCTTCACGGGTGGATTCAGACGGCTTCTCGACGAGGGCTACCGGTACACGCAGGCGTCGCACGCGCACGCGCGCACCAGCACGGCGCCAGGCCACGCCACCCTCACGACCGGAGTCTTTCCGTCGCGCCACGGCGTCATCGCGAACTCGTGGCATCAGCGCCGGGGTGTCCAGTTCGAGCGCATGTACGCCGTCGAGGACCTCGACAGCCCCATCCTGGGCTTCGAGAACGAACCGCTGCTTCCCGGCCGGTCTCCCCGGACGATGCTGCGCGACGGCCTCCCGGACTGGTTCGGAGCTTTCGACGAAGACTCCCGCCGCGTCTCGATTTCCAGGAAGGACAGGGCGGCGATCCCCATGGGTGGCCGCAACACGGAGCACGTGTACTGGATTCTGCCGGAACTCGGGCACTTCATTACCTCGACGCACTACATGAGTCGATATCCCGGGTGGCTGCAGGATTTCAACGAAGAGGTCATGCCCGGCATCATGGCCCCTGAGGTATGGGATACCCAGGTGCCGCCACACCTGCAGAGTCTCGCGCGGGCCGATTCCGCTGCATACGAGGGCGACGGGGTTCACACGACCTTTCCGCACGTGAGTACCGACGAGAACCAGGACACGAGCCTGGCCCAGCATTACGTGTGGGCCATCGATCAGCCGCGAGCCGACGACGCGGTAATGGCTCTCGCGGGCACGATGCTCGATGAGCTCGACCTGGGACGCGATGACCGACTGGACTACCTGGCCATTTCCCTTTCGGCCACGGATCGGGTGGGTCACGCCTACGGACCTTTCAGCCAGGAAGTCCTGTCGACGCTCATCAACGTCGACAAGCTGCTCGGAGACTTCTTCGAGCTCCTCGACGAAGAGGTCGGAGAGGGACGTTGGGTGGTGGGGCTGTCCGCAGACCACGGTGTCGCCCCGAATCCCGAGGCTGCCCAGGCCGTGGGCAATACCGAGGCCGAACGTGTCAGCCTGTCTGAAATGACCCGTGCACTGTCCGCGCTTCTCAACGAGGCGAGTCGGGCTGGAGGGTCTCCGGAGGAGATCGCGGAGCGGCTGGCTCGGTCCGTGGAGGCTGCCGGCCTCGCACCGCGTGCCTACACCCACCACGACCTGACCCGCGGCGAGCCGGCGGACTCCTTCGCGATCCTCTACCGCAACTCCTACTACCCGGGGCGCGCGTGGGACATCCTGTCGAGGTTCGGGGTGGATTTGCGCTTCGGAGAGGGCGACGACCTCGGCTCTCCCACGGGTACGAACCACGAGACACCGTACTGGTACGACCGGCATGTGCCCATGATGTTTCTCGGTGCGGGCGTGGTTCCGGGAGTCTCCGACGCGCCCGTCTACACCGTTGATTTCGCGCCAACTCTGGCCGGTCTGGTCGGCGTCCCAGTACCCGACGATCTGGACGGCCGCCGCATTTATTAGTTGGCAACTTTTTAGCAAAAGTACTATCGTATTGATACGCCCCCCCGTTGAACGGCGAGGGGGCGTTTTTTGTTGCCATTACTTGAATCTTGACATTCCGACTCACGCCGCATTATAGGTAGACGGCACTTGTAAACATATGTACTCAACACCCTCTTCAGGCTTTCGGACGGCGCCAACCCGCCGCTTTGTGAGCTTCCCCCGGAGAGGGTTGTCGACGCGCCGCACTCTCGCGCGTCCGCAGGAATGGCGGATGGACGGTGAAGTCTGAGAGCAGCCGGTGCCGGCACCATCCCCCCAGACATAGATGACGAGGTTGGCATGCCGGGCCGGAGGCCCAGAGGCAATATGACCGCGCCAAACGAAGAAAGAGCGACGTGGACCATACAGGAGGCCGAGCGGCTGTTGATGTCGCTTCAAGGCGTCGTGTCCGCTCGCATCATCGCCCGCCCCGGGGGCGCGATCGACGAAGTACACATGCTCACATCGACCGAAGTGAAGCCCAAACAGACGGTTCGCAATGTCGAATCGGCGCTACTGGCTCACTTCGACCTGAGCGTCGATCACAGAAAAATCTCGGTCGCACAGACCACGGATAGCAGCCCTCAGACGCTGCCCGAGCCCGTGCTACCGGTGCAGATCATGCCCGATCCAGAGCCGACGGCCAACGAAAGCCGTTTGCTCTTCTACAGCCACCAGGTCGAGACCGAGAGGTCCAACCAGGTAAAGCATCGGGTCGAAATAGAATGGAAGGGAGATCGCTACGTCGGTGAAGCCAGCGCAGCCGATCTACCCAGGCCGAAGCTCGACGCCGTGGCGGGAGCCACACTCATGGCCGTCGAGAAGGCACTGCAGGACAAGTTGGACGACGGGCGCAGGGAGGTCACGCTCGCGCTCGACGGCGTGAAGGTGGTCGACGCGTTCGACCGGAAGTTCGTTCTCGTCGCCGTCCACGCCATTTCCGGCCGGGACGTAGCACGGCTGGCCGGCACCACAGTTACCGACGAATCCACGGATCGCGCAGCGATCCTCGCAACGCTACAAGCCACGGACCGCTGGGTTCGAGGCAACGTCGACTAAGGGCTCATAGCCCTCGAAAACTCGAAGTAAGGAGGAAGAAAAAGGCCCCCTCGGTCTGCCGAAGCGAAGAAGAGCGGTAGAGCGAAGCGCATGCAGCTCCCATAGCGGAAACCCGGGAGACTGACACTTCTATAAAGGAGGCGCGCAATGTTCAGCTCTCTGTTCGATCTATTCGGATCAGTGCTGTCCCTACTGGGCAATGGCCTAGT
>JBDGVT010000177.1:0-6724 GCA_039585495.1 Gemmatimonadota bacterium | reverse complement strand
ACTGATGTCGGTGATCGAATTCCCGTCCAGAGAAAGCACCGTGAGATCAGTGAGCGAGGCCAGGGGACTGATGTCCGTGATCTCGTTGAAACTGAGCGTAAGCGAGCGAAGGTCGGTCAGTCCGCTCAATGGCGAGACATCGGTGATCGAGTTGAACGTGAGGCTGAGCTCCGTGAGCTTCGTCAGGGTCGACAGCCCGGTGATGTCCGTCAAAGAGCTGTTGCCCAGTGTGACCACCTCCAGATCGGTGAGTCCGCTCAAGGGGCTGATGTCGGCGACGTCATTGAAGGTGAGCGTCAGGAATCTGAGGTCCGTCATCGAACTCAACGCGGCGATGTCGGTGATCTCGTTGTTGTTCAGTCGCAGGAACGTGATCTCGGTAAGCGGGCTCAGGCTGCTGACGTCGCCGACCTGATTCTCATCGAGCGTCAGGTCGGTCAGTGAGGTGAGAGAGGCCAGCGGTGTCACGTCGCTGATCGAATTACCCGACAGTGTCAGGACGAGAAGCCCGCTGAGACCCGAGAGGGGAGTCAGATCGGTGATCGTGTTGTTGCTGAGTCGCAGCACCGTCAGGCTCTCGAGATTCTGGATTCCGTCCAGCGTCGCGATTCCAGCGACGTCGGCATCGAGCACGGTGATACCCGAGATCGACGCGCAGGTAAGGGGGATCGAGCCACCTACTCCGAGCGCTGCCCGGACGGCGTCTTCGAGATTCGAGTCGGAGAACGTCGCGATGGCCGTACCGGGGAAGGCACTGCACTGCTCGGTCGGGAGGAGCACTTCAGGGGCCGCTACGTCGATGCTCAGGGCTTGTTGTGCGGTCTGCCCGTCGCCACTCGACACGCCTACGGTGAAGGCCTGGCTCCCGGCAACGGTGGGTATCCCCGTGATCTCACCGGTGGGCGTCAACGTCAGCCCCGTCGGGAGCGAGCCCACGTCCAGCGACCATGTGTAGCTCCCGTCTCCTCCAGCCACTTCGAGGGTGTCGGCGTACGCCACCCCGGTGGCCGCATCCGGAAGCGAGGGGGTCAAAATCGCCAGCGGCTGGAACGGGAGGCAGTCCGAAATCACGCGGACGCCCTTCGCCTCCAGCGCGACCTGATCGACACACGGGACCGCCGTGAAGTTCATGAACACGAAGTCGCCCGAGCCCATGCCCGCGTTGCCGAGCAGGGGCCCGATATCCGCGAGGTTCACGTTGCTGTCGAGGTACAGGAGCTTGAGCTGAATGAGCCCGGCCAACGAGCTGATGTCTGTGATCTGGTTGTTGGCGAGCGAGAGCTCGGTCACGCCGACGAGTGCAGCGAGATCCGAGACGTCGGAGATCGAGTTGTCCGTGAGGATTAGCTGAGTGAGCGTCGTCAGGCCCGCGAGGGGACTGATGTCCGAAATCGTGTTACCGCCGAGGATCAGGTCGGACAGCGCGGTCAGGCCGCTCAGCGCGGCAATGTCCGATACCGCGTTCGCGTCGAGCGAGAGCACTTCGAGGGCTGTGAGCCCACTCAGGGGTGTGAGATCGCTGACCGTGTTGAATTCGAGGGTGAGGAAGCTCAAAGCGGACAGCGTGCTCAGCGGGCCGATATCGGTGATCGCGTTGAAGCCGAGGGCGAGGTCGGTAAGCGTGGTCAGGCCGCTCAATGGAGCGAGATCCGTGATGGCATTCCCGACGAGTGTGAGAACCAGGAGTTCGGTGAGCTGACTCAGCGGAGATATGTCGACGACCGAGTTGTTGTCGAGCCGGACCACCTGCACGCTCGTGAGGTTGTGGATGCCCTCCAGGTTCGTGATGCCGTGCCCGTTGCCGTCGAGCTCGAGGAGGGTGTCGAGCTCGTCGCACGATAGGACTGCCAGCGAGTCGACTTGGAGCGAGGCCCGCACTGCGGCTTCGAGCCCCGCATCTGTGAACGTCGCGATCGAGGAGCCTGGGAAGTCGCCACACATCTCCGTGACCTGCAGGACCACGGGAGCGGTAACCCCGATGGCCAGGGCCTGCTGGGCGGTCTGACCGTCGCCACTCAGAACGGCTACGGTGAAGTTCTGACTCTCAACCAGGGTAGGGGTGCCGGAAATCAGGCCGCCCGTGGACAGACTGAGGCCTGTCGGGAGCGCGCCTGCAGAAACCGTCCACGTGTAGCTGCCGTCTCCACCCTCCGCGACCAACGTATCGCTGTACGCCGAGCCGGTCGTTCCAGCGACCAGCGTGGCCGTAACGACACCGAGAGGATCGAACGCCGGGCCGGTCGTTTTGTCCGTGCACGCCGACATGAGCGACAGTAGAAGTGGGGTGATCGCAAAGGCGATCGAGCGCCGGTTCATCCCGAGGTGCTCCTGCAGATGTTGAGGGGTCGAGGACCCCGGACGTTTCGCATGATTATGGTCCCTTCCGGAGCGTATCGTGTCACCGGTCCTGCCGCCAACGTTGCTTCCTGCTTACACGATCTCCACTATCTGCGGCAACACCAACCCGGAGGATTCGAACGTGCCCAGACATTCCCGGATTCCGCGCCTGGCGGCGCTTCTCCTCGTCTTCGCCACCGCCTGCGGTGACTCCGTGACCGATCCGGGTGATCCCGAGAACGGGACGATGACCGCCACGGTCGATGGCGCCTCCTGGAGCGCGATCCAGATCCAGGGCGTGAGTTCCGGCACCCTCATATCGCTCGCCGGAAGTGATGCGGATCTGGTCTCGATCGGTTTTGCGGTGCAGAGCACGGGGCCTGGCACGTACTCGATTGGCCCGGGGCAGGTCACCAGTGCCAACATCGGCGAGGGCAGTGCTACGCTCTGGACTGCCGGCTCCATTCAGGGGTCGGGAACGGTCACGTTGACCACGGTCACGGACAATCGGGCGATCGGCACATTCGAGTTCGTGGCGGAGCTTGCCCAGGGGTCGGGGACCCCCACGCGAACCGTTACCAACGGGACGTTCGACGTGACCTTCTAGGTCACGACGCCCCTGCCGCAGAGGCCGGTCCTTCGCGCATCGCGCCCCTGTTCCTACGCGCCGATGTGGAGCACCAGGCGCCGATTCGAGCCGCGCGTCCGGTGCTCCCACAGGTAGATTCCCTGCCAGGTACCGAGCGCGAGTTGGCCCTGCACGACCGGGACCGAGAGCGTCGTGGACGTGAGCGCCGCACGAATATGTGACGGCATGTCGTCCGGACCCTCGAGCGTGTGGGTGAAGTGCGGGTCGCCCTCGGGTACGTGCCGATCCATCCAGGCTTCGAGGTCACGTCGGGCCGACGGATCCGCATTTTCCTGGATCGTGAGGCTCGCTGACGTGTGCTGGATCATGATCGTGCACAGGCCCTCTTCGAATCCACTTTGTCGGACGGCGCGTTGCACCTCTTGGGTGATCTCCTGGAGTCCCTTGCCGGGCGTCCGGATCTCGAGATGATCGATCATCGGATGACTCGCGCGTGCTCGATCAAGCGGGGGCGGTCGCGCCTTTGCTGTCGCCGGGTCCCATCGCCGCGCCCGGACCCATCACCTTCCGGTAGATGAGCCCGTTCACGAGCGCGACGACCGTGAAGACGACCACGCCGTCTGCGATGTTCCAGAGGTAGAAGTCCTTGGGGTGGCTGTAGTGGTTCATGTACACGGCGCTAACCGAAGCGAACATGATCCACATGATGCCGAAGGCCTTCAGGCTCGCGACCCAATCGCTCCCGTGCAGAACCGGGCGCAGAAGGTGGAAGACCCATGTGGCGACGGCCCACATCGTGAAGTTGTATCCGTAGGACGAGACCCAGTCCCACGGTCCGAAGTCGTTGTTGAAGTACTCGGCCGAAGCTTCCATCGCACCGAACAGGCCCTCGAAAATGAGTACGCCTTCGAGTACTCCGCCGACGACGTACCGTGCGAGGTTCAGGAGAAGGACCAGTCCCAGGAATCGGATTGCCGTCATGAGAACTCCTCGGGCTTTTTCTTCTTCAGGTCCGGATAGGGCGTCCTCACGCGCCACAGGATCGTGAATGCGACGACCAATCCGACGACGCCCGCGCCATAGGTCCACATCGGGATCACGGTCTCTTCACTGATCCACCCAACGTACGCAGGCACGATGCCGACGAAGTTGTTTCCGAAGTGCCAGAGCATGGCGGGGAAGATCGAACCGGTCAGCAGGGTCGCTGCCGCGAACAGGACGCCGAGGAACCCCGTCGGCAGGAGGCGGAAGAGCGAGACGTGGAAGAGTCCGAAGATCGCGCCCACTACGAGACAGACGACCACGGGACGGAAGGTCTTCCGGAGGCCGTGTAGAAGGGCCCCACGGAACGCCAGTTCCTCCAGGATTCCAGGCGTGATGGTGAGGAAGAGTACGATTTGCCAGAGCGGCAATTCGTCCCCGAGCAGCGACTCGCCGAATGATTCGAGTACCGGCTGCGGGACCGGGAAGACATATGTGTTTACGAGTCCGCCGAGCCCGATGCCCGAGATGTAGCCCGAGGGGATCCCGATCAGCACCGCGAGCCAGACCGCCGGGTGGACCGGCCTGAGCGCGAACACGGTTTTGAGATCGAGCTTGTAGATGCGGACCATCAGGAGTGATCCGCCGAGGAAGATCCCCCACAGGTTCACGAGGATCTGGCCACGCATCCCCAGGGACTCGCCGAACCAGAGCGACGTGATCAGGAGCGTGACCCACATCACGCCGAACCACCGCAAGACATGACGAGGGAAGAGCGCGGGGCCACCAATGAGGTCTGCTTCGTCGAGGTCCGAAGCCGAGATCAGCTTCTCCGTCGACAGCGTCTTCTCCGTGAGTCGGGCAGCCCACCAGGCCGCTCCGCCGGTGGAGGCGAACGCGATCATCAGGAAGAGCCAGTCATACTCACCGATCATGATCTCCCGGACCGCGACTCCGATTCCCGCGATGGGGAAGAAGGCGATCGCGGATCTCAGGTCCATTCCCGGGAGCATCCCCGCGAGAGATGGCACCAGGAAGACCAGGAAGAGCGGGAAGAAGTAGATCTGGTACTCCTTGTAGCTCTTCGCGTAGCCCGAAAGCAGCAGGAGCGCGCTCGCCACGAGGACCGTGAGCGGCAGGAAAAGCACCAGGAAGAGCACCAGGTCCAGCGGCGAAAGGGCGATCGCGAACTGCTCGGGGAGATCCACGATCCCCAGCACGAGGTACAGGAGCAGGTTCAGGATGTTGATGGCGGCTACCGCGATGCCGACCGCGATGATGCCCAGCATCTTCGCCGTCACGATGTCGGATCGAGCGGCCGCGGTCGTGAGCAGCGTCTCGAGCGTCCCGCGCTCCTTCTCTCCACTGATCGCATCGACCGCCATGATCGAACCGCCGCTCAGCATGAGCAGAAGGAGGAAGGGAGTCAGGGCCAGCCCCAACAGTGCGCCGCCTTCGCGCTCCGCGCTCGCGGTATTCTCGGTGGAGACCGAGGCGATCTGCCGGATCTCGACCGGGAGGCCGCCGGCGCGGTACACGCTGTCACGCAACTCCGAACGCACTTCCGCGATCCGGGTTCCGAGGAGACGCGATGCCGTGCGCGAGAAGTCGCTCTGGCCGCGGTGGTGGAGGCGCAGGGCAGGGAGCGGAATCTCAGGCTCCTCCTCCTCGGCCTCATCATCGTCTTCTCCTGCCGCGGCGCGTGCTTCGGCAGCAGCAGCCTCTTCCTCTGCGCGGACCGTCGAGTACGCTTCCATCGAGAGAGCCTCGACGACGACATGGATTTCCGCGGCGACCAGGAGTGAGTCTGCGTTGTCCACGGTCCGTTCCTCGAACCGGACCGGGTTGCGCGTGGTGTCCGGGTCGTTGGCCTCGAGTTCCAGGGCGGCGGCGACGACCATGCGTCCCCACTCCGCCTCATCCCCCGTAATCGCGTAGGCGTAGACCGTCTCCTCGAGTCTTTGTTCCTCGTTCTGCTCGACCGCGCGCATCACGAAGATGAGGACGGGAAAGAGTACGAGGGGCGCTACGACGGCGATCAGGATCATGCGCGTGTCGCGCAGGAGTCGCTTGATCTCGTACTTGAAGAGTGTCAGAAGAACGCCCCGCGCTCCTCCGGCCGAGGGTCCTCCGCTCACGGACCCACCCCCGTCGGATCGGTCGCAGCGACGCCCGCAACGTCACCCTCTGTCATCCCCTGCGTGGCTTCGACGTAATGCACGAAGACGTCTTCGAGGTAGTGCTTGCCCGTCGCCTGGCGGTGTTCCTCGAGGGTGCCGAGCGCGAGAATTCGCCCTCGATGGATGATGCCGATCCGGTCACAGAGCTTCTCGGCCTCACTCATGATGTGCGTCGAGAAGATGATCGTCTTGCCTTCATCGCGGAGCTCACCGACGACACGCTGCATCTCGATCGCTGCCATGACGTCGAGCCCTACGGTCGGGATCGAGATCTTCTGCTTCATGCCGCTCGACAGCTTCTCCACCCGGGCGTTGGCGTATTCGGCGATGCCGAATCGTTCGATCAACGCCTCGACCCGCCTTCCCACCTGGTCGGCGGGGTACTGATTGATCCGAGCGAAGAACTCGAGCGTCTCTCGACCTGTCAGGCGTGGATAGAGGGCCGTGGACGCGGAGAAGAAGCCGAGGCTGCGCCGGACCGCCTCAGGCGATGCGATCACATCGTGACCATTGAGCGAAGCCTTTCCACCCGTCGGCTTCAGAATCGTCGCGAGCATGCGCAGGGTCGTCGTTTTGCCGGCGCCGTTGGCTCCGAGCAGGCCGAAGATCTCGCCTGGCCGGCAATCGAAGTCGATGC
>JBDGVT010000176.1:0-12942 GCA_039585495.1 Gemmatimonadota bacterium | reverse complement strand
AATCGCAGGCTACGGTGCGACGCCCTCGCTAACGTACGGTCTATCAGACCCTAGATGGGACGGGCTGTCGCACCCTATTCTGTCCCCGAATGTGTCGATTCGTCGACATACAAGCTGGCCCTGGCGAGGTGGGAATATGAACAGTGAGTCAAAGGACAGCGGCCCAGCCTCGTTGCGGCAGCTCACCGAAATTCTCGCCGGTGCCGCCGTGGTCATCACCTTGATCATCCTCGTGTTCGAGGTACGGCAGAACACCGAGGTGGCACGGGCTGCCTCGTACGCTGAGAGCATGGATGGACTCACCCAATGGCGCCTGACTATGGCCAGCGACCCGGAGTTGGCCGCTCTCTGGGAGGCGTACTACGTCAGAGGGGAAAGGGCGGAAGACTTCAGGCTGAATCTGCTGGTTTCCAGCCTCTGGGGGATCTACGAGAACGCCTTCTACTCGAATCAGCGAGGCCTCCTCGGTCCGTCTGAGTGGGAGCGCTTCGAGCGTCAGCTCTGCCAAAACGCGCCGCGCGACCTGCCAGTGATCGAAAGCCTGCTCACTGAGGAGTTCAGGACCTTTGCTGTGTCAGGCTGTGGTGACTGAAAGCGCCGAGTAGCCACGCATGGGCGTGGGCCAACTAACAAGCGATTGATACTGACGCGGAATGGAAGGTCGGTACGCGCTACGCGCGTGTCACCGGAGTCCCCTCGCAGCAGAATCGCAGTCCGTTTGATGTCCCTGGATGTCCAGGAGGGAAGCGTCACAAACTCCCTTGCTCATGCGTTGAGATGAGAAGAGGGGAGGTGAAGATGACTCATTACCGCGCGGTTGCGGTCAGTGTGACTGTACTTGCGACGATCGCTGGTTGCTCGCTCCTCGACCCGGAGCAAGCGGACGTGAGGACCTACGAGGTGGATCATCATGGGATTGAGTGCGGCGGAGAGTCGTTGGACCTATGCTTGCTTGCTCGCGAAGTAGGCGATGCGGCGTTCGTGGCGTTCTTCCCGATCCCGGAGGGCTTTGAGCACCGATGGGGGTATCGTTACGTACTCGAGGTAACCGAAACACCGATCGAGAACCCACCAGCCGACGGGTCGGGAGTCCGAAGACAACTGAACTCGGTTCTTTCAGAAACGAGGGTTGCGAGTGGCGTCAGCTTCGAGGTCGTACTCACCGGTGGCGAGCGCAGAGTGAAGCGGCTTGGTGAGAGCCGGTTCGATATCTACGGCGTGGCCGAGTTTGAGTGCCCGGGGGATCTGCATTGTGGCGAACTGGACGCGCTCTTGGTGGCAGGACGCCGGGTCCTGTTCCGCATGCGTCATGGCGATCCTGGAGAGCCTATTGGACTCGAAGCATGGAGTGAGTCGTGAAGCAGAGCTTTGCCCAGCTTCACGTCGGTCGCGTACGGCCATCTACAAGGAATTGCTTCTGTCCGCGTACCCTTTGAGGGGCAGCTTGCTTCGCTCGCTGGCGGACTGGAGGGTGCGGCAGCAGAATTCCGAGACGTTAGGCTGACCTCCCCCAGGCGTCATGTCATGAGCCATGTCTGACAAGCCCCAGCGTTGGAAGAGAATCTTCGTCGAGTTACCGGTGATCATTGTTGGCGTCCTGATCGCCCTGGGCGTTGATCAGTGGCGCTCGTCGCAGGAGGATCGCCGTCTAGAGGCAGACTACTTAGTCCGGCTCGAAGCTGACCTCACCGAAACGCGTGAGGCCGTGCTGAGCACTATCGAGGACTTCGCAGAGCTCGTTGCGCACGGGAGCGCGGTCGCGCATGTCCTGAACGAGGATACTCCTTTTCCCGATGACAGCTTAGGGTTTCTCGCTTCGGCTCTGCAGGTTTCTCGCGGCAACTACGATCCGGCCGTTTCCCGAGGCGCGTACGACGACCTGATTAGCACGGGAAACCTGCGGGTCCTGGAGAACGAGGAACTCCGGTACGAACTGAGCTCGTTCTACGGCAGTATCGACCACTTGCTAAGCCCGGTGGACTACTCCGCCGACAAGATCCCTTATCGCTTCACGATCCGCGGACTCTTGTCGCTCGAGACCCAGCTCCTCATCCGAGCTAATTGCGACGGCGCTGAGCCTCTACTCTGTCCCGACTATGAAGGACCCGGCGGTTACAGAGCAGTTGTCGAAGCCATCATAAAGTCTCCGAATATCCGACCAGAGCTCACCGTGACGCTGCAGGGAATGGCGATCCGCAGCCTCACCGGTGGTGTTACGGGTGGGTTCGCTCCCGTCTTGGAGAGAATCGACAGCCTTCTGGGCATGGTGCGCACTTCCACGGGCTAGACGCCAAGGTCCCCCTAGCAAGCGATTGCTACTGACACGGAGGGGTTAGTTGGGAGCACTACGTGCTCGTCATCGGGCTGGCCGTGCAGTAGAATCGCGGGACCTTAGATGGCCTCGCCGAGGGATGATAGGCGACTCTCGCCTTCGTAACGTTGAGCGGACTAGCACCGGAGGGCGTCTGTGAATCTGGGCGAAATCAACAGTTGGCTGACCCTTGTCGCGAACCTCGGGGTTCTTGCGGGCCTAATCTTGGTCGCGATGCAGATCCGGCAAAACACGAAGGTCGTCAGAGCCCAAGTCGCGAACGATTGGTTCCTGGCTGACATGCAGCTTGAGTTGGCGATGATGGGAGAGAACCCAGCTGAATCGTGGACTAAGGCGGTGTATGCGCCGGGCGAGTTGACCCGCCAGGACGCGGCTGTCCTAGATCGGTACTTCAACTACGGATTAGTGCAGCTTCAGCGACTCCATCAAATGAATGAGCGAGGGATGGCGGACGATCGCTGGAAGGATCGAGCTAGCTACCTCAGGTGGCACTTGGGCAACGACGTCGGGCGTCGGTGGTGGGTCCACTTTAGGGAAGGATTCCCTCCCGAATTCGTGGCGATGGTTGAAGCGAGCCTTGAGGGAAGCGGATTTAGCGACAACCAGGATCTCCTCGATTCGCTAGTCGGCGACCAACCCCCGGCCATCTAACAAGCGATTACGATCAACGCCGAAGAAGGGGCAGGATTGGGTGTATTGGACGAGGACGTGTTCGAGGCGATGGCCGGCAGCTCGGTGTTCTACGAAAGACCGTGGTTGAAGGCTCGCTGGGGAACCCTTTTCGAGACATCGCTGGGCGCGGAGTTCGCTGACTATTTCAAGACTCGCTTCGACATCGACTAGCGTCTGCCGATCGGCGGCCTGACAAGCAATCGCTACTGACACGGCTTGGCCGGTGGATAAGCTGCGCTTGTTAGCGGTTGGGCCGTGCAGCAGAATTGCGAGACGTTAGAGCGAATCCTTTAGACCAGGGCGTGGCGCATTGAGGTCCGATCGCTTCAAACCACTTGCGGCCGAGTTCCTGGTCATAGTTCTAGGGGTCTCGACAGCCCTCGCGGGTGAGTCCCTGCTCGGTCGACTACAAGACCAAGCCGCAGCGGCCGCATACACGGAGCGGCTCGTGCAGGAACTCGAAGAGGAGGCAACCGCTCTGGACGCTATCGCCGAGGCGTATGCCCAGACAGCTGAAGCCGCGTTGCGAGTCTCGGCGCAGCTCGAATCAGCGACGCTTGTGGCCCCCCCGCAGGACCTTGTCCGGGATGTCTATCTTGCGGCTCAGATTTGGCTGTTCACGGCCTCTGGGTCGACATGGGAAGACCTTCAGAGTACGGGTCGGTTGGGCCTGCTGACCAGCGATGTTCGCCAAGGGCTCTTGGCCTATCGTCGACGCGTAGAGAGGTACCAGGACGTTGCTGACGGTCTGTCGGCCGAGTTTCGAGAACGGGTGTTCCGCGTCATTCCGGCATCTACGCAGAGCCTGCTTCTTTCCGAGTGCGTCGAGCATGTGGACCTTCGCCCGGTGGTGTCTGATTGCACTGAACTGCCGTTCGTGCCGTCGGCCGACAAGGTCGCGATGATGCTGACAGAAGACGACCAACTATTGGGCGACCTGAATCTACTTCTGCCGCGGCTGGAGATACTTACCGGCTTCAGTGCCAACGTCGCGCAAGAGGCTCGTGAGCTGAGCGCGGCTCTGCGCTAGCCGGACGCCGATTCGCTCTAACGAGCGATTGCTACAGACACGGAAGAGCCAGTCGGGAGCACTGCGTGCTCGTCAGGGGACTAGCCGTGCAGTAGAATCGCGAGACGTTGGAGTGCCTTCTGAACTTCCTGGGATGGACGGTCAACCGGTGACGAGAGACAGAGGTGCACGTTGGGCTCGATGGCTCGCGGAGTTTGTCCTGATTGTGGGCTCGGTCTACCTCGCCGTCTATCTCGAGGGAGTCGCAGAAGACCGCGCGGATCAAGCGGCTGCCCGGGTGGCACTTTCCCAACTCCTGGGCGAACTCAGAGGTGACGCCCAAGATTTCGATCGCATCATATCGAAGCAGGATTCCCTTCATGGCGATTACTCCGACTTACGACGGTGGCTTGCTGACCTTCGCTCCTATCCAGCCGATAGCGCTGGGGCGGCCCTGTATCGGGTAACCGCGGAGAACTCGACCCTGTTCGCCCGTCGGTCATCTTGGACGACCATGGTTGCGGGCAGCCAACTGGCTGACTTGGATGCCCCCGAGCTCGTTCTCCGCTTAGGCGAGCTGTATGAGACGATCTACCCTCGGATCGACTACAACAGCCTGGCGTACGACCAGACGCTCAGCCAACACATCTCAACGTCGCGGGCGATCATGTGGCAGACGATCAGCTCGAAGCCGTTCGTGAATGACGCCTCGGAGATTACCGCGCTGACGTCGTCACTCGAGTACCTGCGCGTCAACTGGAATGCTTGGTATCGAGACCTGCTGATTCAGTATCGGGCCGATTTGGCCGGCGCGATAACTGCCGTTGAGGAATACCTCGAGCGTTCCGGGAGCGCGGACGCGGCACCCTAGCAAGCGACTGCTACTGATGCGGGTGACCTCGTAGGTAGCGGGCCACTCGGCTTTCGCCTCGCACCCCTTGTTCGCAGAAGGGCCGTGCAGCAGAATCGTGAGACGTCAGCCTGCCCAGCTACCTACTGAGTAATCGATGGGTCGACAACGGTTGCCGCAGCGTGATGCTCCTGAGTTCTTGGCTCGGCTTGAGCAATCCGGGGCACAAGGAATTCGGAGGGCACCTGCGCGACTCGATGGTACTGTCGAGGTCACCTGGGAGGACTCTGCGGAGGAGGTTCAACGCTACAGGGAAGACCTCGAGGCCTGGAAGCTGGTCTACGTTGTGTCCGGGGCGTCCTTGGTCTTGGTCGTTCTCGCAATTCTGCTAGTGAGTCTCTTCGGAGGTGGGTAGAGAGCCAGTGTCGCGAGGGCAGGCTGACAAGCGATTGCTACAGTCGTGGATTGCCTAGTCGGTAGGTCAGGTGGCTCTCGTGCCTCGTCACGAGGTCGCCCACGCAGCAGAAGCGCGAGCCGTTGTGAGGCGGGCGCGCCGGGGGGGTGGAGTAGCCGGAGGACCGTCCCGAGTTACTGCTTTCAAACATGGAGTAAAGCGGCGCAAATGGACCCCCTGGCGGGCACCAACTGGAGCGCTCCTGGTACCGTGAGTGGCTTCGCCCGATCTGCCCCGAACGCGGTGCTGATGCGCTTCGCGGCGATGGAGTCTGTGCGCAGCCCAGCGGGGCGTGCGTTAGACCTCGGTTGTGGCGCTGGACGCAACGCAGTTCCTCTCGCCGCTTCCGGATGGGATGTCTTGGGGCTCGATCTGTCTTGGCCGATGCTAGTCGCCGCTTCTGCCCGGGGAGCCGAGGCGGGACTTGTAGACCGACTGGATTGGGCGCTCGCTCCGATGGACAGGATACCCGTGCCAGACCAAAGCGTGGACCTCGTCATCGCGCACGGCATTTGGAATCTGGCGCCCTCCGCCGAGCTCTTCCGCCGAGCCGTGGACGAGGCGGCCCGGGTCGCTCGATCCGGAGCTAGCCTCTTTGTCTTCACCTTCTCCCGTAACACGTTGCCGGCCGACATCGAGGCGGTGGATGGGCAGCCGTTCGTCTACACGCAGTTTTCCGGCGCCCCGCAGTGCTTCCTCACCGACTCCCAGCTCGTCACGGAGATGGCCCGAGTGGGTTTTGCCCCAGACCCCGCTGTACCCATGACTGAGTACAACCGACGACCGGATACAGTGACTACGGTAGCTGGGCCCCCGGTGATCTACGAGGCTGCGTTCCGATTCGGTTGAGATTACGGTTGGCGACACGGCCGGGTCCGCCTCATGACAAGCGATTGCTACCGGCACGGATTACCTGCCGGGTGGGTGGGCCACTCGCGACCCACTTGCTGCGTAAGCGGGTGCCCCGCTCGCGCCCCTCGTTAGCAGACAGGTCGTGCAGCAGAATCGCGAGCCGTCAGGGCGCCTGGTAGTGTCTCATGTAAGTGCTCTGACTCGTCTACCAGGCAAGAAACATCTCGCTTCGAGGGATAGCCCTACCATGACGAGTCTACATCATCGGCCGGATCGCTTGATCGGCTACATCACAGCATTGCTCGCGACTGGCTGCGGGGTCACGAGTCCCGATGTTCTTTTAGTGGAGCTCCGTGTGGACGGGGAAGCCGTCACGGCCACGCAGCCACTGGAGGTTGTGGTATCTGCCACGAACCAGTCGGATCGCCCAATGCGGGTCGATTCCCACGGGTGTCCGCAGGTCTTCGAGGTGACGCCCATCGAAACCACCGAGCCGGTGGGCCCCGAGTCCGTTGCGTGCACTCTCGCCCTTCTCGCGCCCACTGAACTTGCGCCGGGTGAGGTTCTGTCGTTCCGCTACACATGGCGGGGTTTGGGATCCGGTCAGGACGAGGAGTTCCTTCCGTCGGGCGTCTACCGTCTTCGAGGCTGGGCGACACCAATCGAGGGTGACCGAGTGTACAGCGACTATGTGCAGGTGGAAGTTCGGGCACCATAGGCGACGGCTCTCCGTCGTTTGTCGTCAGGCGCCCTCAAAAGGAATGACTGTTGTCACGGAACGCCTGATCGATACGCTGGAGTCCGCGGCCACCATCTTGTCGACACTCGACTGACTCGAGCCCACAATTCCAGCGACCTGAATCTGGTTGAGGTGGCGCTCCACTCGGCGCGCCCGAAGGTCCTGAGCGAGAGCGAGCTTCATCTCAATGAACTTGGCCTCGGCGTCACTTAGCCCCAGGAAGTCCTTCGCGTCCCCGGTCTTCCATCCTGCTACCTCTCGGGCCTTTCTCGTCTTCCTATCCATTTCGCAAAGACGTCGGCACCGACTGGGAGGACTCACGAGCGCTCTACTCGAGAGGGCCGAGCAGGTCCAAAATGGCCTCGGCTTGTTGATCGAGGCGCTCGAAGTAGCTGAGATGTCCGGCCTCCACCGCGCCAGCGATGAAGATCAGCCCCATGACCTGCTGATCCTCCAGGACGGCGGTGAAGTCGACCGGGTGCCGCTCGCCGTCGAAGCCGATCCCATCACCGACGGACGGAGGCATCGCGTGCACGAGTGGAACCAGGCCCGCGGTTCTGATCAACAGCTCTGAGTGGATGGCGTCAGCCAGCGCAGCGTCCTCGTATCCCTCGCCAAGGGCTCCCGAGAACTGGGCTAGTTCAGACCGTAGATCGTTGCTTCGTAGCAGCCTCAGGTCTCCTGAGCTGACCAACGCTTCATAAGCCCCCGTCACCGGCTCAAGGCGATGGAACATCTGAGCCCGAAGGAAGAGAACCGAAAGCGAGTCATCCGTGGGTGCGGCGGCGTCTCCGTTCGCGATGAGCGTCAACTGCCGAACGGCCTCCACGATATCCCCTTGGTCCGAGATGGCCCCCTGGATTAGCTCTCGGGTGACTTCGAAGTCTCTTCTCAATGCATCGAGCTGCACCGCCTCCCGCTCACGCAGTTCGGCCTCGTCCCTCCAACCTTCCACCTGAAACGCTGTGAGTACTCCGACCACGATGATCAACAACTCGCCGAGCATCCTCCTGGCGGTTTCTCTTGGCGTGGCCACGTCTTCCTCCGCTGAGACTCAGTAGTTCCGAGGCCGAGACAGTCTCGGGGAGGGGTTTCCTAGTCAAGCAGGAAGTGCCCCATAACAAGGAATTGCTGCTGTCACGGGTTGGCGGATGGGTACGCTGCACTGGTGTCCGGACAGGCCGCGCAACACAATTCCAAAGACGTTAGAACCCATCCTTCGGCCTCCTACAGGCGTATCAGGTACTATGGTCGAGCACCCTGGTCGCGATGCGTCCCGGACCCCGCGACAGCTACGCGCGGCGGTCGCAGAGGGTACTCGCGCCACCGTCTTCGGTCTCGTCGCCAGCTCATTACTCGCGGTAGTCAAGCTGGGCGCTGGAATCTTAGGCAACTCCTATGCTTTGATCGCTGATGGCGTCGAATCCACCCTCGATATCTTCAGCGCCTTGTTGGTATGGGGCGGGCTTCGAGTCAGCGGCGCAGAGCCGACCGATAGCTTTCCGTACGGACGAGGCAAGGCGGAACACCTGGCCGCGCTTGCCGTAGCGACGATGTTATTGGCTGCAGCCGTTGGAATCGCACTCGGTGCGCTACGCGAGATCATTGTCCCCCACGAGGCCCCGGCGGCGTTCACTCTTCCGGTTCTCGCTGGTGTCGTCCTGGCGAAGGAGACGATCTACAGAGTCCTCCGCGCCAAGGGCCGACGCCTCGGAAGCCAGGCGCTGAGCACGGACGCGTGGCATCATCGGTCTGACGCGTTGACGTCACTCGCCGCGTTTGGTGGGATCTCGGTTGCTCTGGCTGGTGGCGAGGGTTTTGAGAGCGCTGATGATTGGGCGGCCTTATTGGCGTGTGGCGTGATCGCGTGGAATGCGATTCGACTTCTCCGGTCGGCCGCGCGGGACGTCCTCGACGTCACAGCTCCCGAGAACATCCACACGCGAGAGAACATCCACACGCGAATTCGGCAACTCGCTATTGCCGCACCGGGGGTTGCAGGTGTGGAGGTCCTGCGGGTCAGGCGCAGCGGACTCGTGTTCTTCGTCGACATTCACGTCGAGGTAGACGGCAGTCTATCGGTTCGGGACGGACACGCGATCGCTCATCGGGTCAAAGACTCCATCCTCCACTCAGAACTGCCGGTTCTTGACGCTCTCGTCATCGGGTCAAAGACTCCATCCTCCACTCAGAACTGCCGGTTCTTGACGCTCTCGTGCACATCGAGCCGGCCCCGTCGACACAGGCGGCACCTAGAAGCGACGGCGAATCGCCTTGTGGACTGGATGCGTTCTGACAAGCGATTGCTACTGACGTGGGTTGCCCGCAAGGCGGGCGGGCCGCCCACGCAGCAGAATCGCGAGACGTTGGAATGCACTTCTCGGTCGAGTGTCGGCCGTGTGTGTTACAAACCCTATACGTCATCGTACGGACGGAACAGATGACCGCGTGAGGGCATGTTTGGTTGAGTACAACCATGGAGACCACCCATGCCGCGGTCCACAGTCGCTGCACTCCTCGTCGTGTACCTCATCGTTCCGATTGGCGCGGCAGCGCAGGACTTGCCGTCTACAGCTCACGCACACGGCGGCTCCGCGACAGCACGGTCGTTCGCTGGTGCAACGGCTGGCTCAGCAGCTGGGTTTCTGTGGTGGTGGCGTACCGGTGGTCCGTATACAAGCACCGGTGATAGCCTGGGCCGACTTTGGCTGGGCACCACCCTAGGCACGGCGGTGGGGGCGTGGGCATCCGCCGAACCGAATCGTCGACCCGATCTCATGGAGCTCGTAGTTGGGGCCACGTACGGTATCATTGGTGGTGTTGTGCTCACGTTGGTCACCGCCCGCATGCTTGATGGACCTAATTCGGAAGCGCCGGGAGGACTGCTTGTTCTCAGCTTCAGTGTCGGGCAGAGTGGAGTGATCCACCTAATAGGTTTCTGACTCACGTCCTTTTCCAGCGACATCGAGGGCAGTGCGTTCTAACGAGCAATAGCTACTGACGGCGGGTACTGTGCGGTGAGTCTCTGACCCATTCAGGCGGGCTAGCATCGGCTCCGCTTCGTCGTGGGTCGCGCGCGGTGCACGCAGTAGACATCTTCTGTGCCGCGTAGCAGAATCGCGAGACGTTAGACAGTGGATTGGCCGTCTGGATAACACGCATGAACCTTGATGCCGTCGTCCGCTTGAATGAGGCCTTGCAGGGCCGCTATCACGTCGAGTCGGAACTCGGCGAGGGCGGCATGGCGAGGGTTTACCGAGCGACCGATACCAAACACGGTCGAGATGTTGCGCTCAAGGTCATGAAGCCTGAACTGGGCGGGTCGATTGGGACCGAGCGGTTTCTGCGTGAGATCGATATCGCCGCGAAGCTCTCCCACCCCCATATCCTGCCTCTCTTCGACTCCGGGCAGGCAGACGGGCTCTTCTATCTGGTCATGCCGTACGTGGAGGGAGAGAGCCTTCGCGACCGACTCGATCGGGAGGGCTCCCTACCTTTGGAGCAGGCCGTGACCGTGGCCTCGGAGATCGCCGATGCGCTTTCCTATGCTCACGAGCGCGGACTGGTTCATCGGGATATCAAGCCAGAGAACATCCTCTTTCAGGCGGGTCACGCGGCGGTGGCCGACTTCGGTATCGCCTTGGGCACGGGCGATAGCACGGCTACGCGCCTGACGGGGACCGGGATGGCTGTCGGGACGCTGGCGTACATGAGTCCTGAACAGGCTGCCGGAGACCAGGAGGTGGATGCTCGCTCCGACATCTACGCTCTGGGCTGTATGCTCTTCGAGATGCTGGAGGGGCGGCAGCCGTTCGCCGGGCAGACGCCCCAGGCGGTGCTCGCTAGCAAGCTCACGGGAGGGCCGCCTGCGCTCACCCGCTCCCACGAGTTGCCGGAGACGCTGCCGCCGGTGCTGGATCGCGTGCTCGCGCCGGATCCCGGGGACAGACCGGACGACGCCCGGCAGTTCGTGACCCTGCTCCACGCGGCACTGTCGGCGAGCGAGATAGAGGCCGCCGGCCTGCGACGACGACGTCGCAGCGCCGTTCGCGGAGTGGCTGTTGCGGCCGTCGCAGTTCTCCTGGCACTTGCGGCCTGGTGGCTGCCGGGCGCCCTGTCGGGTCCGAGCATCCAGGCCGTCGCCATCCTCCCGTTCGAGAACGAGCTGACGGACCCGGAGCAGGCTGCGCTCCTCGCTGGTATGCACGAAGCGCTCATCGGCGAAGTCCAGCAAGCCGGATTCGAGGTCAGAGGACGCCGGTCCGTAAGGAACTACCTGGGAGACGCCACACCGATTGCGGAGATCGCTCGCCAACAGCGCGTCTATGCCGTGCTTCAGGGACGAGCGGAGTACGGGGAGGATTCCATACGGATCAGCTTGACGATGATGGACGGACGCACGGAAGCGGTGCGGTGGAGCGGGCGTTTCGCGGCGGTGCCTCGGGACGTAATGACCCTATACAGCGAGGCGACCTACGCGATTGCGGCGGAGGTGGAGCTGGAGATCCCCGAGGAGGTGGTGGCGCGGTGGACCGCCCGGAAAGGGGTGGATCCTCAGTCATACGAGCTGACGCTGCGCGGGAACTACCATTCACGGCGGTTGACGCCACAGGACCTTGAGATCGCTCAAGGCCTCTACGAGCGGGCCCTGGAGATCGATGAGGAGAATGCGTTGGCGCTCGGCGGGCTCGCCGGGGTATGGGCCGGGCGTCAGCAGTTCGGTCTGGTGAGCCCCACTGTGGCGAGGCCGTTGGTCCGCGACTACATGCGACGGGCGTTGGCACTGGCTCCGAGCGAACCGAACCTCGTTGCGTTGAATGCCATTGTGTTGACGTGGGTGGAGTGGGACTGGGAGGCCGCTTGGCGGGAGTTCGAGCGGGCTATCGACCTCAATCCCAACAACTGGGAGTCCCGCGCCTTCTACTCGCATTTTTTGACCTTCATGAATCGACCGGACGAAGCCCTAGCCCAGTCGGCCGTGGCGCGGGAGGGGGACCCGTACAGTGGGCTCATTCTAGGCGTCGGTTGGGGCACGTTGGCCCACGTCCGCGATTACGAGGCTGCCCTCGAAGGTGGGCGGGAGGCGCTTCGCCTCGATCCGAGTCAGCCTGTTGCCCACGACGTCATCTCGATGTCTCTACAAGGGCTGGGGCGGATGGAGGAGGCGGTCCAGTCAGACGCTGGATTCTACGCGGCCATGGGCGATACCGCCCTCGCGAACGCGGCGTTGAATGGACTCGATGACGGCGGTGCTCGAGAGGCGTCGGCTCGGGTGGCGGCGATTCTGGAGGCGCGCGCCGAGTTCATGTACGTGGCGCCGGCCCGGATCGTCGTGCCTCACATCTGGGCCGGCGACATCGAGCGGGCCCTGTACTGGATGGAGCGCGGCGAGGAGATCGGGGATCCAGGGATGCCGTATGCGATCAGCTCACCGACGGTCCCGGATGCGATGGCCACTCATCCTCGCTTCCAAGCGATTCGGGACCGGATGGGGCTGCCACGCGGAATCGGTGCGGAGGGGAGGTAGAGAGACTTCTGAGTGTGTGAGGCTGGTCCACGGTCTAGTATCAAGTTTGAAGTGCAACACTGCGTAAGCGCGGGAACACTCCGTGGCTCGCGCCTTTGGCGCTCGGCCCGCATCTTGGTCGCGCAGCAGAAACGCAGAGCCGTTAGGCTGAGGAGGAAGCTGGTTGGCACACGAGGCGATTGTCTCCGCGATAACTGAGGTCGCAGTTGCCCTCACCGGGTTCACTGGCGTAGTAGCTGTTCTGGGGCACCGAAGCCAGGGTGATTGGAGCCCTGCGGAGCGCCTTCAGTTGAGAACGCTGGTGGAGACTAGCCTGACCGCCCTCTTCGCCAGCCTTGTGCCCGGACTTCTGCTTACGGCCGAGATGAGTGATCCGGCGATATGGCGCGCGTCCAACTTCGCTCTGGGGGCGCTACACGCGGCCAACTTCATCGCCTTCGGCCGTCGCGCGAAGACGGCCGAGACGACCCCGAGCCAGCGTGCCTTGATCGCACTCGGAATCGCGAC
>JBDGVT010000175.1:0-8296 GCA_039585495.1 Gemmatimonadota bacterium | reverse complement strand
TTCTGGGGCACGGACATGTATCTGGGTGCATGGGTCATGCTGCCCGACGGATTCGCGGAGCATCCTGAGGCTCGGTACCCGCTCGCGATCTTCCATGGCCATTTCCCCGGGTCGTTTTCGGCCATGCGGGTAGAGCCTCCCGATACGACAGAACCCTGCGTGTATTCGGCCCGCTTCAGCCTGGACTGCTACAACCGTATCCAACAGGAATATCAGCACGAGCTCTACCGTCAGTGGACCTCGGCCGACTTCCCACGACACCTGGTGGTCCAGATCCAGCACCCCACGCCGTATTACGATGACTCCTATGCGGTGAACTCGGAGAACAACGGTCCGTACGGGGACGCGATCATGCAGGAGCTCGTCCCCGCGATCGAGGACAAATTCAGAGGGATCGGCGAGGGGTGGGCCCGCGTCACGTACGGCGGCTCGACGGGCGGATGGGAGGCCATGGCGGTTCAGGTACTCTACCCGGACGACTTCAACGGCGCGTACGTCGCCTGCCCTGACCCCATCGATTTCCGTCAGTACACGGTTATCGACCTGTACGAGGACCAGAACGCCTACTACTCGGTCGGTCCGTTCAAGCGGACGCCCCGTCCCGGACACCGCGACTACCTCGGCAACGTCGACCGTTCGATCGAAGACTCGAATCATCTGGAGTTGGTGCTCGGGACCCGAAGCCGCTCCGGACAGCAGTGGGACATCTGGGAAGCCGTCTATTCACCCGTAGGTCCCGACGGATACCCGAGGCGCATCTTCGACAAGGTGACGGGTGAGATCGACTCCGAGGTCGCAGCCTACTGGAGGGAGAACTACGACCTCACGTACATCATGCGGCGTGATTGGGCCACGTTGGGCCCGAAGCTCGAGGGCAAGCTGCACATCTACGTGGGGGAAATGGACAACTACTACCTGAACAACGCCGTATACCTCGCAGAGGAGTTTCTCGAAAGCACCACCGACCCCTATTACGGCGGCGAGGTGGCCTACGGCGCACGCGATGAACATTGCTGGAATGGCGATCCGAGCCAGCCCAACGCCATCAGCCGTCTGCGCTACATCCAGATGTTCGCCCCGCGGATGGTCGAACGGATCATCGCGAACCACCCTCCGGGTGCCGACATCACCAGTTGGCGCTACTAGCCGAAGAAACCAGGAGACACGGATGGATCGTCGGACCTTTCTGAAGACGTCGGCCGCGACCGCGGCGATCGGTCACCTCGGCCCTGCCGAGGCAGCGGGGCAAGCGCCCCCGGAGTCGATCGCTTCGGCCCCTCGAGACCCTCGAGCGCTGATCATGGACGCCATGGGAGAGCTGCGGCCCATCTACGAGGAGTCTCTCGTGCGAGACATGCTCGAGAGCGGAACGGACTCGATTACGGTCACGCTATGCGACCCGAAAGCCGTCGGGGCCGAGGCCCTCGAACTCGCCGTCGACGGGCTCATGCAATACGACCGATACCTGAACGACAATCCACATCTGTTCGTAAAAGCCACCTCGGTTTCCGACATCGATGAGGCCCGGCGATCCGGGCGGATGGCGGTCTTCTACCTCTATCAGAACGCGACCCAGTTCGACGACGACCTGGATCGTATCGAGATGTTCCGGCGGCTCGGCCTGACGAGCTGTCAGGTTACCTACAACGAGCGGAATCTGGCCGGAGTCGGTTGCCGCGCCGAGAACGATGACGGGGGGCTGACCGACTTCGGTCGCGAGATGATCGACCGCATGAACGCCGCGAGCATGCTCGTGGATCTGTCGCATGCGAACATGCCCACGATGGCGGATTCCATCGCCCATTCCCGCATGCCGGTGATCATCTCCCACACCGGGTGTGACGCCGTACACCCCCACCTCCGCAACACGACCGACGAAAACCTCCGAGCACTCGCCGAGCGGGGCGGCCTGGTGGGCGTTTGCCAGCTTCGTCCATTCCTGACCTACGAGAAGCAGGACAATCTCTACGCGTATTTCGACCACATCGACCACGCCGTCCAGGTCGCCGGCGTCGAGCAGGTATGCATCGGGAGTGACCGGGATCACCGGGTGATCACGATGACCCCGGAATACGAGGCCGAGCTCCGAGCGGAGGAGGGCAGCCAGGTAACCAGCAGCGAGCTTCCCTACTTCATCGATGAGTTGAACGGTCCCCGCCGCATGGAGGTGGTGTGGGATGGGCTCGCCGGGCGCGGCTATACGGAAGCCGACATCGAGAAGATCATGGGCCTCAACCTCTACAGGCTCTACGCAGAAGTGATTGGATGAACATCGAGAGTGATCGAGCCCTGCCCAGTCTCCGAACTCAGGAGTCAGTAATGAAGCTGCGAAGCGTCGCGGCCCTCGCCGCATTTGTCGCCATGCTCACAGGTGCGCCCGAAGTTCAAGCCCAGGACGCGAGTACAATCGAGGCCGCGCTTGGCGATCTGGAGTGGCGGCACATCGGGCCCGTGAACATGGGTGGGCGCGTTTCGGCGATTCAGGGCACGCCTGGGGACCACAAAACCTTCTGGGTCGGGGGAGCCGACGGCGGCGTCTGGAAGACGACGAACGGGGGGGTCACGTTCGAGGGTCAGTGGCAGGACGAGGAGTCCTACTCGGTCGGCGCGCTCGCACTGGCCCCATCGGATCACAACGTGGTCTGGTTGGGCTCGGGAGAGGGCGACCCGCGTAACTCGGTCTCGTACGGGCTCGGAGTCTGGCGTTCCACGGATGGTGGTACATCGTGGACTCACCTCGGACTCGACAATACCGAGAGAATCAAGCGGATCGTCGTTGATCCGAGAGACCCCGACGTGGCGCTCGTTTGCGCCATGGGCCACCAGTGGGGGCCGAACCCCGAACGCGGTGTCTTCAAGACCACGGACGGGGGCCAGAACTGGACCCACGTGCTTTCGATCGATGACGACACGGGATGCTCCGACCTCGACCTCGATCTGTCGAATCCCCGGAATGTCTACGCGGGGATGTGGACGTTCAGGCGGCGCCCGTGGCGGTTCGACGATGGTGGCAAGGAGACTGCGCTCTACGTCTCGCGGGACGCCGGAGATACGTGGAGGAAAATCACGACGACGCCCGACGAGCCGATGGCCAGAATTGGCCTGAGCGTGGCGCAATCGAGTCCGAACGTCGTGTACCTGATCACGGAATACCCGACGGCCGGATCTCTCTTCCGATCCGAGGACTACGGCGAGACCTGGTCGATGGTCAACGCCGACCGCAACACCGTGAACTTCCGCCCGTTCTACTACTCGGACGTGTTCGCTGACCCGTCGGACCACAACACCGTCTTCACGCTCTCCGGAGGCATGGCGAAATCGACCGACGGCGGGCGCACGTTCCAACGCATCGCGCAGGGCGTGCATGGTGACCACCAGGCCCTCTGGATCGACCCCACGGACGGCGAGCATGTGCTGTCGGGCAGTGACGGTGGCATGCAGGTCACCTACGACGGCGGAAGCAATTTTCACATCTTCCGAAACTTCAGCCTCGCGCAGTTCTACCACATTTTCGTGGACGATCGGGACCCGTACTACGTGTGCGGCGGCCTGCAGGACAACGGGAACTGGTGCGGGCCCTCTCAGACGAACGAGAACGCCGGGATCGTGGCAGGGACGTGGTACACCGTCAGCGGTGGCGACGGGTTCTTCACGGTACCGGTTCCGGGTCAGCCCAACCTGGTCTATTCGAACGCGCAGGGCGGCTACTTCCGCATTACCGATACGAACTCGGGCCAGACGCGTAACATCGAGCCCTTCCCGTGGATGGTCGGCTCGCAGGGCCAGTCCATGGCACAGGCCCGCTACCGCTTCAACTGGGACGCCCCGATCGTGATCTCACCCCACGATCCGGGCACGGTCTACTGGGGCGGAAATGTCGTGTTTCGTAGCAACGACTACGGTCATAGCTGGGACATCATCAGCCCGGACCTCACCACGGACGATCCCGAGAAGCAGGCCGACTCCGGTGGAGAGATCTACAACGACAACACCGCTGCCGAATTCCATACCACGATCCTTACCATCGCCGAGTCGGAGGTCGAGCCGGGCGTGATCTGGGTCGGGACCGATGACGGCAACGTGCAGATTACGAGAGACGGCGGAGGCTCCTGGACTAACGTTCGGGACCGTGTCCCGGGCTTACCCGCAGAAACCTGGATCGGCAACATCGAGGCGTCGCCCACGGAAGCGGGGACGGCCTTCATGGCGGTGGACAATCACCGACTCGATGACTTCACGCCCCATCTCTACGAAACGACGGATTACGGGCAGTCGTGGCGGGACCTCTCAGCAGGCCTTCCTCAGGACGACTACGTGAAGGTGGTACGCCAGCATCCGGCGAACCCGGATCTGTTGTTCGTGGGTATGGAGCGGGGCCTGTTCGCCTCCTGGGACCGCGGCGATACGTGGATCGACATCCGCGGGAACCTCCCGAGGGTCTCCGTTCGCGGAATCAAGATTCAGAGGCAGTACAACGACCTCGTCATCGGGACACACGGCCGTGGCGCCTGGATCCTCGATGACATCCAGCCCATGGTGGAGATGACCGAGGCGATCGAGTCGAACGCGCACATGTTCGACATCCGGACCGCCACGGAATGGGAGATGTGGAGCAGGGGCAGCAGCCTGGGCCAGAGCGTGTTCACGGGTGACAATCCACAGCGTGGTGCCTGGATCAACTTCTACCTGTCGGAAGGGGCCGCCTCGTCGCTCGGTGGAGGAGGGGCCACGATCCGCATCACTGACGGCCGTGGCACCCCTGTGCAGACCATCCGACATCGAGGGACCCGCGCCGGGCTTAACAGAGCCGTGTGGAACATGCAGTGGGAGGGAGCACCCCCGATCCCAGGGCAGCGGCAGGGTGGAGGCGGGGGTCGTGGGCGCGGCGGGGCAGGCGGTCCGCCAGCCGTCCCCGGCACATATACTGCGACGCTTGCCGTCGGAGGTCAGGAGCTGTCCGAGAGCTTCACGTTGCGAGGAGACCCGAACGTTGGCGCTTCCCAGGCCGTGTACAACGAACGTTTCACGATCGCGATGCGAGCCCGGGATCTGGAGACGCGACTGAATCAGATGATCGGGACGATCATCGATCTCGACGGTCAGATCGACGGACTGCTGGAGTCGATCGACGGGAAGGGCCTGGCGAACGAGGACCAGGTCCGCGCGACAGCGGGTGATGCCCAGCAACAGCTCACCGCGCTCGAAGGCGAGGTGCGGCGACCGGAAGGCAGCATGGGCTACCGGGACTGGCCTCGCATCATCGAGCAGCTGGGCCGAGTCGCGCGGGACATGAGAGGCCCGCAGGCTGTCCCGACCGAAGGCCAGATCGAGGTATTGACCGAAGTCGAAGCCGCTGCGGCCCAAAGAGCGAACGAGCTGAGTGCGATCGTGGACGGGGTCATCGCCGACCTGAACGATCTGCTCTCAGACGCGCCGACGATCATCACCAACTGGAGGCGTATCGTCAGCTAGGAATGGCACTCTCCTCACGGGAGGGTTTCTGTGGTGGTCCGGCCGGTCCGAAATGGACCGGCCGGAGTGCCCCGGTCCGGCGTAACGCTCAGCAAGGCTCGAATCCACAGGTGAAGTGCCGCAACGCGGGTGGCTCGTCGCAGATCCGATAGCCGCCGAGACGCTGTCGCTGTTGGAACACGTGAAGCACCGCTTCGACCACGTAGTCGATGTGGCTCTGCGTGTACACGCGCCGAGGGATCGCGAGGCGGAGCAGGTCCAACGGTGCCGGCTCCTGACGCCCATCGGGCAGAGTCTTACCGAACATCACCGTGCCGACCTCGACGCTCCGCACCCCGGCCTCCTGGTACAAGGCCACCGAGACGGACTGTGCCGGCAACTCCTCAGGCGCGACGTGCGGCAGAAACGCCTTGCCGTCCAGGTAGACGGCGTGGCCGCCGGCCGGTCGCAGCAGCGGGACGCCGGCTCGGTCGAGTTCGCTCCACAAATACCGCACCGATGCGATTCGATACTCGAGGTACTGTTCGTCCACCACCTCTCGCAGGCCGACCGCGAGCGCGCTGAGATCTCTCCCCGCAAGGCCTCCGTACGTCGGGAACCCCTCCGTCAAGATGAGCGCATTCCGGCATTCGACGGCGAGCGCATCATCGTTGAGCGCCAGGAATCCACCGATATTGCCGAAGGCGTCCTTCTTGGCACTCATCAATGCGCCATCCGCGAGGCTGAACATCTCCTGTGCGATCTCGAGCGGTGTCCGGTCGGACTGGCCCGGCTCACGCATCTTGATGAACCAGGCGTTCTCGGCGAATCGCGCGCAGTCGAGGAAAAGAGGCACCTCGTAGCGGTCCACGACGGCTCGGAGATCTCGCAGGTTCTCGAGCGATACCGGATGCCCGCCGCCACTGTTGTTGGTCACCGTGAGAAACTCGGTGAGCCGTTCGATATCCACGTTGCCCTTGAACGGATGCTCGGAGATCGGATCGAGACCTTCGGGAATGACGAAGTCGAGCGCCTCACACCCCGCGGCCTCGACATTGGCCCGCGTGGTATCGAAGTGAGTATTCGCCGGGACGGCCCTCCCCGGCGCCCCGACCGCTCCGAACAGAATTCGCTCCGCCGCGCGCCCCTGGTGGGTCGGGATGATGTGCTTCATCCCTGTGACCTCGGTGACCGCTTCTTCAAACTCGAAGAACGACCGCGCCCCAGCGTACGATTCGTCGCCCCTCATGATCGCGGCCCACTGATCCTGACTCATCGCGGAGGTTCCCGAGTCGGTCATCAGGTCGATGGTGACGTCCTCGGCGTGGAGGCCGAACAGATTGTATCGAGCGTGCTCCAGCTTCTGTTCACGCTGCGCGCGAGTCCGAATGGGCAGCGGTTCGACGACCTTGATCCTGAATGGCTCGATGATCGTGTGCGGATTGAACGGCTGACCTTCCATGCTCGTTGCCCTTCAAAAAGGGTGTAGCGGGAGGATCTGGGGCCACGCGCACGGCCCCGGTCATTCCACGGGACTCCGTAATTTAGAGCCACACGGGCCTGCGACCAGCGGCAGGCCCCAGGGCGCCTTCTATTCGGTTCGCAGAGAACGGATCGGATCGACCGAAGTGGCTCGGTACGCAGGCAGGGCCGCTGCGGCCAGCCCCGCGGTGACGAGCACCACGGCCGCTGTGATCATGTTGGAGGGGTCGCCCGGTTCGACCCCGAGCAAGAGGTTGCGGGCGAATCGGGCCAACACCAGGCCCCCCAGCAGCCCTCCGACAAGCCCGAGCCCTATCGATCCAAGAACGCGACCCATCACCATACGGCCGATGTCGCCACTGCGGGCCCCGATCGCCATCCGGACCCCGATCTCTCGGCGCCGCCGAGTTACAGCGAGACTCATGACGCTGAAGATGCCGAGTGCCGCGAGTCCGAGTGCGAGAGCCGCGAGCAAGGAGAACAGCTCGGCGTTCATCCGCTGGGTGTAGGTGAAGCCTCGCGCAACCTCGGAGTAGGGCAGCACACTTACAATGGCCAGGTGGGGTTCGTACTCGAGCAGCCATTGACGCATCCGGGCCACGGCCAGCCGTGGCTCGTCGACCGTAGCGACCGTCAGTGCGCTCCCTGAACCGTAGGCTTGCTGTGGATTCGACAGATAGACCACAGGTTCGGGCTCCGTGAGGAAGTCCCGCACCCGGGCATCTTCCACCACGCCAACGACCTCATATGCCGTACCGCCCGCGCCCACGACCCGCACGGTACGTCCCACTGCGCTACCCTGAGCAAAGAAGCGGGCGGCCACCGCCTCATTGACGATCGCCACATTCGGCGCCCCGAGGGTATCACTTCTCGCGAATGTCCGACCCTCCACGAGGGCGATTCCCACGGTGCTGAAGAACCCGGGTATGACGGCCGATGCGACCATGCGCGCGTCTTCCGGAAAGCCCTCGAAAGCAAACTCCGCCGTAGCATGCGGCGAGAGCAAGGCAGCGTTTGAGATCGTAGCCGACCGTACCCATGGTTCTTCACCAAGGCGACGCGCAATCTCCCTGAACCATTCGTCTCGCTCGGGAACCTGGACACCGGTGCTGCTGGTGGAGATATGGCTGGCCATCAGGTGCTCGTAGTCGAAGCCCGGATCGATGCTGACCGCACTCTCCAGCGACCGAAGCACGAGGCCGGCCAGGACTACGAGCACGACCGCGAGTCCGACCTGTGCAGCTACCAGGCTCTCGCGAATGTCCGGCGCCCTGCGGCCCAATACTCTGCGCACGCCGGGCCGCCCCACACGCTCCGTGAGCAGTCGATTCAGATCCCGCCGGTAGACGCTCAACGCAGGTAG
>JBDGVT010000174.1:0-6633 GCA_039585495.1 Gemmatimonadota bacterium | reverse complement strand
GGTGCGTCCGTCGAGCGCGGGCCTCGGCAGCCGATAGACGAGGCGTGCTTCTGGTGAGGTCAGGGCGGCGACCCCTCGCGGCGCGTGGAGTCTTTGCAGTGCGAAGGGCGGCCGTGCGCAGTAGCGGAGCAGTCGCTCGACGCCTTCGCGATCGTCACCTCGGATGTGGAACCTCGAGCTCATGGAGCAGAGATACGAGCCGGCCGAAGAACTCATAGAGGAGCTCCTGAGCCGTGACCCACCCGTAGAAGCGATCGGCACCAGCAATTTTTCCTCACGCATCACTCTTGGATACGTGTACCTGAAGACAGGAAGGGTCCGGGAGGGAACCCGGCTTCTCGAGGTAGTCCGCGATTCCTACCTGGCCAAGAACGAAACGGGGATGGGGTACTCCCATCATTACAACCTCGTGCGCCTCCACGCGATGCTCGGCGAGCTCGATCAGGCAATCGATCGGCTCGAGATCGCGATCGACAGGGGGTGGACCTTCTACTACACGGAGATGGGTCTCGCTGACCCCATGCTCGAAAACCTCCATGGGAACGAGGACTTCGAGAGGATCATGGCCGACCTCAAGGCGACCCTCGATGCCGAGCGCGCATGGGCGACGGAGATGCTGGCCGTACCGGAGCCGGAGCGGTTCAGGCTGATGCTCATCGACGCGGAGGAGCAGCTAGAGGTACTTTGGGGTAGCGGGAGCGCTCGCTGAGGTCGTGCGTAGCGGGCAGGGTGGAGCTTCAGAACGCTGACATAGCATGAGGCCGCGCCACCGGCCCCCAAGACCAGACGGCCACCCCTGACTGCGGGGTGGCCGTCTCATTTCGGCTCTGAGGAACTACGTGACGCGAAGGCTATCCTCCGTCGGTCGCCCTCGCGTCTGACCACATGTAGTCGACATGCCCGCTGCAGATCGATCCGAACTCGGCAAAGGCGTCGGCGTGCTCCGCCAGTAGCTCGTCGATCACCATCTGGCGCCCATCGAGGACATCGAAGTCCTCGACTCCAGTGAGCGTCCACAATCGTCGGAACCATCCCCCCAGGTCATGCGAGTACCAGCCCCACCCCCCCAGGTGTCCCGCTTCGACATGCTTGTCGATGACGCCGGACATTTCCGCCATCAACTCGTCGGCCCTGGCTTCGGCCTGCTGGTCGCACGTGAAGTAAATGGATACCCACGCAGGCGGCGACACACTCTGGTCCGTGCCCTCGTAGCTGTCGGTCACGGTCCAGATGTAATCGTCGTGGGAGTCACAGATCTCGTTGAAGCGGTGAAGCGCATTGGGATGTTCGTCCTCGAGCTCGGCGACGATCTCGCCCCAGACTCTGGTCGCTGTCGAACGGTCCTCCGCCGTGATCGTAGAGATCCGCCGCCAGTCACCGCCGATCGTGTGCTCGACCCATCCCCATGCGATGAGGTCGCCGGAATCGACGTGCGCCTGATATACATCGGCGAAGACAGCGTTCATGATGAAATCGGCTTCGCCTTCGTCAGCCGTGCTACAGCGGTAGTAGTTCGCGACTAAGCTCTGCGATTCTGCGGGAACTGCCAACGCAAGCACAGCCGCAAGCGCAAGCAGAAGAGAAGTCCACTTCACGGTGAGCTCCTTGGTGGGAGGGTGTGTTGGGGCGCCGAAGCTAGGGGCTTTCCGCCCGGGCTGCGAACTCATGACGTAGCGAGCCTCCCCACAAGGCATAACTGACGAACCCCCACAGCGGGCTAGCTGCGGTGCGGCGCAGATTCGGAGTGAACCCCGAGGGACTGGCCCGTGATGGACCGTCAGGTGTCCTACCCTCGGGTGGCCCTGCATCGTAGCGTATGGACATGCCCTCAGACTCCATCGACCGCCTCAAGGCCGCGCTGGCCGACCACTACCGCATCGAGCGAGAACTCGGTCGTGGTGGGATGGCCGTGGTGTACTTGGCTGAAGACCTCCGTCACGGGCGACCGGTCGCGATCAAGGTCATGCGACCGGAGCTTGCGGAAGCGATGGAACAAGAGCGCTTCGCCCGCGAGATCGAGGTCGCGGCACGGCTGAGCCATCCGAACATCCTGGGCATTCACGACTCGGGAGGGGCAGACGGGACGCCCTGGTTCGTGATGCCGTATGTGGATGGGGAATCCCTTCGCGACGTGCTCGATCGGGAAGGGACCCTCGGGCTCGACCGGGCCACCTCATATACGCGAGCGATCGCGAGTGCGCTGGCATACGCGCACGCGCAGGGACTCGTGCACAGGGACATCAAGCCGGAAAACGTCCTGCTTCAGGCCGGCCATGCCGTCTTGTGTGACTTCGGGATCGCCAAAGTGTTGACCGAGGCGCAGCGTGACAGCCTCACACGAACCGGCACGTCCATCGGGACGTTCTCGTACATGAGCCCTGAGCAGCTCACGGATGGAGCTGATGTCGACGGGCGATCGGACATCTACGCCCTCGGATGTGTTCTCCATGAGATGCTCATAGGCCAGGCTCCGTTCGGGGCGTCCACGCCCCATGCATCGATGGCCCAAAAACTCATGGGCGAGTTGCCTGAGCGGAGCCCAAACCCCGATGTCCCGGATACGGTATGGCGCGTCGTGCGGAAGGCGCTCGCTCCCGAGGCAGGAGATCGGTTCGCCGACGGGGAGGAGTTCCGTGAGGCATTGAGCTACGCCACGACCGAGGTCGCGTTCGCCCGGAGTCGGCGTCAGAATCGCACGATGGCGGCGGTGCGGACGGTGGGCGGAGGTGCGACCATCGTCGCGGCAGGCATGCTCGCGTTCTGGCTCGTGGGCCAGGTCGGAGGTCCGACCTACGATCGCCTGGCCGTGCTACCGCTCGTGAACGGGGCCGGTGACCCGGGAGAGGACTTCTATGTCCAGGGCGTGTATGAGGACCTGGTCGAGGATATGCAACGCGCCGGACTCCGGGTCCTCAACTCGTCTTCGGCGCGTCGACTGGCCGAGACGGGCGCTTCCGGGACTGAGATCGCGGAAACCTTCGAGGCGGATGCGCTTATCGAAGGATCGATCGAGCGTGTCGGCCCTCGGGTGCTGATCGACGTTCGTCTCGTCGACGGACAGACCGAAGACGTGGTCTGGTCCGACAACTTCTCCGGCTCGCAGGTCGATCTGCGTGCGATCCTGCATCAGATCACGCTCGGCATCTCGGAACGAACCGGGGCAAGCCTCACAGCGGATGCGCTGGCGCAGCTGGAGGAGTCGGCTGTCGTCGACCCGATTCTGTACGAACTGCTACTCCAGGCGCGGTACGATGCGCTCCTGCTTTCCGACGAGTCACTGAACAGTGCAGAGCGGTACTACACGCGGGCAGTCGCACGTGACTCGATGTCGGCGGAAGCGTGGGCCGGACTCGCTGCACTTCCGGGGTTTCGATCGCAGCAGGGGCTGATCTCGGGGGAGGAAGCTCGGGTCATTCGCGATTCGATCCTGGCCCTGGCTCCAGTGCTCGAGGTCGACCCGGCCGCCACGGCCATCGCGACTGTCTGGCAGGGTTGGCAGGCGGCACGCTGGGACGAGGCGGAGAGGCTCTTTCTGCAGGCGCTCGAGGAACACCCGAGCGATGCGGCGACACGCGGGTACTACGCGCAATTCCTGTCGTACGTCGGCCGTGTAGAGGAGTCCCTCAGGGAGGGTGAACGCGCATCTCGGCAGGCCCCCGACGACGCCCTGGTTCAGGGGCTCTGGGCCCAGATATTGACCTGGGTCGATCGGCTCGACGAAGCCGAGGCTGCGCTGGTGCGTGCACGGCGCTTCAACCCCGACGCCCCCTACCTTCTGAGCATGCTCCGTACGACATACCACTTGCAGGATCGTGATTCCCTGGCGATCGGAAGTTGGAGAGACTCGTACCGGGTCGCTGGTGATCTCGAAGCGATCGACGCCCTCGAAGTGGGGTTGGAGGAGGACGGCTACGAGGGGGCCCTGCGGTCAGTTGCTGAACTCTTCGAGCAGCGCAGGAACGACGGCGGGCGCGTCTCGGAGTGGCAGGTCGGCACGCTCTACACCCGCGCGGGCGAAGAGGACAAGGCCATCGAGTACCTCACGCTGGCGCTCGACGAGGGCGATCCCAATAGCCTTTCCATAGCCGTGGACGCGATCTTCCATCCGATGCGTGCCGACTCGCGCTTTCAGGAGTTGGTGGATCGATTGCAGCTGCCTCGTTAGAGCCAGCCACCCGAATCGCCGAGACCAGCCGGGCTCCGTCCGGCCATTACTTGCGCGAACGCTCCGTTACCCGAATCCTACGGTGAGCCCGTGGGGCTTATCAGCCGTCGTCTGCCCTCCACGTCCCAGGCAGTTTGCCGGGACGACTTCGGCGGCCCGTTACGTCACCCGTACGGAAAGGAGAGCACGATGAGTCGCTTGTTCGGATTCACGCTTGTGGCCCTGAGCCTCGTATTGCCCGCCGTCATGACACCGACGGGCGCCACTGCCCAGACCCCGCTATCGGTGTCGGCAGAACTCCCTCTGAAGAGCCGATACCTCTTCGCTGGCATCCCCTTCTCGACAGGCTGGGTCCAACAGGCACAGCTGTCGGTCAACCGGGGGGGATTCACGGTTTACGGATTCACGACGTTCGATTTTGACCTGACTGAGATCAGCGAAGCGGACATCTACGCCGACTTCTACCGTCAGGTGTCACCGCAGGTGGGTATCTACGTGGGTGGCGCGTTCTACAACTTCGACTTCGGGCCTGACGCGGGCGGCTGGCAGGGGACGCCCGAGCTCTACGCGGGAATGGTGCTCGCCACCGCCCTGAATCCCTCGCTACTGATCGCACATGACTTCGATCTCGGCGATGGGACACACGCGCTGGTGTCACTCTCTCACTCGATTCCGGCCGGAGAGAGCGGTGTGACCGTCGAATTCGGTGGGAATCTCGACTACAACTGGGAATACTGGACGTCGGCCTCGGGATTCTCGTACGGCGACGTGAGTGCCGGCCTCGGCATTCCCCTCGGTCAGGTGACGCTGAGCCCCAAATTTGTCCTTCAACGTCGGCTCTCCGATGACTTCACGGGCTGGATCAGCGACGATGAGGTCTTCGTCGTCACGGCAGCGTTCACCTTTTGAGGGTCGTGAAGTGATCAGCAGACGGCTTCACGGAGGGGCCATCGCGACTCTGTTGCTCGCGATGCCAACGTGCACCGTCCCACCTGATCGCTCCGAGACCCAGCTCCCACCGCCGCCTCTCTATTCCGAGATCGGGTACACGTACGTCGGAGATCGGGGCGAGACGGATGAGGACGGGTGGGCACTCGTGTGGACTGCCACGGTGGAGGGCGATGTCTCGGGCGAAGCGAGGTGGTACTTCGTGGAGCCGAACCCGATTGCAGACTTGGAGGTCTCGAACGGAAGCTATGCCTACTACGAGTCGAGGTGGCAGATTCTGGTTGGCGGGCAGGTCATCATGTCGGGACGAAGCGCAGGCAAGACGGTCACGACGGCGGACCAGGACGGTGTCTGGGATGGGCACGGCGTCGTGACGGATGCCTCCGACGCATACCGGGCATATGTGGGTCGGCCGACCTACGAGACGGGCCCGGTCATCTTCGGCGACGACCCTCCGCAGACCATGTGGGGGCGAGGGATCTTGGCGATTCAGTAGCTCCAAGTAGCCGGTACAATCACCCGATCCATGCGATCCCATCAGGGTTCGCGCCCGTGGTGAAGCGACGTACGACCGTACGAGTGATGACATCGACCTCGACGACCTCGCCGGCTTCGGCCACGGTGATGAAGGCACGAGAGCCATCCTCTGAAAAGGCGATTCCGAGTGGGCGCACTCCGACGCGCACGCTTCCAAGCCACGTACGCGTCCCCGTGTCGAAGACGGCGACTTCCTGACTTTGGTTATTGACGACCCAGGCCTGCCCGCCGTCCGGCGTGAACCTCACCTTGACCGGAAAACTTCCCTCGCTCGCCATCGTCTCCACGACTGTGTCGGTGCCCGTATCGATGATCGAGAGGGTGTTGTCGGCGCGGTTGCTCACCCAGACCTCTCGACTTCCGGGGCGGAACGCAACGCCCTCGGCGCCACCGCCCATGGCGATCACTCGCACGTCCTCGGACTCCCTGTCGATCACACTCACGGTGCCATCGTCGAGGTTCGGCACGTAGAGCTTCCGGTCGTCCGGAGTGGCCGCGACCATGTGGCTCCGATACCCATCAGTGGGCCACGCGCGTAGGATCGATCCCGTCCTGGCATCGAGCTCCAGGATCGCGCGCGCCTCCTCGGCGGTGACCCATACGACATCACCAGATCGGCTTGCGGCGATCCCGTGGAGTGACGCGTGCGGCGCGAGATCGAAGATCGTGTCGCCTCGGCGGGTCTCCAGGTTGAGAGTCTCGACCGTGCTGCCCTGGTAGCTGGCAACGAAGACTATGCCCCGCGCTCGATCCACCGCGAGTTCGTGCGCCCCGGTGCCGATCGGCACTCGATCGACTACTGCACCCGAAGTGGCGTCGTGGAAGAACGGATAGGAAATCCAAGAGGCCTACGGGTACGAACGCACAGAGGGTACGGGGCGAGGCGATCGAGGAAGGATCGAGGTACGAGGCGGGGTGGGGGAGTGGCCGTCAGACGGTAGGGCGGCAGGGATCGCGGAAGAGGCGATGAGACTGTGGTATGC
>JBDGVT010000173.1:0-12260 GCA_039585495.1 Gemmatimonadota bacterium | reverse complement strand
AGAGTTGTTCTCGGCTGAGGACCGAATCGGGCGCATCGCTCCGGGGTTCGAAGCCGACCTGATCGTCCTAGAGCGCAACCCGATCGACGACATAGCGGTGGTGCAGGACGTGCTTATGGTCGTGTCTGACGGAAACGTCATCGTCCAGCGGGGAGATTGGGCGGATCGCCCCGTGTCTTGACTGGGCGGCTGAGGTCCAGCCCGACGCGAGGACTCCACGGAACTCGAAGGCCCACAGCCACTTCCGGCTGCGATCATCCATGCCCTCGGGATCGGCTACATGGTAGAGATCTCCTGATACGTCCCGAATGACGATTCCGCCACCTGGCGCGTCTCGACCTTCCACCGTCGGATTTCGACCTCCTCCTCGACCTCTGTGATGCGTGTCACCTGCAGCACGAATCCAGCTCCGACCACGGGAAGCACCGGTGAACACGGACGGCCCGTCTCTCGAGCTTCGGCTCGTCTGGTGCGCCCAACAACGTCAGGGTGCTTCCGGACAACCCTGGTGTCTCGCCGATTCATGATCGGCGCTTGGATTCACCGGCTGGAGAGGTACGACGCACACACGCGTACCCGGGCCGAATCCGCCTTGAAGGCGGTCGGGACGCCCCCTGACCGTGCCGGGCCAGGGGGCATCGATCCCGTCGGATCTACTTCGGGCGTCAGCGACCTGTGCTTCTCGAGCCCGTCCCGAACTCCGACCCTTCGATCCCGCGAAGGACCACGGACTCCGCACGATCCATGACCGCGAACTCGAACGCGAAGCTGCCCTCGATGTTGAAGAGCTTCCCCTCGCGGTAGAGCCCGGCGTTGAAGCGGTTGAGCCCGGCGGGCACGAGGTCGAACTCGAGTTCGTCCTCGGGGTGCACGCCAAACGGCATCCAGCCACGCAACATCCCGTTCGAGCCCTCGGTCACACGTAGCGTCCCGGTCGGTTCCCAGCCCGGAATCGGCGCGAACGCTACGCTGTACTCGCCGAGAAACTGCGCTCGCTCGTCCGCCTCCAGGGTGACCGCCGCCGTCGGCGGAACAGCGATCTGCATCGGCACTCGCGTTTCCCCCCAATGCATGGCGAGCACACCCACGGTTCCGGACACTGCCGGGAAGTACCAGGTGAGCATCTCCATGTGGCCGGCGTCTTCAGGCGTCACGCTGATATTGTAGGTCCCCTGCTCTTCCGGCGGCTTCTGGAAATGGAAGAGCTCCGGGTTCGCGTTGAGCGTGAGCGTCCAGTCACCCTGGTGCGGCGTCATCCAGACGGAGTAGGTGCCAGCGGCGACGTCGACCCCGTTGATCTGGACGTCCTTGTTCGTTTCGAACTTCGTTGCCCAGTTCGCACCAGGTGTCCACACGATATCCCACGGGACGATGCCTCCGAAGAGGGTGCGCCCACGCGCCGTGGGGCGTGAGTAGTCGACGCTGATCGTGGTGCCGTCGATGGTCTGCGAAACGGATCCAAGCTCGCTCGCCTTGATCTGGGCAGACGCGGGCTGGGCGATGGCGAAGAGGAGCGCGGTGGCGCTCGCTGCGAAGAGAATTCGAACGTGCATTGTGTTGCCTCCAAACGACCCATTGTAAGGACTCTCGTCATGCCTGACCGGAATCGTCGTGATTCCGGCTCATGGCCGACCCGGACCTAGTTCATTCGTGGTGCTCCTATTGCGTGACCGGAGTTACTCCCCGTGCCGTGATACTCGCCGTTGAACCGAAGCATCTTCGTGGGCACGCCGAGGACCTTGAGCGCCTGGTAGTACTCCTCGGTCTGCGCCATCGGCGTGCGGAGGTCCAGCTCCCCCGTCATGAGGATCGTCGGTGTCTGGACGTTCTCGACATACATCAACGGGGAGTGCTCGAGATACTTGTCCGGGTTCGACCAGGGGAACCCCTCGTAGCGGTAGTAGCCCCACATGGTGATGTCGGCCGTACCCGCGAAGCTCATCCAGTTGATGACGGGGCAGCGCACACCGGCGGCCGCGAAGCGGTCGGTGTGGCCGATCACCCAGCTCGAGAGCACGCCCCCTCCCGAACATCCGGTCACGTACATCTGGTCCTCGTCGATGTATCCGCGCCCGATGATCTCGTCGACGCCGGCCATCAGATCCTCATAATCGACCGATGGATAGCCGTTGTTGATGGCGTTGCCGAAGTCGGTCCCATACCCCGTGCTGCCACGCGGATTGGTGTAGAGGACGACGTAGCCATTCGCGGCGAAATTCTGGTACGAGTAGCTGAAGCCCAGGTTGTACATGCCGTGCGGACCACCGTGGATGTGCAGAATGAGAGGGTATTCCTCATTCGGATCGAAGTCGGGTGGCTTCACGATCCAGCCCTGCACCTGCGTGTTGTCCGTCGATTCGTACCAGACCTCCTCGACCTCTCCAAGCTTCTTGCCGGCCAGCACATCGTCGTTGACCCGAGTCAGGCGGGTCGGCTCCACCCCCTCACGAAGATCGTAGATCACGACGTCGGGCGGTTCGTAGGCCGAACTCCGCACCCCAACCGCACGCTCACCACGAGCCACCGCGGTCATCGACAGCATATGCGCCCCGGACGTGACCTGACGGTGCTGCCCGCTGGTGGAGACGTGGTGCACGTTCTGCGTACCGCGATCGCCCGCCGTGAAGTAGATCCCGCCAGACGCTTCATCCCATGTCAGTGCCCCGACGTCTCGATCCAGAGCACCGCTCAGCAGTCGAGCGTCGGAGCCGTCGCTGTTCATGACGTAGAGGTCGGTCGTCTTGTATGTCTGCGACGTCCAGGGGTAGCCCGTATACGCGATCTGGTTGCCGTCCGGCGAGAAGACCGGACTAGACCAGGGTCCCTTGGTCTGCGTCAGCTGACGTGTTGCGCCGGACTCGATGTCGAGCGCCCATATGTGCGATTCGAGGTAGCTCATGTCGGTGTCTTCCATGAGCCCGTCGAAAACGAGCGTGCTCCCGTCGGGCGAGACGTCGTAACCGGCTCCGCCGACACCCGGCACGAAGGTGCCGCCGACGTGGAATTCACCCCGTGTCAGCTGCATCGCGGTGCCACCGTCTGCCGGCACTCGGAAGAGGTGGTTCCATCCGTCGGGAAGGAAGCCCACCCGGTCGGCGCGATAGTGCATGCGATCGACGATCCGGGGCCCAGGCGTCCAATCGGCGCCCGCCGGTCGAGCCGGGAGGTCGACCGTGTACGTCTGCACCGTCGGTACGATGCGCTGGAAGTAGACGAAGCGGCCGTCCGGTCCCCACTGCACGTTGGACGTCGACTCGGTCTCATGCGTGATCTGGCTGACCGCACCCTCCGCGTCCATCCATCGAACGAAGATCTGCGCGTCGCCATTGTCATCAGCTGCCATGAAGGTGATCCGCGTTCCGTCAGGCGACCACCGCGGGCTTCCTCCATCAACCAGGAAGCGGTTGCGACTCCCGTCGGCGTCCATGATCCAGATCGCCGACTCGAAGGTGTCGTTCATCTTGTCGACGTATGCCCTTACATACGCGACCCGCGATCCGTCCGGCGAAATCTGTGGGTCGTTCACACGCTCGAAGTCGAGGTAATGCCCGACCGTGAGGAGTGTGTCCGAGGGAGTTTCCTGCGCCTTTGCAGACGGGGTCGCAAGACACACGAGTGCAAGGGTCGCAGCGACGGTGCAAACGGAGCGGTTCATGGTACCTCCGTACGGGGTATTTCGACGATGCGCGGCGGCGACTTCACTCTTCGCCACCGCGAATGCCACGGTAGATCGCGCCGGCGACACGGACAAGGCGCTCCGGAGGCCCAGCCTAAGAGCGGGGCCGCGAGGCCATCCCCTGCATCGTGGGGCGCCCATCCGCATTCGCGAGGTCCCAACTGGTCTGGTGCACGAGCTTCACGATGCGGGTCATCTTCTCGTACTCGATCCGCTCCGGATCGTCGTCCGGCGTGTGATAGTCCGGGTGCAGCCCCGTGTGGAACCACACGGCCGGCACGTCGTTCTGGAGGAACGGCCAATGGTCGGACCGTCTGAGCAGATTGGACTCGTTGTTGTCATACCGAAAACGCAACACGAGCCCGGTCTCTTCGTTGGCGGCCTCGACCGCCGCCGCCATGTCGGGCGTTCGGCTGTAGCCCAGGATATTGATGGCGTTCGAGTTCGACTCGGCGGTCTGGGGCTGAAGGCCTCGGAATCGACCCGTCTGCCCTTCGGGCACCTCCTGGTGCCGCCCGATCATGTCGAGGTTGATGTTGGCGGCGGTACGCTGGAGCGGGAAGAGCGGCCGGAGCGTGTAGTACCATGCACCCAGCAGGCCCTGCTCCTCGGCATCCCAGATCGCGAAGATGACGCTGCGTCTCGGGCGCCTGCCCTCTTCGGCCGCCCGGGCATATGCCGCGGCGACGGCCATGACCCCGACGGTGCCCGACCCGTCGTCATCTGCGCCGTTGAAGACCGTTTCACCTTCGGTCCCGTCATGGTCGTGATGCGCCCCGATGATGACGACTTCGTCCTGCAGTTCCGGGTCCGACCCCTCGATCATGCCCAGGATGTTCCGACCCGGGGTGACGTTGCGGGTGACCGCCGTGGTCAGACTGACGCTCGCACTGGGCAGATCGACGACGCCCAGCCCACCTGAGGCCTCCTCGGCAGCCTGAGCGAGCTCCTCGAGCGTGCGACCGGAGCCGGACACGAGTCGTTCCCCGAGCTCGACCGAAATCTGTGCCACGGGAATCTCGATGCGCTCTACCCACGCCCCCAACGTGAAGCGTTCGTTTCGTCGCCGCTCGGCGGGCCAGGTCGAGCGCAACGCCGCCGACCAATCGCGCTCACCTGCCCGATTGTGCACGTCCTGCACGAACAGCACCGCCACCGCACCGCGCTCCTGCGCCTCGAGCACCTTCCGCCAGTCGCGCGAGGCTTCGGCGGTCACGAGCCCGTCGAACGGACTCTCGGGATCCGCCACACCTGGCTCGCGCTCCAGCATGAGCACGACCTTGCCACGAACGTCCGCTCCCTGGTAGTCGTCGAAATCGAGTCGCGGTTCGACGATGCCGAAACCGGCGTACACGACTTCACCGCCCGCATTGGCCGTGGCGCTGCGCGTCGAAGGCATCCACCCGTTGCCCGGCTGTCTGGCTCCCCCGGCACCCGAAACCGTGAGACGGTTGCCCGAGCCCAGACTGGTCCAGATGAGATCGAAACGCTGATCGTAGCTTCCCTCATCTCCGGCCGGCTCGAGTCCGAGCGACGAGAAGCGGTCGCGAATCCAGTCCGACGCCTGGCTGATTTCCGGGGTGCCGACCAGCCGGCCCGCCATCGAATCGTGCGAAAGCGTGAACAGGTCCGCTCGAAGTGACGACTCATTGATCGAATCGACGAAAGGGGCTCGCCCGTCGTCGGAGGAACACGACACGGCGAAGAGCGCCGGAGCCAGTGTCACGAGCGCGAGGACCTTCCGGGTACGCATTCTACTCCTCCTGATCGGAGTGCAGCGCCGCTTCGAAAGCGCGCAACAGTGTTTCGGTCGATTGTGCCCCCGACGTCGCGAAGCGCCGATCGAAGACGAAGGTGGGTGTGCCTGAGATGCCCATCCCGCGGGCATCGTCCGTGGCTTCGGTCAGCGCGGACTCGTAGCGTCCCTCGGAGAGGGCCTGGTTCAGACGCTCCGTATCGATGCCGGCTTCCGCCGCCAGTCGCTCCACGACGTCCGGATCGCCAAGGTCTTCACCCTCTGCGAAGTAGCCCTTGAACAGCCGCTCGTGAAAAGTCGGGAACCGCTCGGGCTCCTCGGCCTGCGCATACGCACCCGCCGCGAGCGCTCGATGAGTGTTGGAGACCTTGGGCCTCTGGCCCACGTCGAGGCCCTCCTCGGCGGCAGTCTGCCGCAGCGCGTCCTGCATGCGCGCCCACACGTCAGGCGGATACGGCAATTCCTCGACCGGCATGCCTTCGAGTGGAACCTCTGGATGAATCTCAAACGGCCGCCAGTCGATAGACGGTGAGACGGCATCGGGCAGCAGGCCGAGCGCCCTCTCCAACCGCGCCCAACCGACGTAGCACCAGGGGCATGTGTAGTCACTGAAGACTTCAACGCGGACGGTGCGAGTGGCGGTATCCATTAGCCGCCAACATGCGCTCACGTCCCGGTAGGCGCGAGCCGGGCAGCCGACTACCTTGGCTCGATGGACGCTTCGCTTGGAGATTTTTCGGCCCAGATCGTCGCCCTGTTGGTGGGCGGCCTCGGAACGTCGCTCGGGTTGACGTTCGGGACCCGCAGTACGCGTGGCCAAGCGTTCCTCGTATCGCTCTCCGGTGGGATTCTCGGGCTCGCGGGTCTCATCCTGACGGCCGTAGGCGGAGGCGTCGCCTACATCATCGTGACCTCGGTCATCGAACGTGGTGCGGCCGACCCCACCACGCTTCCGGCAAGTCAGCTCCTCGTGCTGGGCATCGCCGTTGGACTTCCGCTCGGCATGCCCGGTGTGTTTGCGGCGTGGAGCGACGCGCGTCGGCGCGATCGCATCGCGAAGAAGAAGAGGGATTACGTCCCGACGAAGGATGACCGGCGAGCCTATGCCGCGCAGCTCGTCGACCAGATCACGGAAGTGAGTCCGATCCCCCGGACCCTGACCGCTTCGATCACAGGCGATGGAGGGACGATCCTTCGATTCGAGGGCGATATCGACGCCAAGGAGGGGGAGCGGCTGACGAACGCGCTGCGGGGGGACCTCGCCGACGTCGGATTCAAGCGTGTCGAGGGCAACAACGGCTCCAGAGAATGGTGGAGCCGTGTATAGGTCGCCGTCCTCTCAGAATCGGGTCGTAACGACATGACCAAGACGAGCGATCAGTACTGGTTCGATCTGTTCGACCGTCGCGGAACGCGGCGCGACTTCCTCCGCGTCGGACGTGATGCGGCCGCACTGGTCGCGCTCGGCTCCCTGCCGGGATGCGGCGTCGGAAGGCCCGTGCGCTTCAACTCCGACCCGTTCGGGTTCGGGGTAGCATCGGGAGACCCCACGCCCGACGGGGTCGTACTCTGGGCGAGACTTGGCCGAGACGCGCTCCGTGAAGTCGGCGCAGCCTCCACTCCCGTCGAGGTCTCGTGGGAGATTGCCGAGGACGACTCGTTTTCGCGGATCGTCGGGACCGGCGTCGCAGACGCGCTCCCTGCGCTCGGTCACTCCGTACACGCGGAGGTCGAGGGGCTCCGGCCGGGCCGGGACTACTTCTATCGGCTGATGAGCGGTGGGGCGGTGAGCCCGGTGGGCCGCACCAAGACGGCACCGGCGGCCAATGCGGCCAACGATCGCTTCGATTTCGCTTTTGTGTCGTGCCAACACTACGAACACGGCTTCTTCACCGCGCTCGAGCACCTATCGGCCGAGAACCTCGACCTGATCGTCCACCTCGGGGACTACATCTATGAAGGGGCGGCGACGGATGGTCGGCCCCGCCGCCACGAAGGTCCCGAGTCGACCACGCTGCGCCTATATCGTGCTCGTTACTCCACGTATCGGAGTGATCCGCAGCTACAGGCGGCGCACGCGGCGGCTCCATGGATCGCGACGTCGGATGACCACGAAGTCGACAATAACTACGCGGGCATCTGGCCGGAGGACGATCAGTCACCCGAAGACTTCCTTCTCCGGCGCGCGGCGGCCTATCAGGCTTTCTACGAGTTCCTGCCGCTTCGCCGCACTTCCATGCCGGTCGGCCCGGATATGCGACTCTATCGACGGATGCGCTTTGGGAATCTCGTCGAGATGAACGTGCTCGATACCCGTCAGTATCGAGACGATCAGCCATGTGACGCCTCGATCGGGCCTTCCTGCGCGGAGCACTTCGAACAGGGGCGTTCGATCCTCGGCTCGGCTCAGCGCGACTGGCTCGTCAACGGCCTCGCCGCCTCCGAAGCGCAATGGAACGTGCTCGCGCAACAGGTGCTCATGACACGCTTCAACAGCCGCAACGCTCAGGGCGACGTGACCTGGCAAATGGACAAGTGGGACGGATACCCACTCGAGCGTCAGGCCATCATCGAAGCGATGGCCGATTCGGGGGTCTCGAACCCCGTCGTCCTGACCGGCGACATCCATTCCAACTGGGTCGCGCGTCTCGCTCGTGATTTTGACGACGAGGCTTCTCCCGCAATCGCCACGGAGTTCGCCGGTACGTCGCTCACATCGGGCGGAAACGGTATCCCCATGACGGGATGGGGAGCGGATGGCCTCCGATACAACCCCCACGTCGACTTCTACAACTACCAGCGAGGATACGTGCTCGCCTCCATCAGCCCTGATCGGTGGACCTCGCGCTTTCGTATCGTTCCCAACGTCGAGGAGCGGGGTGGTTCGGTCGAGACACTCGCCACGTTCGTGGTCGAGAATGGTCGACCCGGAGCGATTCAGGAGTAACGAGAATCGGTCGAGACACTCGCCACGTTCGTGGTCGAGAATGGTCGACCCGGAGCGATTCAGGAGTAACGAGAAGGGGGCGTTCTCTTGCCGCACCCGTCCAGCCGCCGGACATTGCGCGCCATCAGCTGAACAGGAAACGCGGCCTGGCACGCTATCGGCGCCGCCCCTCCCGAACACAGGAGTTTTCTCGTGAAGAAAGCACTCGGCGCATTCGCGATTCTCGCCGTTTTTGGCGCCGCACCGGTCGCTGCTCAAAGCGCGAGCATGAGCTTCTTCGTCACCAGCGCGGGTCCAGGCGACGGAGCGAACCTGGGTGGCCTGGCGGGGGCGGATCAGCACTGTGAGGACCTCGCCTACGCCGTCGGGTTCGGCGACCTGACGTGGCGCGCCTATCTGAGTGCGATATCCATGGGTGGAGAGGCCGCGGTCAACGCCCGTGACCGTATCGGATCCGGTCCGTGGCACAACTACGCGGGGGACAGGATCGCACTGAACGTGTCCGACCTGCATTCGGACAACGCCAACCTGACGAAGCATTCGATCCGGACCGAGAAGGGCTCCACAGTGAACGGCCGGGGCGATGATCCGAACATGCACGACATACTCACCGGCTCGAACCTCGACGGGACCGTGAACACGGCCGAGGGCCACGACGCGTGTGCGAACTGGACGAGCAATAGTGATGGCAGCGCGCGCGTCGGGCATCACGACCGGATCGGGGGCGGTGAGAATCCCAATTCCTGGAATTCTGCCCACGGGTCGCGTGGCTGCAGCCAGGAAGACCTGCAGGGCTCCGGGGGGAATGGCTTCTTCTTCTGTTTCGCGACGGACGCGAATTCCGACTCGCAGGCCCTTCGCGAGGAGTAGGTGAGAACACGCTCGATCCTGATCGGGGCGCTGCTCGCCGGGGCTCCGATCGCTCAGTCGGCCTGCATGGCGCAGGAGCCGGCGCGGGGAGGATCGTGGGGTATCACCGCGGTCGAGGGACTGGAGTTGGGCCACCATGCGCTGAGTGAGCGTCCCACGGGCTGCACCGTCGTCGTCGCCCGCAACGGTGCCGTCGGCGGCGTGGACGTACGGGGCAGCGCGCCCGGTTCACGCGAGATCGCGCTGCTGGACCCGGTCAACACGGTCGAGCGGGTGAACGCCGTCGTACTCTCGGGAGGGTCCGCGTTCGGGCTCAGCGTCGCGGATGGTGTCATGCGATACCTGGACGAACGCGACCTGGGATATCGGGTGGGATCGAAGGTGGTGCCGATCGTGGTCGGCGCCATTCTGTACGACCTCGGACTCGAAGGTGACGAGCGGATCCGGCCCGGACCGGCGTGCGGCTACACAGCGGCGTCCGAAGCCTCGACCTCATCCCCCGCCGAGGGCTCCGTGGGAGCCGGCACCGGAGCGACCGTCGGGAAGATGCGCGGATCGGCGCAAGCCATGCGGGGCGGGTTCGGGACCGCGTCGATCACGCTGGCGAACGGGCTGACCGTGGCGGCAGCGGTAGCCGTGAACGCAGTGGGTGACATCGTGGACCCGGCGACCGGAGAAATCGTGGCCGGTGCTCGGACGGTAGATGGACGAGGCTTCGTCGACATGCGCCGCGCGCTCCGAGGGGAAGGCGCGACCGGTCCGGAAGGCGCACAGGGCGTCGAGGCGGGAGCCAACACCACGATCGGGGTCGTCGCGACGAACGCGACCCTCACGAAGGCCGAAGCGACCAAGGTCGCCCAGATGGCTCAGGACGGGCTCGCCCGAACGATCTACCCGGCCCACACCGCCGGTGACGGGGATACCGTCTTCTCGCTCGCGACGGGTTTCTGGGAAGGGACGTCTGATGTGACGCTCATCGGCGCCCTGGCCGCCGACGTCATGGCAGAGGCGATCCTGAGGGCCGTGCGCATGGCCGACGGTCTCCCGGGAATCCCGAGCGTCTCCGACCTGGGGAACTGACCCGGCTCGGGTCACCGGTAACCCGTGAACCCAGACCCCAACGCACCGGTCGCGCTGCAGCTCGGTGTCCTGATCGCCTACTCGCTCGGTCTCATCGGCTTCGGTCTCTGGGTCTCCAGGCGTGTGCAGGGCACAAGCAGCTTCTTCGTCGCCGATCGACAGCTCGGCACGGGTCTGCTCTTCTCCACGTTCCTGGCGGCCAACATCGGCGCCGGCTCGATCATCGGGGCGTCCGGCTTGGGCTACACGACCGGGCTCTCGGCATGGTGGTGGGTGGGGTCGGCGGGGATCGGGTCGCTACTCCTCGCGTTCTGGGTTGGCCCTCGAATCTGGCGCGTCGCGACGGCAAACGGGCTCTATACCGCAGGTGACTATCTGGAGCACCGATACGGGAGCGCCGTTCGCGCGACCATCGCCTCCCTTCTCTGGCTGCTCACGCTGGTCATTCTTGCCGCTCAACTCATCGCCATGTCGCAGATCCTCGAGTGGGTGCTGGGCACACCCCGTTGGACCGGAGCCCTCATCGGAGGGGTGGTGATGACCGCATACTTCAGCGCCGGGGGGCTCCTGACGTCAGCTTGGGTGAACATGGTACAGCTGACCGTGCTCCTGGTCGGCTTCGCGATCGGTGTCCCACTGGCGCTTTCGGTGGCGGGCGGATGGGACGCGGTGGTCGCTGCGGCGCCAACGGATCCGGAGTATCTGAGCTTCTGGGCCCAGTCGGGCATGATCTTCTTCGTGTTGATCGTGCCCGCGTTCGTCATTTCTCCGGGGCTCCTTCAGAAGTCGTTCGGGGCGATCGACGAGCGCACCATCCGCATCGGCGTCGGTCTTCAGGGACTCGTCCTGCTCGTGTTCGCGTTCGCTCCCCCGCTCATCGGCATGATCGCACACGTCTACGCGCCGGACCTCGCGAATCCGGAATTCGCCGTACCCACAGTGCTCACACTCGGATTGCCGACGCTCTTTGGGGCACTCGGCCTGGCCGCCGTCTTCTCGGCGGAGGTCAGCAGCGCAGACGCGATCCTGTTCATGCTCTCCACCTCTCTTTCGAAGGACATCTACAAGCGATACGTGGCCCCGGAGGCGTCGGACGAGACCGTGTTGCGTGTGGCGCGAATGGCCGCGATCGCCGGGGGTGCACTGGGCGTCCTGCTGGCGATCGTCATCCCGACCGTGATCGACTCGTTGACAGTCTTCTACTCCGTGCTGAGCGTCAGTCTGTTCGTACCCATCGTGGCCGGCCTGCACACGCGTCGACCTGGGGTGCCTGAAGCGTTATGTGCGATCGGTTTCGGCGTGGCTACGCTCCTGGCGGTCCGTATGTCCGACCTCGAGGCCATCTCGGAATGGCTCGACCCGACGGCGCTGGGCATTCTCGGCTCGGCCATGGCCTTTCTGATCGTGTTCGCCCTACGACGACATCCTCCGACTCCATCTCCCCGATCCGAGTGATTTCATGATCGACCCGATTGTCCGTCCCACGAAGCTGGCCGAGCTGGTCGAGTATCAGAGCGGCTCGGTCGTAAGCCGCGTTCTCGCGAAGAACGAGGGGGGCGTCCTCACGGTATTCGCCTTCGCCGAGGGGGAAGGCCTCAGCGAGCACTCGACGCCTCACGACGCCACTGTGCTGGTCCTCGAAGGCTCGGTTCGAATCAGCATCGCGGCCGAAGAACACACCGTCGGTGCCGGAGAGATCTTGCGGCTTCCGCCGGACATTCCTCATGCACTGCACGGCGATGGGGCGTTCAAGTTGCTCCTCACGATCCTCAAGAAGTCGCGCCCCTCTTCGTGACCGTGCGGGCCCCCTCTGAAGCACGGCTCCTGATCGCGAGCTATCTCGAGCCGGAGCTCGTCGAACGGATCCGCGCCGAGGTTCCCGAGATCGACGTGGTCTATCGGCCCGACCTTCTGCGACCGCCGCGGTACGC
>JBDGVT010000172.1:0-7152 GCA_039585495.1 Gemmatimonadota bacterium | reverse complement strand
ATACCGCGGACGGGCTGAAGGTCTGCTTGTTGGGCAATCTGAAGGTCGGTATTCACAATCGATGGTGTTGAGGCTCAATTCCTCGATCCGGCAGGAAGGATCGCCGGATCCGCAGCGAGCGAATCTGGCCCGACCGCGGGTTTCCGCAAGCACAGACCTCCCTGGAGCCGGCGTACGAGTCGCGCTTCGCGACACCATTCGATCCAAGTCGATGCCGAAAACCTGCTGTCATACGTTCTCTCTGGGCGGTCTACTCGTGGCTTGCGCGCTCTGCGCCTCGCCTGTCTCCGGGCAGATCAACTGGGACGCCTATAAGGTGCGCGCGGTCGAGTTCACCCAGCAGGAGCCCGACGAGGGTGCCCCGTCCACGGAGCGCACCGAGGTCTACCTGCTTTACGACGCCGAGACACTCTATATCGGATTCAGGGCGTGGGATTCGGCACAGGAGGGCGTGACCGCGACGGAGATGCGGCGCGACTCGGACCGGATTCTGGAGGAGGACAACTTCCAGATCATCCTGGATACGTTCAGAGACTCACGATCTGGCTACATGTTCGTCACGAACCCGCTCGGTGCACAGCTCGACCAGCAGACGTTCAATGAGGGAGAAGGAGCGCGTCCGGGTTTCCCGAACCAGAACATCAATCGGGATTGGGACGGCGTGTGGCATGTAGCCACGAAGATCCTGGACGACGGGTGGGTCGCGGAGATCGCGATTCCTCTCGTCACTCTTCGCTTCACAGCCGCCGATCGTCAGGCCTGGGGCATGAATCTCATGCGCAACATCGGACGCAAGAACGAGCAGTCGTTCTGGGCTCCGATCACCAAGGAATTCACGATCGAGCGAGTCAGCCTCGCGGGGACCGTGGAAGGCCTTCAGGGCCTCAGCCGTGGCCTGGATCTGCGGGTTACGCCGTTTGCGACCGGTGGTGCGAGCAGCGTCCTGGAGTCCCAGGTCACGGACGAATCGACCGAGGGTGAAGTGGGGGTCGATCTCAAGTACGGGGTGACGTCCGGACTCAATCTCGACGTGACGATCAACACCGATTTCGCGCAGGCCGAGGTTGACGATGAGCAGGTGAACCTGACTCGGTTCCCGCTCTTCTACCCGGAGAAACGTGATTTCTTCCTGGAGAATTCGGGCCAGTTCAACGTGGGATCCGTGTTCGCCTTCAACCGGTACGCGGATCTTTTCTTCAGTCGCAATATCGGGCTGAACGACGACGGCGAGACCGTGCCGATTCTCGCGGGTGCGCGCCTGACCGGTAAGGTCGGTGACAACGATATCGCGGTGATGGACGTGCAGACCGACGACGCCTACGGAGAGTCGGGGGAGAACTTCCTCGTGGCCAAGTACAGCCGGAACTTCTGGACCCGGTCGCGGATCGGAGGCCTCTTCATCAACAAGGTCGAGACCGCGGGAGATCACTACAACCGTACCTACGCGATCGACCTGTCCTTGGCCCCACACCCGAGTTTCTCGATCGTGGGGTTCATGGCTCGCACGGAGACGCCTGTCACCGCTGAGCCGGTGGGCGACCCGGACGATTTCGGAGAGTCGGGTAGTTACGTGAACGCCATGTGGCTCGACGCCGACTGGCGGATCTTCGGCGAGTACGCGGATTTCGAGGGGCGATTCAACCCTGAAGTCGGGTTCCTCCCCCGTAGGGGAATTCGTTCGACCAAGCTCCATTTCGAGGCGACCCCGCGACCGGACTGGTTGGGGGTCCGGGTGCTGACACCGATGATCAACTGGACCTATACCACGGACCAGAACGGGCGGCGTCTGGGGCAGCGATGGCACTCCATGCTCGGCACCCGCTTCGACAACGGTGCGTATCTGAACCTCTGGTACAACGACCATTTCGATCGGGTCCAGGACGACTTCGTTCTGAATGGAGTCGTGATTCCGGCGGGTGACTACGAGTTCGGCGAGTGGCGGTTCTCCTTCGAAAGCAATCCGGCGAAGGGGATCTACTACCGCGCCCGCTACGCCCCGCAGGGCTTCTACGGCGGTGAGCGGAAAGAGGCATTGCTCACGTTCGGCGTGCGTGTCAGCGACCGGCTCTCGACCGAGGGGACCTATACGCGTAACGACGTCGATCTGCCGAACGGCGACTTCGTGACCGACCTCGGGTCGCTGCGGGTCGATCTGGCGCTCTCCCCGACGATGACGATTCGCTCCGTCACGCAGTACAACTCGTCGACCGACCAGTTCAGTACGAGCGCCCGGTTCCGGTGGACGTACCGTCCTGGCAGCGACATCTACCTGGTCTACGACGAACTCCGCCGTGATCCGGATACCATGGAGGAGTACAAGAGCCGGAGCCTGATCGTGAAGGCGACCTTCCTTCTTTCCCGCTAGAACGGTCCGCAGGAAGAGGGCTCCGGGTTCGCCACCGACTCGGTGGCCCGCCGATCAGGCTACGACGCGATCTCTGAGTCCCGCATACTTCGCCGCGAGGCTGCCGGCCCGCGCGATCACGTAGCCGATGAAGGCGATCCAGAGGCCGAGATTGCCCAGCGCCGGGACCAGGAGCAGCGAGAAGGCGAGGAAAGCCACGAACGAGAGGATGCTCGCGTTTCGCATGTCGCGGGTGCCCGTGGCTCCGATGAAGATGCCGTCGAGCTGGAACGCTGCGAACGAGCAGGCCACGTAGATGGCGGCGTAGGGTAGGTAGGTCAGCGCCACAGCTCGAACCTCGGCGTGGTCCGTAAGGGTGGCGACGGCCCAGGGCCCCGCGAGGACGATCGCAGCGGACAACACGAGTGCCGTCGCGATGGCCAGTTCCGTAGCCGATCGCACCGTCTGGTCGAAGACCCTGCGCATCCCGGCCCCGACGGCGCGGCCCACGAGTACCTCGGTGGCGTGTGCGTACCCGTCGAGCAGGTACGCGCTCATCGTGACGAGTTGGAGGAGTACGTGGTTCGCTGCGAGGACCTCGTCTCCGAAGCGAGCGCCCTGATTCGTGAACCAGGCGAATCCCGAGAGGAGGAAGAGTGTGCGGACCATGATGTCGGCGTTTGCGCTGACCGCCGCACGCACCTTCGACACGTCCAGGATCTGGGGCCAGGGCCAGAACGGCTCCGCGTCGTTGTGATCGTCCCGCAGCAGTCCACGAACGAGGAGAAGGCCGAAGATCAGCGTCGACCACTCGGCGAGTACGGTTCCGAGCGCGATGCCTTCGACGCCCATCCCGAGCACCGCAGCGAACAGAACGTCGAGCCCGATGTTGAGGCCGTTGAGCACTACCTGAGTCGCCAGGACGTGACGTGTCTTCCCGAGTCCGACGAGGCTACCCAGGACCGCAAACGTGGCGAGCGTGGCGGGGGCCCCCCAGATCCGGATATCGAAGTAGGCCCGGGTCAGAGTCTCGACCTCTGACGTTGCGCCCAGAAGCCTCAGCGCGACCCACGCGATGGGGAGCTGGAGTGCGATCAACAGGATCCCCATGCCGACCGCGAAGAGAAGCGCTCGTGCCAGCGTGGCACGCACCTCGGGCTGATCGCCCGCACCCGAGGCTTGAGCGGTGAAGCCCGTCGTACCCATCCGGAGGAAGCCGAACGTCCAGTACACGAAGCTGAAAACCAGGGCTCCGAGGGCGATCGCCCCGAGCTCCGCGATGCTTCCGAGGTTGCCGATCACCGCCGTGTCGACGAGTCCAAGGAGAGGGACGGCCGTGTTGGCCAGGACGATGGGCCAGGCGAGATCGAGGATCGAGCGGCGTGTGATGGCGGGGGCGGAGACCGCACGCGCCCGATCGGGTCGGCTCAGCGGACCCCCGTCAGCTCGCGTGTGAGCTCTCTCAATATTCGGCGAGCTTCTGCGTCGTACATCTGAGGGTGGGCCTGGCCGAGATCGAGGCCTCTGAAGTAGTGGCCGCTCCCGAGGCCCTCGGCCTCGATGAGTTGCATGACCGCTTCGGCACCCTCCGCGACCGTCGATTGACCATACGACGCCCCCGTCATTCGGGTGGGCATCATCGACGCCGGATGCAACACGTTGACGAGCACGCCCGAACCATCCAGCTCTCCGTGCAGATCGAACGTGAATCCGATCTGAGCCAGCTTGCTCTGGCCGTAGGCCCGACCGCCGCTGAACCTGCCTCGCTCGAGCATGACGTCGTCGAAGTCGATCGGGCTCTGAGTTCGAGACGCGACGTTCACGATCCTCGACGGCGTACTCTCATGGAGCCTCGGCAGCAGGAGACGGGTCAGGAGGAAGTGAGACAGGTAGTTCACCTGAAACCGCAGCTCATGTCCGTCTTCGCTGACGAGACGACGGTTCGGGTTCGGCCCGACCCCCGCGTTGTTCACGAGGACATCGAGGCGGTCGTAGTCGGAGAGGATCGCCTCCGCGAGGGTGCGTACTTCTGCGAAGGAGGCGAAGTCCGCCCGGTAGAAACGGGCACTCCCCGGGCCGCGATTGATTTCGTCGGCCACCTGCTGGCCACGCTCGCTGTCTCGCCCGTGCACGATGACGTGCACGCCGAGGGCACCCAGCTGCAGGGCCACTTCCTGGCCGAGACCGCTCGTGGAGCCGGTGACCAGCACGACCCGTTGGCCGGGCGAAGGGGTGGCCTCCTCCTGCGCAGAGGCGGGGACCGCACGGAGCGATACCAGGAGACAGACCAGGACGACGCCACGCAGCACCGCCCGGCCCCCCTTCGTGATGCTTTCCATGGTTCCCCTCGCCTCGCTCACCTCGTCGATTCTCGATCCGGTCAGGATAGTAGTCGAGGCGGGTGCGGTCGACGAGCGTTGGCTCCTCACACACCGAACCTCCCTCGGCAGGTGACCTGTCAGGCCTCCGTACATCCCGCAGGGGCCGCTTCAACCGGTCGCTTGCTGTCCGGCGATGCGGAGGGGTCTCCGAACGCGCGCACGGCCCGGAAGACCCACCATGCGCGAAGCCGCGACATCCCGTCTTCGCGGCACATTCGACGCAGCTCGCGGTCCGCTTCCTCCCGCCAGAGGTCCTTGTCCAGCTCTTCGACGCGCATGAGCTGGTAGAGGGCGTCGTGCACGAGCGAGCCTCGCATGAAGTTCTTCGTGTCGATTGTCGGGCCGGAAGGGCCGTCCCACGCGTACCCTCGGCGCAGCGTGATCAGGCCTGCCGTGTCGAGTTGTACGTAGTCGGTGACGATTGCTGCGTCGGGTATCACCGCGACACTGTCGACGTGTTCGTTCCGGAGCTGGTACTTGTAGCCGCTGCGGTAGCGGACACAGCGCGTGCTCATTCCAATCCTCCTCGGCGTTGGTGCGCGGCCAGGGCGGGGGAGCCGGAGGTCCGCGCACAGTAGCACGCGGCTCGCGCGCCGACGAACGACCCGACCGCTGACAGTGACGTTCCCCTAGCGGGTGGCGGGCACCCCGGTCGATTGAGCGCTTGCTGCTTCCGTCAGCAGCTCGAACGGATCGTCCACTGTGCCGGCTCGTTGTTTCAGGTCATCGAGCGCCGCAACGAGATCCCCACGATGCGCCACGAGGAAGGCGTCGAAGGCCGGGAGCTTGTTGTAGTAGCGAATCCGGGACAGCAGCGTCGCGTTGTTCAGCGGAGCGTTGCGGAATCCGCCGAAGGTCAGCGCCTCGAGCTCCGGTTCGACGTCCCGGTCGAACCGGTCGAGTGCGGCCGTGAATACTGCCTCCCGCCGGACGACCTTCATCTCGGTCGAGAGTGCCGCGTCACCGTATACCGCTTCGAGCTCGTCGACGAACCCATCGAGGTAGACACTGAAGCGCTGGAAATCCCGCCAGCGTGCAAGCGCACGTTCGCACTTCACGGAGTCGGGCCCACTGCCCTCGCGGGAACAGAAGAAGCGCACCGCGCCGACCCGACCCACGAAGGTGGCGAAGCTCTCATTGAAGCCCACGTGTCCCGGCACGAAGAGGTGCTGGTGTGAGAGCTCGTGGATGACGGTCGTGACCACCTCGACCTCATCCGTCTGCAGCGACGTCGAGAGCACCGGATCGTTGAACCACCCCAGCGTGCTGAACGCGGCAGTCGGACGCACATAGGTGTCGTACCCCTCAGCTTCGAGGCCGGCCTGTTCGTCGAGCGCGCCCTGAAGCGAAAAGTGCCCTTTGTAGGGCACGCGACCCACGATGGGGAACCACCACGTTTTCGGCACGAGCCGGTCCGGGTACGCAGCCGAGACGACCATCGCCAGCGTGTCCCTTTCGAGCTCCGTGTACATCGTGTACGAGTCACCGACGTCGATGCCGAGTTGCTCGGCGGCGAAGCGACGGGCTTCGACCACGTAGGCCAGCTTGGCGCGTGTATCGCGGTCGACCGTCGTGTCGTTGAGAACACGGTGGATGGGCTGTCGCGCGCGGAGGATGCCGACCTCGGCGATGCCGGCCTTGACCACGTAGACCGGCGAGCACGCCGCGCAGCTCGCGACGAGTGTAAGCGCGGCGAGGGCCAGGGCTCCGCGGAGCACCCGCCCCCTCAGGCGCCGAGGTTCGACCGGCTCCGGGCCCGTTTCGGGGCTACCGGAGCCGATCGAGTCCTGACTACTGACCGCCACCGCCGCCGATCGACCTCATCAGAGGAACGCCACCCTCAGTGGGCACGTAGACCACCGACCCGGGAGGTAGCGTGCTCAGCTTATCGATGTAGTGGTACGTCAGGTACGCGGGCGTGAGGCCTTCGGTGATGATCAACTGAGCCTCGGCTATACCCTTGGCTTCCTCGATCGCCTGCTGGGCGCGCTCCTGGATGATCTCCGTCTGGAAGCGCTCCTGCTCGACCTCCTGCTCCCGCTCGAGCTTGGCTTCGATCGCTTCGCGAACACGGGGTGGAGCCTGAACGTCACGCACGAAGACCTCGACCACCTCGATCCGATCGCCGGCCTTGGCCTGGATCTCGGTCATCATGTCGTTCGCGACCAGGCGACGATCCGGCGAGAAGATCTGGTTGATCGACTTGGTGGCGACAGCATCTCGCACTCCGTTTCGCATCGCGTTCATGACGATGCTGCTCTTGATGCTTCTTTCACTTCCGAGCCGCGAGTACAGGTCGGGTGCGACGTTTCCATCGAGCCTGAAGAGGATGGCGACCTCGAGCGTCACATTGAGCTGTTCGCTGGTCTGCGCTTCGATGACCTCGACGCCTCCCCCCTCGGGGAAACTCTGCTCGCGGATCGACAT
>JBDGVT010000171.1:0-7197 GCA_039585495.1 Gemmatimonadota bacterium | reverse complement strand
CTTGGTCTGGGTCGGCTATGCGTTGTCGGCGACCGCGGCGGAGAAGACGGGCGGTGCCGGTGGGGGGGACATCGCACTCAGCGCGTTGTGGATCGGATCGGCGGCGTACGGATTCCGGAACGTCTCTCGTTGCAAGACGGCTATCGAGGAGGCGACCCGGCGGGAGACCGTTCGACCCGACGTCCGTGAGGACTCAGGTCGATGAGGATCGCGGCTATGTGATGGACTTCGACGGGGATCGGATCCGCCATATGACGAAGATTTGGAATGACGGCTACGCCATGCGGCAACTCGGGTGGGGTGCGTAGAAGGGGCTTCCACCTGAGAAGCGAGTGCTGTCGACGCGGGTTCTATGGAGCCGGGTGCGGAGATCGGTGCTAGCCGCCAAGTAGTTCCCGCGCCTCCTGCTCGGTGAGGCCCACGTCGGCAGCGTTCCGGCCGGCGTCGAGCAGCTCTCGGTCCTCTGACATTCGCGCCAGGGCAAGCGAGCCGGCTGCTGCGATCGCGCTCCCTATGGTCAACGGACCGAGGAGCGCCGCGGTGATCTGCCAGAGTGGGATGTTGGGCGTGGCCAGGCCTAGCGCGACCAAGGCCGCTGGGATCAAGCTGGCGATGACACCGCCCACCGCGCCCCAGGCTGCGAATCGAGGAACCGTCAACTCGTCGAGTCTCTGACGACGCCCGGCGATGCCAAGCACGGTGGAGAAGACCAGGCCACCGAAGAACGCAGGGAGGGCCAGGGCCGCAGGCCAGATATCAACCATTGCCACGATCGGCGTTGGCCAGACGTTGTGGACCATCTCGATGGCGAATCCCACGAGAAACCCGCCGGCTGCCCAGGTGAGGCCCATTCCGACCGCACCGCGGACCCGTCTCAGCCACTCGTTCATTTTGTTCTCCTCTTACCCTGGTATCCCTCTATCATAGCCCGCGGAAGTCACGGCACCCCATGGCCAAAGTACGGGCTCGCGTGGGGAACATTCGCTACGTAAGAAGAGCCACGGTCCCTTCTTCATTCGCGAGCTGCATGTCAGTTCGTACGACTCGTCTAGCCAGGTCTCCCAGATGTTGTCCGGGAGAGGCTCCTCCGCCGTGAACCGAGTTGTCACCCATCCTGTCAGCGTGCGGCTGACCAGTCGCCGCGAATGCGCAGTGAATCGTTCGAATGCACACTCACCATACCGGACATCGACCTTGCTGTGCCTCCCAGGTCTCCCGAAAAGCTGAGTCCACCCAGCGCCATTGAGACGTTTACGGTTGGGCCACATCCGAAGTTGATACAGAACCGGCCCACCACCGCGCTCATCGTGTCGGGGGGAAAGACGATCACCGTATCGGCCAGACCCGAGGTTGCCGTTGCGGCTGCAGTCACCCCGGTGCATTCGATTCTCACGCCGTCGTGCGCCCCGCGGTATTGATCCCCCAGCGTTGCGTCCCCCGCGCGGTGCAGGGAGACGCGAATCACGTCGAAAGCGCAGCTTCCATCGGATCCAGTGGTCCCCGCCGGGACCCCGGACGCGGTGATGATCCACGATCCGGATATGTCCGGATACGGTTCGCCCTCCAGGACGATGTCGCCACCCAGACAAGCCGAAGAGGCAGCGACAGCCGCGAGGAGCGCGTAGCGGCGCCGACAGAGAGTCATGCGCCTAAGCTTGGACTTTGGCCTGCGGCGCGCCAACTCCGGGAAAATTCCCAAGGATGAGTCCAGCCGTTGCACGCACGGAACCAAAGCTCTGGTTGTTGCGGATCTGGCATCATCTCGCTCGACGGTTCACCGTGTGTCGTCGTCGCTCGGTTCACGCAGTAGAATCACGAATTGGTAGAGCACATGTCGACCCAGCAACCCACTGCATCGGATCAGCGAATGACCCTCAGTGACTCACCTTCACGACGGGGCGGTTTGGGACGCAGCCTTTGCACTGCCCTCGTGGTGTTCCTGGTGTCCCCCTCTGTGGTCGCGGCTCAGGAGGCCTCCGCTGCGCAGGAGCTGATCGGACTCCATGAAGAGCTTCTGGACGCTCACCGGACAGGGGACGTGACTCGCTGGATGGCCATCGAGGCAGAAGAGTTCGTCTCGGCCAACGGTGGACGAGTCACACACCCGCAGTTCTCGGCGAGGCGGAGCCAGAGGGCCGCCTACCTTGCCAGCACGACCTTCGAGGTCTATCGGGACGTTCGAGAGCCCGTCGTCCGAATATCCGCTGACGGATCGCTCGGGTGGCTGATCGCGGAGGTGGAAGTGAGAGGATCTACGACCGCCGAAGCCGGAGAGCAGGACCGCTTTCATGACGTTTGGGCCTGGGTCGAGTTATACGAGAAGGTCGGCGGTCGCTGGTTCCTCGTGGGGAATGTCTCGAATCGCCGTCCCGGAGGGAGCGGGTAACGCGCGAGGGGTCTGCGAGCATGGATCATGAGGGAAAAGTCAGAGGGAAACAGTGAGCGGCCTCCGGTACGAGCGCATGTCCGAGTCTGAGCCGCCGCTGGGTCTCAGAGATGGCGAGGTCGTCATAGCCCCGTACGACGATCGCTGGCCGAGCCCCAATCGCGGCACCACAGGGTGACGATCGCTTTTCGTGATGCGCTGCGGCGTGATCCAGAGTTGGCCAGGGCCTACGCGGATCTCAAGCTCGACCTCGCGCAGCGATTCCCGCGTGACCGACCCTCGTACATCGATGGAAAGTCCGAGTTCGTCGAGGCCGTCGTCCGTCGGTCGACATCCGGGACTATATAGGTCTGCCTCACGACCAGTTCGTCCGGAGCGGTGCTAGATACCGCGCTCCATGATCCCTAATGCTTCGACGCGACCCGCCGCTACGGCGAGAGCGAGAGAGGTCACCATCGCCACGCAGGCCAGTACGGCGTTGCTCTCTATCGCGACCCTGAGGGGTGTTCCGCTCGCAGGTCCCATTCTCACCAACACGAATCCGACTGATGCTGCCAGCGCGTGGCTCGTTATCTGGAGGGTCGCGACACGGCGTACCCACGGCATCAGAGTGGTATCGTCGGGGTCGTGGACCGCGACGATGGTGGGAACGAACAGGCTCGCGGCGGGCAGCCAAAAGACCACGACGATCCCGAGGGCCAGGCAGCCGACGCTCTTCAAGGCGATTAGCGACCCGAGGATTGCCGTGCAGGCGATGTGATCGCGTCGCTCCAGCGCCCTCCGAAGTCGTGTGAGCGGCCAAACCGAATCCAACGCCTGAAGCTTCTGGCGGTGCGCTAGCGTTCCGAGTCGAAGCAATAGAGGGTGCCCGGCGAAGCGCGAGCCGACATGGAGCATCAACATCGATCCAGCCTGAGTGAGCACCCATGTCATGCCGAAGAGTCGCAGCGCGTCACTCACTGGCCGGGCCTCGATGCTTGCTCGTACCGCGCGACGACGAGGGGGAGTTCCTCCTCGAAGAAGGCATAGCAGTCCCTCATTTCAAGAAGGCGGTCGACCTCACCGCCCTCCGAGCCGACTTCATCGAGACCGGCCTCGGCCAGAGCTCTCAGGTCCGACACGAGCTTCATCCGAAGGGTGAGTGCGCGAGAGAAGGCCCCTGGGCTGATGCGGTACCAAAGTCGGCGTCCACCGACTTCTCCGCGACTCTCGACAAACCCGGCACCTTGCAGCAGGCGGAGCATGGTGCTCACGGATCCCGAAGATGCGCCGATCGCGTCTTTCAACTGGTGGGCATTCTGTTCCGGTGGGTCACAGATCAAGAGGTAACCGAAGAGTCGGCCAGCGATACGGGGCTGGCCGATCCGATGGAAATAGTCCCCCACCTTTTCCTGGAACGTGTCGACTTCTGGTCGCATTCGGCACTCCCATATGTTATGTAGATTCAGAAAGTACTGAAATCATCAACTCGTGCAATCTCGCGAGTGTGATTGCGCGCCTTGCACCCCGTGCTAAGGGGCGGCATCGTGCTCGGCCCGTAGAATTGCAGGACCTCGGGTGCCACGACCCTCCTGTCCAGTCGATTCCATGAAGCTTCGCCGTCCCCTTGGCCCCATCCGATTCGCGCTCGCCGCGTTGATCTTTGCGGCCATCCCCGTCGACGGCCAGGAGGCCACCGACACGCTCGGTGTGTTCTTCCTCGGCAACAGCTATGTGTACTTCAACAACCTGCCGGGTCTGGTCGAGGGCCTGTCGCGTGGACTCCCGGGACCCCTCGTGCTAGCAGCGGGCCACACTCACGGAGGGTTCACCCTGCGTCGCCACATGGAGGACGGCCATTTTCCGGACGCGCTTGAGACCGCGGAATCCTCGGAGGGCATCTTCGAAGTCGATGTCGTCGTGCTCCAGGAGCAGAGTTCGTTGGGGACCCCGATGCTCGATGAAGCCTCGGGCCAGCTCGGTGCATCCGACGACTTCCAGGAGTCGGTTCGCGATCTCGTGCCGACGATCCGTCAGGCGGGTGCTGAGGCGCTCCTCTATATGACGTGGGCGAAGCAGCGGTGGCCGCAACAGATCACGGACCTGGAGGAGGCGTACCTCGTGGTTGGAGAGGAGTTGGACGTACCCGTCGCTGTCGTGGGTACCGCGTGGTCCGCCGCGATCCATCAGCGCCCGGACCTGGGGCTCTACCTCGGAGACGGGTCGCACCCGAATCCAGCGGGGAGTTACCTCGCCGCGTGCGTTCTCTACGCCACGCTCACGGGGCTGAGCCCTGTCGGTGCCCCCCGAGAGCTGGCCGGCACCCCCTGGAACTTCGGGGGGCCCGTGGCTTCTGATAATCAGACGATACTTGCGAGTCTGTCGGAAGAGGATGCGGGTTTCCTGCAGCGCCTGGCCTGGGAGACCGTGAGCCCGTCGAGCGACCCCAGATGAGCGAGGGCTCCCTAGCCGATGATCTCTCCCGGGATCTCCGTCTCGACGATTCGACCGCCTTCCAAAGCGACGTAGTAGACGCTGGCATCCTCGCGGGTCTTCACGACCCGTTCCACCTCGTTGTCGACGAAGTAGATCCCCGCATCGTTATCGCACGCGTAGCCGGGCTTCAGTTCGCCTGAACTGATCAGTCGATGGTAGGTGGGCCTGCGCACCTCCTCCGCGTCGTAGTGGGGTGAATGGCTGCCCCGAAGGAATCCGAGGCACTCGATCTTGGTGACCTCCTGCGGCCTCGAGTCGGTCGTGCCTTCCTCGAACCAGCACAGTGAACCGGCGCTTGCCCCCCCCAGCACGATGCCGCGATCCCAGGCCTCTCTCAGGACCTCGTCGATTCCCTGGACCCTCCAGATCGCCTGTTGGTTGAGCGTGTTGCCCCCCGAGACGACGATTCCGTCCATGGAGAGCAGAGCCTCCTCCCAGCTCTGGTCCATGCTGTAGCTGCTGATGAAGCTCCGCTGTACCAGAGGGTGCACATCGAGTGGTGCACAGTTTTCATACCAGCGGAGAATCCCCGACTCGCGGTCGGCCGACGCTGTCGGGAGGTAGCAGAGACGGGGCTGGTCCTTTCCCGTGAGCTCGGCCATGTAGCGGATGAAGGTGGTCCCGAAACCTCCTCCAGCGATCAGAATCTGGCGCGGTGTCGGCTGGGGGGTTGGTGTTGGTTCGGCCATCAGCGACTGCGAACTCGCGCCGAGCCCGAGGCCGGCCGCGGCGGAGGACGTCAGGAAGTCTCTTCTCTTCATCGTCTCATCCTTGGTTGTCTGCACTCCACCCGACTGGCGAAGCTATCGACAACGACCAACGTATGCATGCCGGAGAGGCGCGGTTTGCCCGTGGAGTACATTCGCGCTGGTTCACAGCGAACTGAGGGACCCTGAGATGGTCGAGAAGCGATCGGTGTCGATCCCGGTAATGGGACTCGGTGTGGTGATCATCCTCATGGGGTTGTGGATCGTTTCCTTCCCGAATCAACTGCCCGCGATCACGGACTGGGAGTCACGGCGGGGCTTATGGATGGCGGCGGCGATGAGGGTCGCGACCGGGGTCATTCTGGTGGTGTCGGCCTCGAGCACGCGCTATCCGAAAGGCCTTCGGATCTTTGGCTATGTGATCGTGTGTGTGGGGCTACTCCTTCCGTTGGTGCCCCTAGAACTGTGGTCCGAGATGGTTCATTGGTGGCTGGTGGAGAAGGCGGCTGTCTATCGCGTGGCTGGAGGCATCGGCGGGGGAGTGCTCGGTGTGTTCTTCGTATACGCGGCGATGCCCGAACAGTCCGACGCATGACCTGTCGAGGGTCGCTCCTCAGAAGGCCCGCGGCGATCTTCGTGCAGGTGCCGGGATCCATACTCTCGTTCCGACCGACCGGATGGAGTCGACGGGTATAGTGAGAGCAGGAGGTAACGAATGCGTGTGATCCTTTTCTTGCTGCTCGCGTTTTCCATCGGTCCCAGTTGGGCCGCTGGGCAGGGTGGAGTCTCGGTAGGACTCCTGTGGGTGCCACAGCCCAGCTTGGGGGAGACCCAGGTCGGGCCGCTCTTGTCCGCCGCGGTTTCCGGGGATGAGTTGGGGCTCCCCGTCTTCTTCGAAGCGAGCATGGCCCGAACCGACTTCGCGAGCCTGGGTCAGGACTATCACCACAACCACTACTTCTTTCAGTTGGGCGCAGAGTGGTTCCCGACGCAGGGTACGACCAGGATTGGACTCAGACTCGGGTTGGGCGCGTACGGGGAGTACGAGATCGTCGAGACGGAACCCGCCCAGCCGGGCGGTGACAACTGGGTGGAAGCGCTGACCCCCGGCTTGGGGGATCACCGACTACGTACTGGGTCCGTTTTTCGCGGTCCTGGATCCCTCGGAGTATGACATTGAACACAGGGTTCTGTTCACTGTAGGCGTCCGGTTCTAGCCAGAGGCCACCCGCTCGTTTCCCGACTGAGAGGGTCGCGCGTTCCGCTTGTGGCGTGCAATGTGATGAGCAGGGGAGCTGCGAATCCTCGATCTGGCCCGGAGGTGAGGTGAACATCAAGACTGATCGCGCACGTACCGGTCGTCGCCACGCCGCCCTTCTGCTGGCAGTTCTCCTCGTCGCATCTGCATGTCGTGCACAGCCCGCGGAAGACGCGGAGACCGTCGTACTCGTTCATGGCCTTGGACGGACCGCGGCGTCCCTGATGGTTCTCGAGGCTCGACTCGAGGCGGCGGGCTACCGGGTCGTGAGTTTCGATTACCCGTCGCGGACCGAGACGATGGAGGTGCTGGTGGACTCTCTGGCCTCCGTCGTGACTCGTTGTTGTGAGGCGCGCGCTCGAAGGGTCCAT
>JBDGVT010000170.1:0-7703 GCA_039585495.1 Gemmatimonadota bacterium | reverse complement strand
CGAACCGTCGCGCCCGCCTGGTCGAAGATGTCGATGCCGAGATGGATCGTGCGCCGTTCCCTCGGATCCCCTTCTCGTCCTTCGAACGTCTCCGTGAGGTAGAAGGCCCGGGGCTCCAGGTATCGACCGATGCCAATCGACGCGCCCTGGTCCTCCATGGTGCGGAAGACCCGTTTCGTGAAGTCCGGAGTGTCGTCCGTATCGCGCCCGTTGAGCAGGGGACTGGAGACGCTCAAGTCGAGGACGGTGCTGCCGGGGGCGGAGTCGGGTACTTCCATCACCGGCTCGAAGTCTCTCCCCCGCAGCCACGTCGCCAAACCCGGGCTTCGGGGGCACGCCGACAGACCGCACGCGTGCCGGATGGCGCCCTCGGCGAGGCGCTCCGGGATCTCGTGCAGCCGACGAAGCATGTCCCATGCGGGGCGCTCGGACACGGTGAGGTAGCCGTCGGTCACGGGTGCTTCCCGCTGCCGCCAGGCCGAGATGCTCACGCTCGCGCCCAGACGTGCACGGGCCAGGGCGTATACCACGTTGATCTCGTCGACGCTGAGCGGGGTGGTTTCGTGGAATCCTCTCGCCACGGCGGCCGCTGAGGTGATGGGATCCGGGGTGTCGAGAATCGCATACGCGATCGCGATGCCGAGATCGAATACTCTCGGAGCGGAGTGAGCGTCGCCGAGGTCGATGATCCCCGTCACGCGGCGCGGCCCGGTGCCCGGTGCGGAGACCAGAACGTTGTGGTCGTTGACATCACCATGAATCACCTGGGAGCCGAGTCCCAGGAAGTCCGGCTCCCGTCGAACCCAGGCCGCGTGCACGGCCTGTATCAGCTTCAGCCGTTCCCCGTCGAAGAGATCGAAGCAACGCTCCATGACGAGTCCGGAGCGGCCGAGAGCCCAGTCGAAGTCGAGGCGCGCAGGGGGGTGGTCGGGGTACGCACCGAGTGCGCTGTCGAGCTCGGCGAGCCGACGCCCGAGATCGTAGAGCAGGGCGGGGGTGCGGGGACGTACATCCGCGAGAAGTCCACCTGGCAGGTACTCGACGACACGGAGCCGGTGATCTCGCCCTTCCGAGTCGGCGTGTGTGACGACGTATTCCCCGGACTTGGCGGCGATCACACGAGGAGAGAACCCATCGGTCGACCGGGCCAGATGCATCATCAGGTCGACTTCGATATGTAGAATCTCGTCCGGCTCGTCCGGCGAAGTCGCTTTGACGACGTAGCGTTGGCCCTCGCTGGTCTGCAACAGGAAGTTCCGGTCGCGTTCGCCCGGGAGAGAGGTGAGCGTACCATCGAGCCCGAAGTGTTCGTGTACCACGGCAAGCGCGTCGTCGGGCCCCAGCTCGGGGCGGCTCTGAATCTTGATCATGAGCCGGAGAATTTAGACTCAGTCGGCCCGGAGCGCCTCCCTCGGATCGACGCGCGTTGCGCGAACCGCCGGTAGCAAGCCCGCGAGCCCGCCGACAACCATCAGCGTGACGACGACGATGGCGTACGTGGCCGGGTCCGTGCCGGACACGCGAAACAGCATCGGCTCAACGAACCGAGCCATACCCGCAGCCCCCGCGAGTCCAACGCCGACGCCGACGCCGACGAGAGTGAGGGCCTGCCGGAACACGAGGTGGACGATCCGTGAGCGATTGGCACCCAACGCGGCTCGCACTCCGAGTTCGTGATGACGGAGGGCGACGTCGAACGCGAGGACGCTGTAGAGCCCCCAGCCGGCGACGATGAGTGCCAGTAGCCCGAATGCGGTGAACATGGACGCTCCGAGTCGCCACGACCGCATCTGTGGTTCGACGAAGTCCGTCATCGAGGTGGCGTTGACGAATCGGATCTGAGAAGAAGTCGTCCGGGCTTCTTCTCGTATGAGCAGGAGCGCCGCCGCGGGATCTCCGACCGTTCCGGCCATTAGAACCTGGGGTGGACCGGAGAACGCAGGGTGACTCTGGTTCAGGTAGTAGAGGAAGTGTGGTTCGTCTTCGACGAGCTGCTCTCGGCGGTGATTCTCGACGATTCCGATCACCTCCGTGCACGGTGTGTCGGGTTCGTCGCCCACGAGCATGCACGAGCCCAGGCCCGAGCCATCCGGCCAGATGGCCTGGGCCATGCTGGCGCTGACCACTGCCACTGGCTGGGCACCCTCTGCATCATCGATCGCCTCTATGGGCCTGCCCTGGACCATCGTGAGGCCCATCGCCCCGAAATAGCCCGAGCCCACCTTGTTTGCGTATGGCCCCCCGGCGTGGTGACGAGGAATCGAGTCGAGTCCGGGTACCCTCGGCGTGCCGATGCTGATGCTCGATCGGAATGGGACCGTGTAGCTGAGCCCAGCCTCGCGAACACTCGGCAGCCGTCTGACTCCTGCGAGTACCTCCTCATAGATGGCGCGGCGTTCGGCAGCCGGTAGCGTCTCGTTCCACTCCAGACTCATGACCGCCAGGCGGTCCGCATCGAAACCGAGGTCGAGTGCCTGCGCGTTGTTCAGGCTTCGCACGAAGAGCCCGGCCCCCACGAGGAGCACGACCGACAACGCTGCCTGTCCGACAAGGAGTCCGATCCGAGTCCGAGACCTCGCGCTCGCCACGTTCCCTCCTCCGGCTCTGAGGGCATCGACGAGTTCAGTCCGGCGCGCCTGAAGAGCGGGTACCGCTCCGGTCAGCACTCCTGCCACGAGTGTAGCCGCAAGTGTAAACGCGAGCATGCGTCCACCGATCGTGGCGTCGGAGAAGGCGACGTTGGGTAGAAGACTCTGGTGCACGGCGCGGCCCATGAGCCGGGCCACGAGAACGGCCGCTCCCGCTCCCAGGCCCGCGAGAACCAGGCTTTCGGTGACGACTTCGGCGGTGAGACGAGCCTGACTCACTCCGAGGGCCAACCGGACTGCAACCTCCCGCCTCATCCGGATCGAACGAGCCAGAAGGAGGTTCGCGACGTTGAAGCACGCGATGAGAAGGACGAGGACCGAGACACCACCGAGCCATCTCGCGACCTGCGCCTGGCTCGTCAGGCTCGGGCCCTGTGCAGCGATGATCGGTGCGAGGACGATTTCAGCGTCAGTGTCGTATCGGTCTTCGGCCGCCATTTCGGCCCGGCCTGACCGGTGTGCCGCGGTTGCCTGCGCCGTCGCTCTTTCACCCGTCACCTCGGGCGCCAACCGACCGACGGCGTGCAGGAAATACCAGTTGCGATTGTCGAGCCATCCGTCGCCGCTCTCGATCGACTCGTGCACTTTCATGGGGAGCCAGAGGTCGACCGGGGCCAACTCCGCTCCGGTGAAGCCAGCTGGCGCTACGCCGACCACGGTGTAGCGGCCGGCTCCGATGTCGAGTGACGTTCCGAGTACGGATGGGTCGAGGCCGAACTCACGCTCCCACAGTTCATGTGCGAGGACGACGGTGGGCTCCGCGTCGAGCTCGTCGTCGTTCGCATCGAAGAAACGGCCCAGGGCGGGCTGCACCCCGAGGAGCGGGAAGAGCGAGGCCGACGTGCCCACCACACGGACTCTCTTCGCGTCGGCGCCCCGCCCGATCGTCCATGGTCGAGGGTTCGTGTATCCGGCCACAAGAGCGAAGCCCGTGACGTTCCCGAGGTCGGTGAAGTCCGGATAGGTGATGCTTGCACCTGTCGAGACGTCTCCGTTCGAGAGCGTTCGTCGAACCTGGATGAGTCTGACGTCGTCGGCGTCCGTCACGTGCTGCGGCGGGCTCAGCAATAGGCGGTCGACCACTCCGAACATGACCGAGTTCGCGCCGATTCCGAGCGCCAGGATTGTCACGATCGCGGCGGTGAAGCCGGGCGCTCTCTGCAGGCCCCGAAGGGCGAATCTCACTGTACGAACCGCACCGTCGACGAACTCACTCTTCTCCCGCATCCTCACTCTCCCCTCGTCGATCGTCCTCAAGGCCTTTCGATACGCTCGCTCGTCTCCGAACCGCGCACGCGCACGCCGGATCGCCTCGTCCTCACTCAGGCCACGCTGCACTCCCGAACGAACTGCCTCGTGGAAGTGGTGCTGGATCTCGTCGTCGAGGTCACGCTGGATCTGCGTTTGAGATCCGAGCCGGAAGAGTCTGCGTACACGAGGTGGCAGGCGCATGTCAGGTGCCCTCCGAGCCCAGGACCTTGAAGACCGCTTCAGCGTAGCGAGACCAGTCGCCCGTCGCCCGCGAGAGCTCGCGACCGCCGGCTTCCGTAAGGCCGTAGTATTTGGCTCGCCGGTTGTTCTCAGACACGCCCCATTCCGACTCGAGCCAACCGCGTTTCTCCATACGATGGAGTGACGTGTAGAGCGCTCCATCCTCGATATCGAGCGCTCCATCCGTCGTGTCTCGGATCCATTCGGCCACTCCGTAGCCGTGGCGGGCTTCGATGGCCACTGACTTCATGACCAGGACGTCGAGCGTGCCCTGGAGCAGGTTCATCTGCTTGCGCGTCATTGTGCCCTGAAATGTTGAGGGGAGAGGCGCGAAAGGAAGCCCCGGCTGACCCGGGGCTCCCCTCAAGTGTTCAGGGTAAGTTGGACGACTCGGCGTGTCCGGTCAAGAACGGCACGCGCCGAGACCGATCGTCGACGGCTAGTACCGACGAGCGCTTCGGCGTTTCCTGAGAATGTCGTCGAGCCCATGAATCCGGATCCGCAGCAGCTCTTCGGCGTCCAGGTCCTCGAATCCCGCATCCCTCATTTCCTCGACGAACTCGGGCGTGATTCCATGGATACGGAAGGAAAGTGCGTCGTCGAAGTCGGTCAGGTAGAGGTCCAGCGCAGCCATCGCATCGATGTAGTCCGTCGTCAGGCCATGGATCTTCATCGACATCACCTCGTCCATGTCGAGTGAGCCAAATCCCATCGAATTCGCGTCCTCCACGAACTCGGGTGTGATGTCATGAACCTCTAGGGCGATCATGTCGTCGAAGTCCAGGTCGCCGAAGCCCAGATCGTTGGCCTCGGCCGCGAAGTCGCCGTCGATGTCGAACACCCGGAACGAGATCAGTTCGTCCAGTTCCAGATCTCGGTATCCGGCCCGATCCATCTCGGCCACGAAGTCGGCGTCGATCCCGAAGATGGAGGAGGAGAGAAGTTCTTCGAACTCGAGGTCCACGAAGCCCATGCGGGCCATCTCCTCGCCGTGTCGGGGGCCGACGTCGAGCATGGCTGCCGAGAAGACCTCGTCCTCGTCCAGTCGCCCGTACCCGAGTTCGCGCATCGTGTCGCGAAACTCGAGGTCCTCCGTGAAAGTGAATTCTCCGAAGCCCCGCTGCCGTCGGATCTGGCCCTCGAAGGCGACGGTTCCAGCCTCGCGCACCAGCTCGAAGGTTACGAAGCCGTCGCCCGATTCGGCTTGCTCAATGATTGCCTGCGCGGTCGCATCGTCGAGTCGGACCGTGGTGTTCCACTCGCTGTCGTTGTCCCAACGAGACACCCTGATCTGGATCGACCGGTCGTCAGTATCGGCAAAACGGCCGCTCCACGTGCCCTCATACGAGGTTGCTTGGCCGGCGACAGTTGCCGGAAGAACACCGATGAGTGTGATGGCGGTCGCTGCGAGGATTCGTCCCAGCTTCATCTTCCGCTCCTGATTCTTCCCTCGCGGAGCGCCGGAGTGGTGCTCCCGTACTCCTTCGATGCGGCTCGCCACCTGTTGGTTTGAATCTCGGCGAACTCGAGGGCCGGGATCAGGGTCCGCGACAGAAGGACTAGGGCGTTCGACCGTCGCTGAGGTCCACCACGAGCGTCCACATGGTGTCACGCACGAACGACACTTCAGCGCCGTAGCGGCTCAGGAGTTCGGCGAGCAACTCCGATCTTCCCGAGTGCACCACGATCCCGCCGATGGGTCGGGCGACGGATAGCAGGCGCGGTCCCACCGAATCGGGTGGCGCGTCTGCGTCCTCGGGCCCTCTGGGTTCTGGCGGACCGACGATCTGGTCGACGACCTCCCAGCGCCTCCACTGGAGCGCATAGCCCTTTCGTACAAGCGCCGTGTCGCCCGGAAACGCGCCCGCGACCTCCGGTGGCATCGCTCCTGTCACGGTCGGTGCCGGCCAAGAACCACTGACGCCGTGGATCCTGATCGCGGCGGCGTTCAGGCTCTCGACGTCCGCGACGGCGCCGTCGAGGAGTCCGCGGAATGCACGCGCCTTGAGATTCGGATAGGCGAGCGTGGCGATCAGGGTGAGCAGGGCGATCCCCACCAGAACGTCTCCCACACTGAGATCGCGGAGGTTCGGCCATCGGATGGTCAAAAGTCGTCCCTCGTCGTTACCCAGTCTCGTGCTATTGTGGCGAAGACCGGGTCCGGTGTCGCCGAGTCGTATACGATCGCCTCGCCTTCGACCGTGTACGCGATGAGCTGGTAGAGCCTGTTGCTCGATCGGACGAACCGTACGCCGGGAAACCGCGCGTCGACCTCGGCCAGTGATCGGGGGAGTTGTTCCTCGCGGGAGCGATATGCCTCGATCTGCTCGGCCTGAAGCAAGAGTGTGACGCGCACTCCGAACAACTCGTCGTCGGGCGTGAGCGTGGCGGGGGCGTCAGGTACCAGGAATCCGGGTGGGCGGATGAACACGACGAGCGCGACGAGGAAGATGAACGACGCGATGGTGCCCTTCCAGCGACCCGCGGCCCCTGCGTCCGTCGTGACGCGGTAACGAGCCTCCTGCATCTCAGCGTGCGCCGACGTCATCGTCCAGGTCCCCCGCGATGACACCGCGCTGGATCGCCTCCAGGGCCGCGATAGCCGCAGGGCTCATCGGCGGCTGGTCCGGAGCTTCATCCGGTGACGAGGCGTCGTGATCAGCTCCCGACTCGGGCACGTCGGATTTCACCAGTTCACCGCCGGCGTCGTCGGACGTTTCCTCGGAAGCGGCGCCGACACCTGCCGGATCCTGTCCTTCGGGGCCGGCGTCCTCACCCTCGACGAACGCTAGCGCCTCCGCGATCAGGCGTTCCCTCGCTGCGGCATCACCACTGGCTTCGTCGAGTCCGACGTCGAGGTCTTCGACGACGACCTCGTCCTCCTCGTCTTCTCCTGCGGCCTGGACGTCCTCGAGGTCGATCGGCTCGTCGGGCGCCTCGTCGAGTGCGATTGCCTGCGCGAGGAGGTCTGTGATCGCCTCCGCCTGATCATCGAGATCCGCGTCGAGGTCAATCACCTCCGTTTCTTCTTCTTCCGCGGCTGGGGGAGCGTCGGGCTCCCCCGGCACCGGCGAGGCCGAATCCTGTTCCGGGCTATCCTGCGCTGAACTATCCCGCTCCGGGTCTTCCTCCGGTGTCTTCTGTTTGGCCGTCTTCTTCTTCGACCCCGTCGTCTTCTTCGAACCCGTCGTCTTTTTCTTCTTACTCTTCTTTTTCGGGGCGTCACCGTCCCCGGCACTCTCCCCCGTGGCCTTCTTCTTCGCAGAATCCTTCTTCGCGGCCTTCTTCTTCGCGGCCTTCTTCTTCGGGGAATCCTTCTTCGGGGAATCCTTCTTCGGCGTGGCTTCCGCAACGCCGCCCGCTTCGTCGATCCGCCCGTCCTCGCCAGCCTCGACCGACGCTTCCTCCACTGAGGCCGCGCCCTTGTTGGGCTTCACCTTGGCTTTGGACTTCTTGGCTTTGGACTTCTTACGCTTGCGGGCCAAACGGCTTCTCCCCGAAGGCGGACCGTGAACGGAGAAGATAAGGCCCCGCAGTTGCCCGGACAGGACGAACCAGGGTTTC
>JBDGVT010000169.1:0-7738 GCA_039585495.1 Gemmatimonadota bacterium | reverse complement strand
GTCCCAACGGCTCGTGAGACGTTGTTGTCCCGAGTGCCAAGGTTCCGGCTGTGCCGATTGTCGAGATGGCCTCCGTGGGCGAACCGGTATCTACCAGGTGCTGACCGTCTCCGATGCGATCCGGGACGAGATAACGGGAACCGCATCGACCGCCCGTCTTCGGAGACTCGCCGGAGAAGGCGGAATGAAGTCGCTCGACTCCGACGCCCGTCGCGCCGTGGCCTCCGGGCTCACCACGCCGCTCGAAGTCGCACGCCTCGTTCGGGCGGGGTCGGCAGCGACACTCGCCTGCCCTCGCTGCGACGCCGGCGTGCCGATCGGAGCCCTCGCCTGTCCTTCGTGCGGGCAGATCCGTGGAAGGCGCTGCAGTTGCGGACAACCTGTCGAACGCGGTTGGCGGTTCTGCCCTTGGTGCGTCCGGAAAGTAGCCGCCTGACTGCGCAGCCTAATCGAATGTCGCGATACGAGTGGTGAGGCTCTCGATCATGTCGACGTCGATCTCTACACCGATCCCGGCGCCGGTCGGCACCGCCATCTCGCCGTCCGCGACCTCGAACTCGGGGGACACGATGTCACGAGCCCAGTACCGCTGACTGGCAGAGATGTCACCCGGAAGGGTGAATCCCGGCAAGGAAGCGAGTGCGAGGTTGTGCGCACGCCCCACACCCGACTCGAGCATGCCACCGCACCATACAGGCAATCCGGCGTCTTGCATCATGTCATGGATCCGGCGGCTGACACCCAGCCCACCCACCCGCCCGGGCTTGATGTTGATGATCCGACAGCTCCCGAGCTCGAGCGCCAGCTCCGTGTCACCTTCCGACTTGATCGACTCGTCGAGGCAAACCGGAGTCTCGATCAACTCCTGGAGACGAGCGTGCTCCAGAAAATCGTCGTACCGCAGGGGCTGCTCGATCATCGTCAGGGCGAGCGGGTCCAGTTCCCTCAGTCGATCTGCGTCGGCCAGGGTGTACGCCGAGTTCGCGTCGGCCATGAAGAGCACGTCGGGAAAGCGTTCTCTGAGACCCGCCAGGACTTCGATGTCCCGCCCGGGCTTGATCTTGATCTTCACCCGTGCGTACCCGTCGTCGATGAAACCCGCCACCTGCTCGTGCAACTCTTCGTCGGTCGGCTTGATGCCTACGCTGACGCCCACGGGTACCGACGCCCGGACACCCCCGAGCTTCTCGGAAAGAGAGATGCCTTCCTCTCGCGCCGCGAAATCCCATCCGGCCATCTCCACGGCCGCCTTGGCCATCCCGTGGCCACGGATCCAGCCGACCGGCTCGAGGAGCCCTTCGGGATCGGCGGCGGAGCGACCTACGATTTCCGGGAGGATGAACTCGGTGAGTATGTGCCAGGCTGTATCCGTAGTCTCGTACGCATAGGACGGGTCGGCAGCCGCCACACATTCACCCCACCCCTCGAGTCCCTCACCCTCGAGCTTCAGTAGAACGATCCGGCGGTCCTGACTCCCGCCACTCGAAATCTGGAAGAACTCCTTCAGCCGCATCGGGATTTCTCGCAGCGTGGCACGCTCGATCTTCATTGAACCTCAGGTGTGGTCATTGCGAAGGGTCGAGAAGCGAAAAGACCTCGTCGATCTGCTCCCACCCTACCCGCATGAGAAATGCTGAATTTCGGCCGTACGACTTGCTGCCGAGAATGAAGAAGTTCGGCTCGGGATTCTTCAAGGTATCAGCGCCGTGGCTCTCCTGTGTCAGGCAGTCGGCCGACGCCGACGAGAGCAGTGCCGCGGCCAGCTTCATGGGGCCAGAGGTCGCCCAGCACTCGTGTACCTGGAGCTGCCGATACATGCGGGCGTCTCCGACGGACCCCGTGAGAGAGATTATCCGATCGACCACGACGGTTTCGACACCACCGTCGGCTCCACGCAGTCGCACGATGATCCCGTTCGGAGACGCCTCTATGGCATCGACGGCATAGCCGAGCCGGACGTCGAGCGGGGAGTCGTCGTCGAGAGCGAGACGGCGTGCATGACCGACGAGCGCATCTCGGGCGGCCAGGGAGTCGTCGTCTACCGCCCCGAACGTGGGATCCTGGTTCCGGATCGCCCACACGACGGATGTGGCCGGTGCCCTCGACATCAGTCCTTCGAGATCTCGAGCCACGGTCTGAGCGGAGTGTCCCGCACCCACCAGCAAGAGCCTCTCGCCCGCCCAGCCGGGTGCCAGGCCTTGAAAGAGAGGTGCCTCGAAGTCGGGAATCCGCCGGATGATGTACTCGTCCAGAGCTCGTTCGCCGGGGGCCCTTATGCCACCCACGCCAAGTGCGTTGGGTTGATCGTAGGTCCCGGTGCAGTCGAGTACGATGTCCGCATGGTCGACACGCTCGACGCCTTGTGCGTCCTGGACAAGAAGCCTGAACGGCCTGTCCGACCGGACATCCGAACCGATCGCGTCGCTCTTGAGAAGTCCTTCGCGGGAGATCTCCAGGACTCTCGTGCTGAGCTGGAGCGACGGCGCGATCGATGGCAACCTGCTGAGGGGCTCCAGAACGAGCTCGACGAGTTCTGCCCCCGTCGGACATCCGCCACCAGAGGGGGGGTGGACCCCGTGCGCTTCGAGTGCATCCCTCTCTCTCGCGGATACGCTCAGGTCCCACGGAGTGAAGAGTTGAACATGCCCCCAGGACCTGACGTTGCCCGCGACCTGGTCGGAGGCTTCGTAGAGCGTGAACGGGATGCCGGCCTCCGACGCCGCGAGCGCCGCCTCGAGACCGATCGGTCCGGCCCCCAGAATCGCGAGGCTACGCTTGCTCATGGGCCATCATCCGTGCCTCTCATCAAATAGTAGTCGGACGTCTCCTTGCCCCTGATGAACTCGCGCACTTCGTAACCCGACTCCAGGTAGTGAGTGAACGCGCTACGTGATGCGGCTCGCCAGGCCCAGGCCAGGTCCATGTCGTCCTGCATGATGGCTGCGATGTCAGAGGGAATCGCCACCCGCACGGTATCGTTCCCGAGGTCCAGTTCCGGCGATCCGGGTTCCGGGTGCCCAGCCCTCGACTCCGCACCCAATGCGGTCTCTGCCTCAGGGATCGCCACGGGTGCCGATCCGGCAGCGTCGCCCGAGAGGCGAGCTCGGACGCGATCGGACGAGAGAAGCCACAGCGCGATGAAGCGGTCCGTTCCGATACCGCTATGGAGCGGCGAGTCGCTTTTTCCGTACATATCAACGGCGTACTCGCGGACCACGATGCCGAGCCTTGTCAGGTTGAGGTGCGCGTTGGGGGATCGAAGCGGATCGAACGTCCAGTACATCTTCTCGATGCCGTCTCGTATCAGTTCGTCGCGCTGGTAGGCCTTGAGTCGACGCCCAAGACCGGTATCTCTGATTTCGGGCCGAACCGCGAGCATGTCCGACCAGTGCACGACCTCGCCGTCACGCACTCCGGTCATGCCGTACACGAAGCCAACCAGCCTTCCTTCGGCATCATAGGCTCCGGCGGATACGCCTCCGAGGATCTGTGAGACCATGAGGATCGCCGGCGACACTCGCTCCGAGAATCCCGCCCCCCACGTGTCCTCCTGGAGCGCGACGCACTCCTGGTATTCCGCCGTGGTGGCGAAGCGTCGGATCGTGATGTCGTCAGTCACGGCGGTGTGAGCAGCAGCCGGGCCAGCAGGGCGCAGCGATCAAGAGAGGGATCGATGAGGATATGCTCGTGATCGGCGTGCGCACCATCCCCGATGCAGCCGAGGCCATCGAGCGTCGCGGTGAACAGACTCGTGGTGTTTCCGTCTGACCCTCCTCCGACCATCGCCTCCTGGAGGTCGAAGCCGAGCTCCCTCCCAACGACGCGTGCGCTCTCCCAGAGTCTCCTGTTCCTCGGAGTCCGCTCCAGCGGTTCAGCCCGCATGCCTCCGTCGACCGCAATGGTCACGCCCGGAGTCTGGGGACGGATGGATCGGATCTTCTCGATGACGACAGCCCCCGCCTCGGCGCTGGTCACACGGACATCGACGCTCGCCTCCGCCTCGGCAGCGATCACATTGGACCTGGTGCCGCCTCGCACCAGACCCACATTCACCGTGGTTCCAGACTCCGGGTCGTTGATCGCGTCGATTTCACCGATCACGTATGCCAGTTCCAGGATGGCACTCGACCCCGCTTCCGGGTCGAGTCCGGCGTGAGAGGCTCGCCCGCGGATCGTGATGTCGAAGAGCCCGACTCCCTTCCGGGCGGTCTTGATCCGGCCCTCTGAACCCAACGAGGGTTCCATGACCAATGCGCGACACGAAGCCCTGGCGAGGCGCTGCACGTGCCGCACCGAGTCGGGACTCCCCGCCTCCTCGTCTGCGTTCACGAAGACCACGGGCGCCACCTCCGGATCGTGGCCGAGATCACGCAGCGCTCTGAGAGCGAAGAGTATCTGAGTGAGCCCACCCTTCATGTCGAGGGTCCCGGGACCGTGAAGCCTGCCGTCGACGACCTCGACCGGCATACGCTCGAGCGTGTCGACCGGCCAGACGGTATCGCTGTGACCGATGAGGAGTTGGACCGGACCTCGTCCGCGAGCACGGGGCACGGCCAGCAGGTGGTCGCCACTCGTCCGGCCGGAGATCATGCGGATATCGTAGCCGAGATCCTCGAGAAAGGGAGCCAGGATCGCGTGCACGCCCGCCTGCGTGTCCGGCCGATCCGTCGGCGACTCCACACGGCACAGTTCACCGATGAAATCCACGAACTCGTCTCTCATCGAGCGTACGTGCATCAGGGTTCGACGAGCCTCGTCCACTGCCCTCTGGTCGGTCATTCGTAGTACCCCGCCCTCTCGTAGCTTTCGTCCAGAAGTTCAACCGGATGTACCACAGGCGACGTGGATCCCTCGAGCCGCAGGCCGGCGCCGATCTGCATCATGCAGCCGGGGTTCGGCGTGCAGGCCATGTCGGCCTTCGCCTCCAGCACGGCCGCGACCTTGTCCGCCCCGATCCGCCCTCCGAGGTCAGGATGGGTCATTCCATAGATACCCGCCCCTCCGCAGCACTCTTCCGCCTGCTCGACCACACGGATCACCACGCCGGGTATCGCCGCGAGGACGTCCAGTGGGGCCGCCATCACGCGTTGCGCATGGATCAGGTGACACGGGTGGTCATACGCCACCGTACAGGGCAACGACCCACCTCGCCGGGGGCCGACATCGGCCAGGAGTTCGGTCACATCCCGCACGCGCCGCGAAAAGTCGAGCGCGCGTTCCAGGTACCCGGCGTCCGTCTCGAAGAGCACTCCGTACTCCTTCATGCTCGCCCCACACCCCGCTGCGTTCACTGCGACGAAGTCCACCTCGGAGCGGAGGAACGCCTCCACATTTCGACGGGCGAGTGCTCGTGCTCGATCCAGGTCCCCCCCGTGCGCGTGCAAGGCACCACAGCAGTCCTGATTCTCGACGGACACGACCTCATAGCCATTGGCCTCGAGGGTCCGGACCGTCGCACGGTTGACCCGGCTGTACAGGCCGGCCTGAACACAACCGACCAGAACACCGACCCGACCCCGAGCGGGCGCAGACAGGCCCTCCGCTTCGGATTCGACCGTCGTCCGTCGAGCGTCCTTCGGAACAGGAGCCGACGACGTCGCGGCCAGCATGGCCAGACCCAGTCGAGCGTTGCGGAAAGGCCCCTTCGACGGCAGGAGTCGCAGCCCGAGGGTGGCCAGCCCGGTTCCACGAAGCAGCCGACCCCCGGCGAAGAACGCTCCTCGCAGGCCCTTCGAACCCATCACGGCCAGCAGTCCTCGGGTCAACAGTCCGTGCGGCCGCGCGGTCAACGCCGTCGATCGCGCCAGCTCGAGCAAGGTGCCGTACTCCACACCCGAGGGGCACACCGGTTCGCAGGCTCGACACCCGAGACAGCGATCGATGTGGGTTTGAAAAGCGTCCGACCCGGGATCCAGGCGACCCTCGACCACAGCCTGCATCAGGTGCAGGCGCCCGCGCGGAGAATCCGCCTCGTCTCCGAGGCGATTGTAGGTCGGGCACGCGGGCAAACAGAAGCCGCAGTGAACGCAGGGGAGGAGTCGTTCCCGCTGGGCGTCGAGCGCTTCGGCCAGGGCGTCCGTCGGTGTCATCCCGAACCTCTCGCCGGCCAGAGAACACCCCCCGGATCGAACACCTGACCGAGTCCCGCGGTCAGGTCCACTTCCTCGGGCCGTGACTCGGACCCACGCCTCGACAATGAGTCCTCGGGCGCGCCTCTGGTCACTCGAAGCGCACCACCGAGGCGTTCGATAGACGCACGCACGTCATCGAGCGTGCTCCAGTCGGCCGCGTTCATGCCAGCCCCGATCCGAGCCCCTAATGTGTCCACCACGAGCGCGGACGGATCGAGGCGGCCGATCGAGGCGAGCGCATCGTGAAGGGCTGTGGGCAATACGGTCACCTCGACCCACACAGCCGAGTCGATACCGCGGTCCCGGATTCGCCGGACCAACTCGGGTTCTGCCCCCATGGACTCCGTCTCTCGGTCGATGTGTCGCTCCAGAACGGCCCGATCCGATTCAACCGTAGGAGGTGCACCGTGCAGACGTAGGACGAGCGCCGGGCCGCTGCCATCTCCCATGTCGTCCACGAGGACCGACGAGACCGGAAGCACTGATGCGGTGCCCACTCGCTGCGCCACGGGCACGAGTTCGGGCAACGCATCTCCCCGCACGACAAAGAGGCGATCAACCTCCGGGACGGGTGAGACCCTGAGGCACACCGACATGATCACCCCGAGGCGGCCACGACTTCCCACCATCGGCTTGAGGAGATCGAAGCCACCATCGGCTTGAGGAGATCGAAGCCGGCCACGTTCTTCACGACCCGGCCACCCAGGCGGAGTACGCGACCGTCGCCGGTCGCGATCGTCATCCCGAGCACGTGGTTTCGCAGTGCACCATATCCGGCCCACAACGGGCCGGACTCGCCGAGCGCCACCAGGCCACCCAATGAGCGGCGGCTGACATCAGGTGGGTCGAACGGCATCCATTGATCATGTGGAGAAAGGGCTTCGACGATCGTCGAAATCGCCGTGCCCGCTCCTGCGGTGAAAGTGAGATCTGCCGGTTCATAGATCTCGATCCCGGAGAGTCGTTCGGTCGACAGTGCCACGAATCGACCCGACGCGACCGGAGCCACCCGGTCCCCCTCTCCGATGGGGAGTACGCCGACCCCCTCGCTGTCCGCCCATCGAAGGACAGCCGCAACCTCGGCAGCGGAAGTCGGCCGGATCACCGTCTCTGGACGAGCACCGGGCCGCGCCCACTCGACATCTGTGCCGACCTCGCGAATCGTGTCAGCCGAGATCACGTCGGAAAGCGATCTGCCCGTCATTCTTGTGCCAACTCCGCGTCCGGCCCCGTGGTTTCCTCGATCTCCGGGAGGACCTTCCCCCGGTTGAAGAGCCCGTCGGGATCGAACACGCTCCGGACCCTCCGGAGCATGTCGAGCTCCACGTCGTTGTGCACGAGCGTCATGTAGCCACGCTTGTCCACGCCGACTCCGTGCTCCCCAGTAATCGTCCCGCCCACATCGACACAGAGTGCCATGATCTCACGGGATGCCCGCTCCACCCGGTCGAGTTCGTCGGCGTTCTTTCGATCGAAGAGAAGGTTGGGATGGAGGTTCCCGTCTCCCGCGTGAAAGACGTTGGCCACCTTGAGATCGAATCGCTCCCCGATCTCGGTAATGCGTGCGAGGACCTCTGGCAGGCGTGTTCGGGGCACGGTCGCATCCT
>JBDGVT010000168.1:0-6945 GCA_039585495.1 Gemmatimonadota bacterium | reverse complement strand
GACGAGTAACGAGCCTTTCTTCATGACCTCTCGCGATCCGACGATCGCCGCCGGTACGATGTCCACACCCGTCTGGAGGCCAAGAACGAACGCTCCTTTCTTGAACGGTTGAAGGTCCCCGGTCGCTGACCTCGTTCCCTCAGGGAACATGATGATGGTTGGGCTCTCTTCCTCCAACCTCCGGCGAGCTTCAGCGAGCGATTCCACCGCTCTGTTGCGGTCCTTTCGGTCGATGAAGATATGGCCACACGCCTTGAGGGCCGGTCCGAAGACCGGCACGTCGGCGATTTCCTTCTTCGCGACGAAGAGCGTTCGGCCGGGCATCGAACCGACCAGGGCGAGCACGTCGTACCAGGACGCATGATTGGCCACGAGGATCTGTGGGCGGTCCGCGTCGATCACACCTTCGTTCTCGAGGACCACGTCGACGCCCGAGCACCAGAGCAACACGCGAGCCCACCCGCGCGGCTGTCGGTGGCAAACGCATACCGCGTTGGGGGACTTCCGCCAGACCGCCCACATCATCAGGATGCCCGAGTAGATCGTCGCAGGAATGATGACCAGCACGACAAGGATGAGTCGGATCAAATCAGGCGCCTTTAGAAGTCGGCCATGTGATCAAAACCGCCCCGCTCGAGCTCCTGAGCGTCCCCTTCCCCGGACTGCAGCCAGACCCCACTACCCTCCGACACCGTGCCGATACGCGTCACCTGGAGCCCGTGGCGTTGGCGGAAGTACTCCTCATCGACAACGCCAGGATCTGTTACGAAGCACAGTTCGTAGTCTTCACCGCCGTGGAGGGCCAACTCGAGGGCCTCTTCGGCGCCCACCGCCTCGACCGCCGCAGGCGCCAGCGGAATCTCTCCCGCCTCGATCGTGATCTTGACGCCGGATGCTGCCGCGATGTGGCCCAGATCGCCCGCCAGCCCGTCGGAGACGTCGATGAGGGCATCCACGACCTCGTGCTCCACGAGACACCGCGCGGCCTCCACACGTGGCCTGGGGGTGGCGAACGCGGCTCGCAGCTCCGGAGTCGGCTCATCGCCGCGCTCCCAGGCTCGGACTGCCGCCGCAGATGCGCCAAGCGCGCCCGTCACCCACACGTGGTCTCCAGCTTCAGCGCCGTCGCGCTGAATCGGCCAACTCCCCCTGCCGAGTGCCACGACGTCAATCATGAGCGGCCCGGGAGATCGCGAGACATCCCCGCCGATCACAGAAGCGTTGACGCTTCGCGCGACCGCACACACTCCAGCCTCGACGGCTGCCACATCGACGGCGCCTCCTCTCGGTGCCGCGATCGAAACGAGCAGCGCGACGGGACTGACGGCCATCGCGGCGATATCGGAAAGGGCGGCCGCCCCGGCTCGGTATCCGATTTCTTCATCGGTCAGCCAGGCCCGCCTGAAGTGCACGTCCTCGACCGCGAGGTCGGTGCTGATGACCCATCCGCCCTCGAGCACCGCGGCGTCGTCACCCGGGCCCACACGAACCTCGGGCGGGAAGGTCGCAGGATCCTCGATCATACGTCGAATCAGGTCGAATTCGGCGCCGGGACCGAGTTTTGCGCATCTGGAGCCGGAATCGTTCATCAGGTCAGTCTACCGGGCCGCATCGGCATCGAAGGTCACGAATGGAAGATCCAAATCGGAACTGCCCATACCTGTTTCGGTCAGTGCTTCGGGAAGCCACCGGATCACGTCGGAGGGTGTGAGCCCGGCCCCACGACCCGCGACCTTTGCGGCCCGCCCGGATAGATAGAGCCCCACCGAACCCGCGGTCGCTGGATCGAGTCCCTGGGCCATCAGCGCCACACAGACCCCGGACAACGTGTCCCCCATGCCGGCGACAGCGAGGTCCGACGACGTCTGCGTATCGATCGATACCGGAGAATCAGTGCCAGCAACGAGCGACGGCGCGCCCTTGAAGAGCACCGCACAGCCGAAGCGGTTCACCGCTGCCTCGACCGTGGAGATACGGCCCTGACCCTGATCCGGAGAATCGAGGAGGCGTGCCATCTCTCCCGGATGTGGAGTGATGAGCACCGGCCGAGACTCCGACATGACCGCAAGATCGACGGCACCCGTCGCGGCGAGGTTGAGTGCGTCCGCGTCGAGCAGGAGAGCCGCCCCGCCCGCCGCCGACACAGCACCCAACGTAGCGGCCGCACGCTCGTCCACGCCGAGCCCGGGGCCCACCGCGACCGCATCACTGGCGTGCAGGGCATCCTGCAGGGCATCGACATCGGTATCCGAGAGGAACATCGCTTCCGGTACAGCGGCCTGGACGGCCTCGCGGTTTTCGGGCGCGGAGCAGATTCGCACGAGTCCGGCGCCCGTGTGGAAGGCTGCTCGCGCGGCGAGGATCACCGCTCCCGCCATGCCCACCTGTCCACCCACGATGAGCACGCGCCCGACCTGGTTCTTGTGGGTGTCCGCCTCCCGTACCGGCAGTCGCGCTCGTGCCCAGGCCGGCGTGACCACTCGAACCGAAACATCGTCCTCGGTCATGGGCGGGAATCCGATCTCGGCGCTGACCTGCCGCCCGGCGAGTGCTCGCGCCGGATGAAGCATGGAACCGAGCTTGGGAGCGCCGAAGGAGATCGTCACGCTTGCCCGAACCGCCGCCCCCGGCACCTCACCCGAGGTAGCATCGATCCCCGATGGGACGTCGAGCGAAAGAACCGGGCGACCACTCGCGTTCACACGATCGATCGCAGCCGCCTGACGCTCCCGCGGCTCCCCGCGGACGCCCGTACCGAGGATCCCGTCCAGGACGACATCGGCTGAAGCGAACGCAGAATCCCATCCTTCGTCATCGAGGTCGATTCCCGCAACGAGATCGAGCATCCATCCATGGAGCAGTGGGTCGTCGAGGTCCCGGTCGGCCACGAGCACGCCCCGAACGGAGTGCCCCCACGTCGAGAGCACCCGCAACGCTACGAGCGCATCGCCGCCATTGTTGCCCGGTCCAACCAGCCCAAGTACCGAAGCCCCGGGGTAGAGGCGTGCGAGAATCTGGGCAGCAGCCCTCCCGGCATTCTCCATGAGGACATCTTGAGCGATGCCATGGGCCTGGATCGCGTGGGCATCAAACGACGAAGCCTCGTCAGCTGTCAGTGCCCACACATCACCATTCGCGAAGGGACGGACCGGCGGGAACCCAACAGTCATTCGCGTCGCCACACATGCGCAGCGATGAGCCGCGCGCTCACGGGGCTATTTGTAGCTCTGGCCGATCTGCCGCCCGAGCGTGATCTCACCGTTGTCGATCCGGATGTTGAATCCACATTCGGGACTCGAGCAAACCCAAGCCTTGTAGCGGATCGGCGCTCCATCCCTACCGTAGTCCGAAAGCGGAAGCAAGATTCCGCCTTCGCACTTCTGGCAGCGGGGAAACCCGCTTTCTTCCACCATGTCCATCCCCTCCCATGGGCGTCGTGACGGCTCTCGGCCGTCGGTGTGCCCGGCTGTGCCGGGCGTGTCTCGGTTGTCGCCCCGTCTCGAGGACGGGGCCCTTCGTTCAGACCTGGGCTGCCCAGGGGTAGTTCAACTCGAACGCCTCTTCGAAGTCGAAGAGATCCGCGAAATCCTCGGGCCGATCGCCCTCCTGCTTGATGAGGATGCCTTGCTCGACCATCGCGAACACGACCCTGCCCACATCCTCAGTCTCGTGGATTCCCCAATGCTCCAATACGGTCCTGGCGAGAAGACCGTATCGCCCTAGTGCCAGCTCTCGAACGCCATCGGTGAGTTCGCCCCCAGAAATGTGTCGGGGGGTGTCGAGAGACTGAATCACCGAATGAAGTGCTTCCAGCACGAACAGGTAGGAGCGCGCGTGAAAGCGCGGATGCCGCTCCTGGAGCTGGTCGAGTACCTCATCGGCGAATTGCAGTTCGGTCATGGGCAAAATGTGTGGTACGCAAAGGCCCGACGCCAGATGCCAGATGCGGCGCGGCTTTCGTCGCACTCAGCCGGCTACCGCCAGCTCCGCGTAGAGCGGAAAGGACGCGCACAATTCACGGACCTCTGCACGCACGGTCGAAATGGCCGATTCGTCCGAGATGTCGCGAAGCACCTGCGCGATCCAGTCCGCGATCCGCCGCATCTCGTCCTCCTGCATTCCCCTCGAAGTCAGAGCCGGCGTGCCGATCCTCAACCCCGACGTAACGAACGGCGACCGGGTCTCGCCGGGGACCGTGTTCTTGTTGACCGTGATGCCGGCCGCCTCGAGCGCGTTCTCCGCGTCCTTGCCAGTCAACTCGTCGTGGCTCGCCCTCAGGTCGACGAGAATGAGGTGGTTGTCCGTTCCTCCACTCACAAGAGTGAATCCATGCTCCGTGAGGCCGGACCCGATCGCCTGGGCATTCGCGATGACCTGGGCAGAGTACGCCCCGAACTCGGGCTGGAGCGCCTCGAGGAAGGCGACCGCCTTCGCGGCGATCACGTGCATGAGAGGGCCCCCCTGCATGAACGGGAAGACCGACTTGTCGATGCCCTTGGCATGTTCCTCGCGACACAGAATCAGCCCTCCCCGAGGGCCTCTCAGCGTCTTGTGCGTCGTCGTCGTCACGACGTCGGCATGAGGCACCGGCGACGGATGATGTCCGGTGGCGACGAGGCCCGCGATATGAGCCATGTCCACCACGAGGCGCGCGTCTACTTCACGCGCGATCTCCCCGAACGCCTCGAAATCGATCACCCTCGGGTACGCGCTCGCTCCGGCGATGATCATCTTCGGGCGCTCCGCTCGAGCTTTCTCGCGCAGGGCATCGTAGTCGATCAGGCCGTCGCCTTCGCGCACTCCGTACGAGACGACGTCGAAGAGCCGCCCGCTGAAGTTCACGGGCGAGCCATGCGTGAGATGACCTCCATGGCTGAGGTCCATGCCCAGGATCCGATCGCCCGGATCGAGGAACGTGAAATACGCAGCCATGTTGGCCTGTGCACCTGAATGGGCCTGCACGTTGGCGTGCTCGGCCCCGAACAACTCCTTTGCACGATCGCGCGCGAGATCTTCGGCAACATCTACGAACTCGCAACCGCCGTAGTAGCGCCGTCCGGGCAGGCCTTCCGCGTACTTGTTGGTCAGGACCGAGCCCATCGCCTCGAGTACCGCCCGGGAAACGAAGTTCTCGGACGCGATCAATTCGAGCCCGTCAGCCTGACGTCGGGCCTCCGAGATCAGCGAGTCGTAAACGGCAGGGTCCGCCGCCTTCAGGTGCTCCATCATATTCACCAAGTCCGTGACAGGTGCCTTGCTCGCATGATCCGATTCTCAGCCACGCGGTTCGCCGCTGCGTGGGTTCCGATGCCTTCGGCTTCGGCGTGCGCGAAGATCCGGAGGAGTGTGTTGTAGATATCGCCCGCCTGGCGCTTGCTGCGCTCGGGCGACCACTCGTTGATTTCGCCGTAGACGTTGATGAGCCCACCGGCGTTGATCACGTAATCGGGTGCGTAGAGGATCTTCCGCTCGGTCAGAGCTGGTCCATGCACGCTGCCCTTCGCGAGCTGATTGTTCGCCGCTCCCGCGATGATGTCGAACTTGAGCCGGTCGATCGTCTCGTCGTTCACGATCGCACCCAGTGCGCAGGGGGCGAACACGTCGGCGTCCACATCATAGACCGCGTCCGGCTCGACAACCTCTGCACCGAAGTCATCGACGACCTTCTTCACCCGCTCGGCGTCGATGTCGGCGACCGTGAGTTTCGCACCCTCCTCGGCCAGGTCCTGGCAGAGGTAGTAGCCGACATGGCCGAGGCCCTGCACGACGACGTGCTTGTCAGCCAGGGAGTCGTCACCGTAACGCACCGCAGCAGATGCCTTGATGCCCTGATACACCCCATAGGCGGTCACGGGCGACGGATCACCAGAGCGTCCGAGGAGGCCCGCGACATGCTCGGTCTCCATCGAGACGTATTCCATGTCGTCCGGCGACGTGCCGACGTCCTCTGCCGTGATGTAGCGTCCGCCGAGCGAATCGACGGCTCGGCCGTGCGCGCGAAAGATCATCTCACGATCGATCGTCCGGTTGTCACCCCAGATGACCGACTTGCCGCCTCCGAGGTTCAGACCGGCGATCGCCGCCTTGTAGGTCATGCCGCGCGACAACCGGAGCGCGTCGATGATCGCGGCGCGATCCGACTCGTAGTTCCAGAAACGCGTGCCACCGAGCGCCGGACCCAACGAAGTGTCGTGGATCGCGATCACTCCGCGATATCCGGACTCGGAATCGTTCCAGAAGGCGAGTTGCTCGTGTTCACGCTCGGACATCAGATCGAAGATCTTCATTCTCTCCTCGGTGGTTCGTTGTTGCTGCTATCCCGAATCGGCGGCGATACCGCCTCACTTGGTATTCCGGTCATCCCCTACATCATCCGCCGGCATCCCTCAGCATCTCGCCAGCGATCACGCGTCTCATGATCTCGTTCGTTCCCTCGTAGATCTCGGCGCCCTTCGCGTCTCGAAGGAGCTTCTCGACGGGATAGTGTCGCATATACCCGTAGCCTCCGAAAATCTGGATCGCTTCGTCCGCAGCCCAACTCGCCGCCTCGCTCGCCGCGAGCTTCGCCATCGCCGCCCTGGAAGTGACTCCGTCGAGTCCGGTCCGCGAATGTCCGGCCCCGTTGCGCGACGCGGTCAGCGCCCCTGCCGCCTCGTGGGCGAGAGCTCGCCCGGCGGACAGCCGGTGGGCCATCTCTGCCAGCTTTGCCTGGATCGCTCCAAAACGGGCGATCGGAGTCCCGAACTGCTCACGTTCCAGAGCGTAGGCGGTAGCGTGCTCCATGGCCGCTCGCCCGACGCCGACGGCCTGTATGGCTACGCCGACACGGCCCAGATCGAGCGCCTCGAGCGCATAGTTGAGTCCTCGATCGGCCTCGCCCAGGAGCGCCTCGGCCCCCACGCGGACGCCGTCGAGCGAGACGGACACGGTCTCGGACGCCCGCAT
>JBDGVT010000167.1:0-10427 GCA_039585495.1 Gemmatimonadota bacterium | reverse complement strand
GGCGTATCTCGGCTCCTCGAAAAGGAGACGGGGTTGGCCGGCGGAGAAGCTCGGTGCATAGGAGACATCCACCGCGTAGAAGCCACTGGCGCTGCGGTAGTAGATACGCCGACCATCCGGCGCCCACACAGGGTCGACACCGAGCCCGGTCGAGATCGAGTGGCGACCGGTGAGCTCGGGGAAGCTGTGCACGTAGACCCGATACTCGCCACTCTCGTTGGACTGATACGCGACCCAACGTCCGTCGGGTGAGATGTCGGCGTTGGCCTCGTTCCACGCAGCGTTGAGCAACGGTTCGAAGGTGACACTGTCCTCCGCGAACCGGACGACGTACAGGTCCGGGTTCGTGGGACCATCGCCACGAAACCCAATGCCGATGCTGTCGCCCGGGGCGATGTCGAGTAGCGTGGGTGCGCCGACAGGATGGATTGTCACCGATGCCTCAATTCCGTTTGCCGGCCTCCGGAAGGAGAGACCGGTAGACCGCGCCCCTCGGTAAAAGAGGTGCTCCCCGGTGGACGACCAGACGGCGTATCTGCTTTCCCCCTGGTCGCCGAAGATCGGATTGGCTCCAGACAGGAGGTCGTACAGGCGCACATCCCGCGTGTCGTCGTGGGCGATTGTGCGACCGTCGGGCGAGTAGCGGGGGAGGTCGAGGTCCCCCGCGGCCAGTGGGAGTGGGGTGGCTGTACCGTCCAGCGCTACCTCGACGAACTTTCGTGTGCTGCCCTCACCACGCGAAGCATCCGTGTCCCGATCGTACACGATGGCTCCGCTTGCCGAAACCGCGAACTGAGACGCCCCGCCAGAGTAGACGGTCAACTCCGGTAGCAGCGTAACCGGTGTCCCCGTGACCTCGAGGGTCTCGAGGTCGAACGGGACGCCCATGAGCGCCTGGTCGGCGTGTCCGTACACGATGTGCCCCGTGTTCACGTACCGCGGGTGATTGCCTCCCGGCACGATGGTTCGGACTTCGCCGCTCTCGAGGTCGAACAGGCCGATTTGAGAGGTCTCGAGACTGGACGTTGTGCCGAATAGGACGGCGCGTCCGTTTGGCAAAAGGTGTGGTCGGGTGACGCGGAGGGAATCCGTGCTGCTGAGCAGGAGTTGCGGGTCCCCCCCGGACGAGGCGACGCGGAAGAGCTCGCCGTCGTTCGTGTAGACGATCGTATCGTCCGCACCCCAATGCGCGTTCCCGCCTGCCGCAATGGGCAACGCCGGGCCTCCCGCAATCGGAACCTTCAGGATCTGGTCGTTCGTGTCATACGCGACGAACTGACCGTTCGGCGAAAAGGTCGGGTTCGTGGCTCCGTCGGTATTCGGCAGGACACGCCACGACAAATCGTCCGCAGCGCGGATGTAGAGGTCCGGCCAACTCCCGGCGACAATCCACTTCCCGTCGGGTGAGATCGCGAGCCGCCACCCTCCGAACAGGGGTACCGTCATCTCCAATCCCGTGATCGGCGCTCGAGTCGGCACGCCGGGGATCGGAGGCGGCGTAGGCCGCATCCAACCCCAAGCCGCCAGAATCGTCATGGCCAGGCCGAGGAAGATGGCCGAGGTGGAGCGCGTGTCGCGGTGCCAGGGCCTCGTGTCTTGCCGCGTCGTCGTGGTGCCTCCGACGGTCGCGCTGGCCATGGCCGCCGTCGCCGCGTACCGGAAGCCCTCGTCGTCGAGTGCCGCCGCGAAGTCGGACGCGCCCTCGAAGCGGTCGGCGGGCAGCTTCTCCAGCGCGCGGGCGAGGGCGCTCTCGACGTGCGCGGGCACCGTCCGGCGCATGCGGGTGACGGGTGGGGCCTCGGTCGTCAGGATCTGCACGAGGATCGCCTGCGCAGTCGACGCCGAGAAAGGAGGTTGGCCGGCGAGCATCTCGAAGAGCACGCACCCCAAGGCGTAGACATCGGAGCGTGGGTCGATGTCACGATCCCCGGTGGCCTGCTCGGGGCTCATGTAGTGGGGCGTACCCAGGCTGAGGCCCGTTTCGGTGATGCGTCCCCCACCGGCCTGGGCTACTGCGAGCGCGATGCCGAAGTCCGCTACCAGAGGCTCACCCTGCTCACTGAGAAGCACGTTCGCGGGTTTGATGTCACGGTGTACCACACCCCGACCGTGCGCGTAGTCCAGAGCGTTCGCGATTTTCCTCGTGATCGCGATCGAGTCCTTCACGGACAACTGCTTCTCGCGCTCGATTCGTCCACGGAGCGTTTCCCCTTCTACGTAGGGCATCACATAGAAGAGGAAGCTGTCGGCCTCCCCCGAATCGTGCAGCGGCAGGATGTGCGGGTGTTGCAGGTTGGCCGTCGTCTTGATTTCGGCCAGGAAGCGTTCGGCACCCACGACGGCGGCCAGCTCGGGCTTCAGGACCTTCACCGCGACTCTTCGCTCGTGCTTGATGTCGTCGGCCAGGTATACCGTGGCCATCCCGCCCTCACCGAGTTCCCGCTCGATGACGTAACGGCCGCTCAGGGCAGCATTCAGGCGGGTGACGGCGTCGGACATAGTGCAGGCTTTCCGCGTCGGTGAGATCAGACCGGAGCCAGTATCCTACACGCTGTGGGGAGTGCGCAACCTAGAGGTTACCGCTCTCCTCCAGATTCTCGACTGCCGCCCAGCCAACGGCTTCGGTGAGCCCGGCAGCGACGCCTCCCCTTACGACGTTCCCGACCCCTGGAATCAGGGCCGCGACGAGGCGAGACGAACCCTTGCCCATGAGCTGCGCAATCGCCGCGTAGCCGGCGGCCCGCGCTGGGCCGCTGTCCGTAGACCGACGAGAGCTTGAGCACCAGGCCCGCCTGGATCGGGCTGATCAGTACCGCATCCGCTCCTGGTATCGGCGAGAAGAACCCGATCGCCCCGGCAACAGCCGCGGCACCGTGAATGACCTGGGCGGCCTCCTCGCGATGTGGGTCCCTCGGCGAAGCCTCTTCCTGCTGCGTCTCGTCCATCATTCTCCTCACGTCCGGTTGGCGTCAGGGGTTAGACCACCGGGTGGCGCTCGAAGTTGCACTGGGAATCGCACGAGTGGGGAGGGGCGAGAGCAACATCAGATCTCCCTACGAGAGCCAACTGAGGGATCCCGACACACCGGGAAGGCTGTCCTCGGCATCTTCTTGTTGGATATCCTTGCTCGAGCCGGTTGTCTCTCGAGCGCTATCGGTTGCCGATTCGGCGGTGGCATACACCCTGCTTCATACATGACCAGGATCTTCTCAACATGACCTCTCCCCGCACCGCGTCACGTGCCGCGGCAGTGTTGGTTCTCTCCGCTTTGATCGCGGGTTGCTCGACCGCGAACGACACGCCCCAGTCCGACACCCAGAATGGGGCCTCCACAGGGCTTCCAGCGGACCATCCACCTCTGACTGCTCCTCAGTCGTCCGCGTCCGCCATGGTAGGGGTCGTCCTGGAGCAGATGGATGGAGGCGGATATACGTACGCCCGCGTGCAGATCAACGGAGATGATGGATGCATTCCCGATGGAGCAGTTTCGTAGCAACGCCCTGGATCGGACCTTCGAACTGCTCTACTTCGTCGGCGGGTACCGGCCGGCGTCGGCCATGACCGCTGCGCCACCCGTCCCAGCGGGCTCGGCAGGCGTAGTGCTCCAGGTGCTCAACGGCGGTGGATACACCTACCTGGAGGTCGAGACCGAAGAGGCGGCGACGTGGATCGCGGCGGATGGGATGGAGGTCACCGAGGGCGATCGAGTGGTCTGGGGAGGCGCGAGTGTCATGCGTCAGTTCACCAGCAGTACGCTGAACCGAACCTTCGATGAGATCCTGTTCGTGACATACGTCGAGGTCATCAAATAGAACGATGAGCAGGGGCCGGGCCGGGGGGCATCAGATCGACCCCCGGCCACGGCATCTACTGTACGACGATCGTCCCGTTCATTTGTCCGGGGTGAATCGTGCACTGGTACGTGAAGGACCCGGCGCTCGGGAAAGTCATCGCATACGTGCCCGATGTCTGGGTCGGCGAGGCGCCGCTCCCGAAGGTGACGTTGTGCGTGCTACTTCCTCCCCAGGTCCACGTCACGGTTCCGTTGACCGCGACCGTACTCTGAGTGGGGTCGAAGAAGTTGTCGCCTATGGTAACCGACGCCGCGGCCGGTGGCGTGAAGGGGGTGCCGGTCGCCGTGAATTCGATCGGCGATCCAGTCGCTCCGGAAACCGATGCCTCGAGCGTGTTGCTTCCGTCGGTTGAGCCGAGTGTCCATGTCGTGGACGCCTGGCCGTTGCTGTCCGTCACCGAGCTTGCTGGAGAAGGGCTACCCCCACCCGCGGTGACCGTCCAGGTCACGCTCGCGCCGGCCAGAGGGCTGCCGTCTCGGGTAACACGAACCACGAGTGGATCGGCCACGGCCGCACCTGCGACCGCGGTCTGACCGCTTCCGCTGACGAGGGCCAGCGCGGGAGCCGAAGCTTCTGGCTGAGTGCTGTCCCCGCCGCAGGCTTGAACCAGCGCGATGGCGGACAGGGCCACGACGTACTTCAGCGAACGAAGGTTGACCATGCGATTGCTCCTGCCTGTTGGTTGGACCGATAACGTTCTATGGATCGAATAGTGACTCGTCATGCAGTTGGTCCGCAACGGCACCCCCAGGGACGGCGCCTGCGCAGGGACTGTCGACGGTCCGCCCCCTCGACGAAGTTGACGGGACCCCAAGGAGGCAGGATTGCCGCTCACCGAGGAATTCACGAAAGCCGGGAATTGGCTCTTCCGGTGGCGTAGCTATCTCCCGCTCAGCCTGATCGCGTTCTTTCTGCTGTTCGTTCGCGAGTGGAACGTCGAGGGTGCGTGGTTCACCAGCCGCTCGTGGGAGGCCATCTGCCTCGGCGTGAGCTTCTTCGGATTCCTGATCCGGGCGCACACGGTCGGGCACGCGCCGAAAGGCACTTCAGGCCGAAACACGGGACGCCAATTCGCGGACCGTGTGAACACGACCGGCGCATACTCGGTGGTCCGTCATCCGCTTTACGTCGGCAACTACTTCATGGGCCTCGGCGTGACGACGTTCACTGGAGTCTGGTGGATGGTGCTGATCTACACGCTCGTTTTTTGGCTCTACTATGAGCGGATCATGTTCTCGGAGGAGGCCTTTCTCCGGGACAAGTTCGGCGAGCCCTACCTGGAGTGGGCCGCCCGGACGCCTGCGTTCATCCCAAGCCCGAGGCGATACGCCCGCCCCGACCTGTCGTTCTCCTTCCGAAACGTGCTGCGGAGAGAATACAACGGGCTGTTCGCAGTGATCGTACTCATGTCCGTTTTCGACGCGGCGGGACGCTGGTCGGTCCAGGGCGCCTTCTCCCTGGACCGCGGCTGGACCTGGGTGTTGGGCGTGAGCACTCTGGCCTGGGTCGTTGCGCGGACCATCAAGCGCCACACGGAGTGGCTGGTGGTGGAAGGGCGGTAGCCGCCGCGACCGCTCCGGCGCTAGGGGGTCTCCACCCGAAACTTCAACGCGCCGGTCGCTTCATCGATTGTCTGCGTGTCGCGCCTTCACCGCCGGTCATCCTGGTCGCGGCCCTCGTCTTCGTGTTCGCGTCCATCTCGCTCGTGCCGGTTGTCGGCGCGATCCGGTCCCTGATCTGAACTGGCCACATAGGCGCTGGCGGCGCCGTGTTCATAGACCAACTCACCTCCCGACTCCCCGACCTGGAACCCGAACCCCAGGAGCACGACCGACGCCACCGCGGCAGCGGGACGCGCGACCTTGCCGACCCTGTTTGTGAAGAGACCGCCCCCGACGAGCAGGAGCATCGCGAACGTGAGCGGCATGAAGACCTCTGCAGCCTCTTCGTGTTCGTGGATTGCTGACCGGGAGACCACGTCCTCTACAGCGTCCTCCTCACGTGCCCCGGTCTGTACCGCGATCCAGGCCGATCCGGCCAGGGCGATCGCGACGAACAGCACAGGTAGCCAGACGCGCCTCGCCTCCTCTCCGCGCATGATCAGAAGAAGCGCCGCGATCGTGACGATCGGAAGCGCGACCGCGAGCACGATCGGGAAGTGGACGATCGCCGGATGAAGGGGCTGTGGCATCATGGGTTCCTCCGTCTATTTTTCCTCGACACCCAACGCTGTCATCCCTTGGTGCTCTCGGCCATCCGGCATTTGCCCTATATGCTCCTCATGGCCTGGCACCTGGGCTGACAGGGCGTTTGCTGGAGGTCCCGATGCGAGTTCTGGACAACCCCGAGGGCCGTGGCATCCCCCTCCTGCTGGCGGCGATCTTCCTATGCATCGTGGTTGGCGGGGTTGTCGACCTGATCCTCGATCAGCCGACGACCTTGTTCAGCATTCATGTTCTGTTCGAACTGGCCATGATCACGCTGAGTGTCGGCGCCGCTGGATATCTGGCTTGGGGCTGGTACGTCACTCAAGTCCGTCTGACCCAGGTGACGAAGGAGTCGGACAGGATCGAGCGCGAAAGAACCGAATGGGAAGAGAGGGCCTCCTCCCAGCTTCGTGGGTTCGGGTCCGCCATTTCCGGCCAGTTCGACGAATGGGCGCTGACGCCCACCGAGAAGAGCGTGGCCTTGAGCCTCTTGAAAGGACAAAGCCACAAGCGGATCGCCCGGGCATCGGAGACAAGCGAGCGCACTGTCCGCCAGCACTCCGTGGCGGTCTACAGGAAGTCCGGCCTGGCAGGGAGGGCCGAGCTAGCGGGTTTCTTCCTGGACCCGCTCATTCTGCCCCCGGAGGAGTAGAAAGCTCATGTCGTCACGCCGCCACGTTCTTCCGTTCGTTCTCCTGGCCGCCGCGTGCGGTCCATCGGCGGGCGATCGCTCGGCGACCGTGCAAGCCGTCCTCGGCCGCGTCGCCGAGTCAGCCGATGGAATGGTCGTGTCGGGTTCGGAGGTGGCGACGCGGGCTGGAGCACAGATCCTCGGTGACGGCGGCAACGCGGTCGATGCAGCCGTTGCGACGGCGTTCGCGCTGGCGGTAGCGGAGCCCACACAGTCGGGGCTCGGGGGGCGCACTCAGGCGCTCATCTGGCGTCCGGATGGATCCGCGTTCGGCATCGACGCGACCACGGAGGTGCCGGTGGCCTACGATCCGGATTCCGCCGCCGAGGTCGAGGACGGATACGGGGTCGTGGCGATCCCCGGTACGGTCGCTGGCCTCGCCCGTCTCCTGGACGAGGCCGGGTCGATGCCCCTCTCTCGGGTGATCGAGCCTGCGCTTCGCCTCGCTGAGGGTGGATTCGAGCTGAGCGAAGGCGAAGCCGCACGACTCGAAGGGGTGCGCGATCGTCTCCTTCTGTCGGATGGGGCCCGCGAGGCGTTCTTGAAGCCCGACGGCTCGGCCTACCGAGCGGGGGAAGTACTCCGCCAGCCGGCACTCGCGGCTGTGCTTCGGTCCATCGGGGAAGAAGGGCCTGAGGTTTTCTATCGAGGCTCGGTCGCAGCGCGAATGGTGGCCGACTTCGAAGCCAGAGACGCCCACGTCGCCGCTTCCGATCTAGCGAACTACGTGGCCGAGCCGTCCATCGTCGTGCGGGGCCATTTTGGCGAACTGGAACTCGTCGGCACGTATCTTCCGGCGTCAGGAGCCACGACGATCGAGGCGCTGCAGATCCTGGATCGTGTCGACTTGAGCGACATGGGCCCCGACGCCGCCGCCTTCGCGATCGGTCGGGCGCTCCTGATGGCCTTCGAGGATCGTGATACGGCTTGGGAAGACGAACGCCCCCATGTCGAGGACGCCGCGTGGACCGTGTCGCGTGAGCTCGCCGATGTCCGGGCAGCTCAGCTGGTGGGCGTCGGTGCAGTGACTCCTTCGGGCGCCGAGCGACCCGAAGCGGAGCATACCACGCACCTGTCCGTCGTCGACGCAGACGGAATGGCCGTGGCGATGACCCAGTCCCTCGGCCTCACCGGCGGCTCGCGCGTGGCGACGCCGGGATTGGGATTCCTCTACGCGGCGACCTTGGGTGGCTACCTCGGCTACGTGGAACCGGGCGACCGGCCCTGGTCGTCGCAATCGCCAATCGTGGCAGTTCGGGACGATCGGCTCGACTACGTGCTGGGTGGGGCCGGGAGCCGGCGCATCATCTCAGCTCTCGTTCAGACGCTGGTGCGGACGGAGGTCCTCGGATCGTCACTGGAGGATGCCGTCGCGGGCGCGCGTTTCCACCCCTCGACCACGTCTTGGACGTTCGAAGTCCTGCCTGGATCGCAGGCCGAGCCTCCGGGCGTGGCGGCTGCGCGCGCGGCGGGCTACGAGGTGCGGACGCAGGACTCAGACGTCTACTTCGCTCGCCTCAACGTGCTGTCCCGCAATCCGAACTCCGGACGGTACACGGGTGTCGCAGATCCGCGGTGGCGCTGGGGAGCAGCTTCAGGGCCGCGGCTCCATGCGGGAGTGTCTAACGAACAACCCGAGCGTCGATAGGCTCGACTCAGTCGGACCCGGGATCACAGACACCTCTCGGGCAACTGGCCGAAGTCGACCGACCGGGGCATTTTCCATGATGGACGATCGTTCTCAGGCAGGAAATCTGAGGGGGCCGGCACAGTCGGGCACCCCGATCCTCCTGAACGTTTGGGACACGGCCGTGAGCGTCGCCGTCATCCTGGCCGCCTTCGCGATACCTCACGCGCTGGTCTTGAGGCCCGGCTCGGCCCCACTCGGCCTGGGTGCCGACCTGGCGCTTACCAGCCTGCTCACCGCCGATTTCGCATGGCGGCTCCATCGCCGCCGGGCCGGGCTTTCGAGAGATCGGAGCTGGCTCGGACTCGCCGTGGACGCGGTGGCCGCCCTCCCGCTCGGCCTCATGCTCGGGATGCCCCAGGCGCATCTACTTCGTCTGGTGAAGCTCACCCATCTGTTCCCGAATCTGATGGGTTGGCGTCACGACTCTCTTCTGCATCCGATTGCCATACGCCTGGCGTTCTTCGCGTTCTGGCTGGGACTCTCCGCGCACTGGCTGGCGTGCGGATGGATCGTTCTGGAAGGTGCATCGCTGGGCCCGGGCACCGACGACCTGTACCTGGATGCGCTGTACTGGTGCGTTACCACGCTCACAACCGTGGGATACGGGGACGTGACTCCGGCCACGTCCGGTCAGGCGATCTACTCCATGATCGTGATGATCCTTGGGGTGGGTGTGTACGGGTATGTCATCGGGAACGTGGCGAGCCTGTTGTCGCGGATGGATACCGCCAAGACCCATTACGTCGCGACGATGGAGCGACTCGCCGGCTTCTTCCGATATCGACGGGTCCCGCAGCACCTGCAGCGTCATGTCTTCGATTACTACAGATACCTCTGGGAACACCAACTCGGATACGATGAGTCTACGGTCCTGAACGATCTGCCGACGACACTGCGGCGGGAGATGTCGCTCGTGCTCAAGCGGGGCCTGGTGCGTAAGGTGTCATTCCTGAAGGACGCTTCGCTGGAGCTGGTCCAGGACCTGTGCGTGGAGATGCGCGCGGCCGTCTATACCCCCGGCGATGTGATCGTCCGCGCTGGCGAGTTCGGGCGGCACGTCTATTTCATCAGTAAGGGCACCGTCGAGGTGATCGACCCCGACGGGGCCACCGTCCTCCGGAGGCTCTCGGATGGCGATTTCTTCGGGGAACTCGCACTGCTTCACAGGCAGAGGCGGAGCGCGACGGTACGCGCGCTCGAATACTGCGACGTCTACATCCTCGACAGAGAGGCCTTTGACCGGACCCTGGCGCTCTATCCGGACTTCGCCGAGAACGTCCGGCGGATCTCAGAGGAACGAACACCCGTCGCGAAGGGGTCCGACCCCGCGCCTCGACCCAGCTCCTGACCCTGCGGTTTCCCGCGCGGCGCTAATCAGTCGGGCATCTCCCCTCCCGGCCAACAGGATTCGTCCTACAGACATCTCCCTACGTCATTCCCGAGATTCAGCTTGAGGAGTTCGAAGATCTGGAGTTCAGATAGCCCGCCTGCCCGCGGACGATGGGGGAGTGGGAGCAATGACAAGAGATTCTGAGACAATCATGCGTACGTCCTTGCTGATCGGATTCGCAGTCTTACTCGGCGCATGCGGGGCCCCCTCAGAGGCACCGACCAACGTCGTCGGGCAGACCGCTGCAGCTGAAACGGGACCACCTTCCTTCGCGCTCACGCCCGATCAGATCCAGGGCCGCGCGATCTACGATACCATGTGCTGGACGTGCCATGGTCTTTCAGGGAGGGGCGACGGTCCTGCAGTCGACGCGGGCTCGATGGCTCCGCCGCCGACCTTCCACACGCAGGACTTCTCTCGTGCTACGACCCGGGAGCTCGAGCGCCGTTTTGGGCCCCTGGTCAACGAAGCCGACCCTGGGCATCCGCACATGCAGTACGTACGGTCGCTGCTCAAACCGGAGAATTTCAGCGCGGCATTGTCGTTCGTTCCCGCGATCAGTTATCCGCCCGAGATACCGGGCAGCGCGATCGCC
>JBDGVT010000166.1:0-7038 GCA_039585495.1 Gemmatimonadota bacterium | reverse complement strand
ACCGATTTTTCGGTTTCCATGGACCTGCATCGGGTCAGCCTGGAGCCGGGTGGTGATCTCCGTGACGCCGTCAAAGACGCGTTGGCGCACGTGGGGCGGGTGTTCGGGGCTTCCCGTGCAATCGAGTTGGCGCGCGCCGGGATCTTCGACCCGGACAAACACGGCCACCTACTGGGTCCGTTGCCCTTCAGGCTTTGGAATCGGGCGGAGCGACAACTCGCTCCTCCGCTCGTCATCGAGTTGCAGGGGGACGACTGCCTCCCAGCCGGACTCGGCGAGTTCCTCGACGGGACCGTGACGCTGATCCTCGCAACGAGCGGTCCGACTACTCCTGCGCCCCTCGCTCGCCTCATCACGCCCGGCACGATGGTCATTCAGACCGCGGACCCTGCTGATCTAGCGGCCGTATCGCGCACCGAGCATCCCGCAGTCGCTTTGCTGTTCGACCAGGCCCGTCCCGAGCAAGCGCACTTCGTTCACGATCCGGACGCCTCGGGTGCGCCATGGGGCAGGCTGACCGTGAACCAGATGCCGGACGATGCCGAGGTCGGCCGTGGCCGAAGGGCTCCCACCTGGCTGGAGGAGATCGTGCACCTGCGATCCCTCGCCACGCGGCCTGGCCCGGATTTCGGGTCTGAACCGGCCAGCGGTGTGGTCGTAGGGGACGGACCGGACGGTGAAGTCGCCGCCGAGGTGACCTCGGCCGACAAGCTGGCTGCATGGCTTCTCACGCAGACCGATCTCGAGGGCGTCTGAGGAGCCCCTGATGATGGTCCTGACCCTCCTGGCTCCTGGCGAAATCGTTGGCTCCGTAGCAATTCTCGGCGGTGTCGCGACCACCTTCGGCGGGCTCATCTCGCTGGTGAATGCCAAATTCAAGGTGTGGGAGGACCCGCGCATCGATGGTGTACGGGACCTGCTTCCCGGCGCCGACTGCGGGGCCTGCGGCCAGGCGGGTTGCCGCGCGTTCGCGGAAGCGGTGATCGAAGGTGCGGCCGCTCCCGCCGAGTGCACCGTCATGGGTGCCGACGAGAGAGATGATGTCGCCGGCTACCTCGGAGTGGCGGCGGGAAGCGCCGACCGGAGGGTGGCCAGGCTGCTCTGCGCCGGAGGCACCGACGTCGCGCCGTACAAGGCCACCTACCATGGCATTGAAAGCTGCGCGGCAGCGGCAGCGGTAACCGGGGGCGGCAAGGGTTGCACGTGGGGCTGCCTCGGATACGCCGACTGCGCCGTGTCCTGCGACTTCGATGCGATCACGATGAGCCCCTTCGGGCTCCCCGTGGTGGACCCGGAGGCGTGCACGGCCTGCAGTGACTGCGTGGACGCGTGCCCTCTGGATCTCTTCGTCCTGATGCCCCAGGAGCATCACCTCCTGGTGCAGTGCAAGAGCCTGCTGCGAGGCGAAGCGGCAGAGTCGGTCTGCTCGGTGGCGTGCAATGCGTGTGGACGCTGCGCCATCGACGCCGAGGCCGGGCTCATCGAAATGGTCGATGGACTGGCCGTGATCGATTACGACTCCATTCAACTGGAAAACCCCAAGGCGATCGAGCGATGCCCGACGAAGGCCATCGTGTGGCTCGAGGGACAGCAGTTTCCCGGGGTTCTCGATTCCGTGGGAAGTGAGGCGGCATGATAGAGCGGGCGAAAGGGGCTCAAGGCGGCCCACGTTTTCCGGGGATCCGCACGGCGACGGACGGTACCGGAGCCGTGGTCCACGCCGAGACCAACGCGAGCGAGGCGGCGGGCGCATATCCGATCACGCCTTCCACGCAGATGGGCGAGGGGTGGGCCGACGCAGTGGCCAAGGGCAAGACCAACGTGAACGGTCGGCGCCTCCTCTTCTTTGAACCGGAAGGGGAACACGCAGCTGCCGCGGTTACCGCGGGCATGAGCATGGTCGGGCTCCGCGCGACCAACTTCTCGAGTGGTCAGGGCATCGCCTACATGCACGAGTCGCTCTATGCGGCCACGGGCAAGAGACTGACCTACGTGCTCAACGTCGCTGCGCGGGCGATGACCAAGCACGCGCTCAACGTGCATGCGGGCCACGACGACTATCACGCCGTCGACGACGTGGGCTTCTTCCAGCTCTTCGCAAAGGACGTGCAGGAAGCAGGAGATTTCGCACTCATCGCGCATCGCGTTGCGGAGCTCGGTCTCACGCCCGGGTTGAGCGCGCAGGATGGCTTCCTGACCAGTCATCTGCTCGAGTCCGTCGTGCTCGCCGAACCGGAAGCGATCCTCGAGTATCTCGGTGATCCTGCGGACGAGATCGACTGCCCGACACCCTCGCAGCGCTTGACCTTCGGGCCGACTCGTCGTCGGATTCCGGAGCTGTTCAGCGTCGACTATCCGGCCATGCTCGGGACCGTTCAGAACCAGGACTCTTACGCCCAGGGCATCGCTGCTCAGAGGCCCTTCTACTTCGACCACATCGCCGAACTCACCGACCGCGCGATGGCCGAGTGGGCCGCACTGACGGGTCGCCAGTACACGCGGGCCAGCGGCTACCGGATGGAGGATGCGGAATACGTGCTCGCGGGTCAGGGCTCGGTGATTCCGAACCTCGAGTTGGTGGCGGATTATCTGCGCGCCGAACGCAAGCTCAAGATCGGCGTGGTGAATGTGAGCATGTTCAGGCCGTTCCCGTCGGACGTGATCACGTCGCTGCTGAAGGGGATCAAAGCGGTGACCGTCTTCGAGCGTTGTGATCAGCCGCTCGCGGTCGATGCGCCATTGCTGCGCGAGATTCGTGCGGCGATGACGATGGGGATGGAGAACTGGCGCGCGCAGAACGGAAATGGAAAGGGAAGAGGGAAGGCGTCCAGATCCACGGCGCCCGCCCCGTTCGCCGGCCTCGCCATGGTGCCCCCGGATGGCATGCCCGACTTCTACTCAGCGGGCTTCGGATTCGGTAGTCGAGACCTGCAGGCAGGCGATATCGTGGCAGCCGTGAACAACATGCTGCCCGACGGTGGACGCAGGCGGCAGTACTACCTGGGTATCGACTTCATTCGGCGGGGCACGCGCCTCCCGAAGCTGCAGATCTGGCAGGAGCGCCTGCTCGACGAGTATCCGGGCCTCGGGGGCATGGCGCTCGAGTCGGCGGGAGACCTCAATCTGTTGCCGCCGGGCTCGACCGCACTCCGCATCCACTCCGTCGGTGGATGGGGCGCAATCACGATGGGCAAGAACCTCACGATGACAGCGTTCGAGTTGTTCGGACTCCACGTGAAGGCGAATCCCAAGTACGGATCGGAGAAGAAGGGTCAGCCGACGACGTTTTACTCCGTCCTTTCGCACGAGCCGATCAGGCTCAACGCGGAGCTCAAACACGTGACCGTCGTTCTGGCGCCCGACGGCAACGTCTTCGGTCACTCAGACCCGTTGGCCGGCTTGCAGGATGGAGGGGTCTTCGTCATCCAGAGTCACGAGCCGGCGGATGAGGTGTGGGCTTCCCTGCCCGCGCACTCCAGGCGCGAGATCCGGGATCGGAAGATCCGGGTGTTCGCCCTCGACGGGTTCGGAATCGCTTCGGATGAGGCATCCGATCCAGAACTGCGCTACAGAATGCAGGGCGCTGCATTCCTGGGAGCCTTTTTCCATTGCTCTCCCCTCCTGGAACAGGAAGGGATGGATGAAGCGCGACTCTTCGAGGGTATGCGTGCTCAGACCCAGAAGAAGTTCGGACACCTCGGCGAGAGAGTCGTCGAGGACAACCTGAGGGTCATCCGACGCGGGTGGGACGAGGTGTTCGAGGTATCCACTGCGGAAGCCCTCGAGAGCATCGAAGATCAGGTCGCCCCGGGCGGGCACATCCCCATCCAGATGGACTCCCCCGACGCCGAGGAAGGCCTCGCGAATCCGGGCCGGTTCTACGAGCAGGTGTGCGCGGTGTGCGCGATCGGTCAGGACACCATCGCCGATCCGTTCGCCGCCGTGAGCGTGATGCCGGCTGCCTCGAGCTCGATTCGGGACATGACCGGAATCCGCTTCGAGGTGCCGGACTTCGTGGCCGACAAGTGCACGGGATGTAGCCAGTGCTGGGTCCAGTGCCCGGACGCGGCCATTCCGGGTGTCGTCACCCCGGTCGAGGACCTCTTCGACACGGCCGTGCTCCACGCTGCGAACGGTCGACCGCTCGACCACATGCGGCAGATCACCAAGCACCTGGCGCGTGAATCGAGGAAGATCCTGAAGGGTGTGCCGTTCAACACCTTTGGGGAGGTCGCGTCATCTGCCTTCGAGAACGTCGTCGGGAAGCTGAACTGGGATGCGGACCGTCGGAGCAGACTCGAAGAGGAGTGGGCGAAGGTCTATCCGGTGCTCGCGGAGTTCCCGCTCGCCAAGACGGCGCCCTTCTTCGATCTCCCCGAGTCCCGTGAGAAGAACACGGGTGGACTGCTCTCGATCACGGTCAATCCAGAGGCGTGTAAGGGCTGCAACATCTGCGTCGACGTCTGCCCCGAGCAGGCGCTCATTACCGTGAAGCAGGACGACGAAATCGTCGATCGGCTTCGCAGGAACTGGACTCTCTGGGAGCGCCTCCCCGACACCGACGACAAGTACATCAACATCCGAGACCTCGATGAGGGCATCGGCGTCCTGCCGTCGCTGTTGCTCAAGAAGGACAACTACCGGTCAATGGCCGGGGGTGACGGCGCGTGCATGGGATGCGGTGAGAAGACCGCTGTCCATCTCGTGACCTCCACGATCGAGGCGCTCATGAGGCCTCGGGTCGAAGCCCATCTTCAGAACATCGACCGACTCACCGAAGCGCTCGACGAGAAGGCGCGGACGCTCCTGGCTTCGGACGCGGATCTCGACTCCGCGGCTGCTCAGCCCGGCGACCACGTCGACCTGCACCTGGAAGGGGCCAAGAAGGACGAGCTCCGCACGATCACGAGTGCGAAGGCCGCCCTCGACGATCTGGCCTGGCACTACACGCAGGGTCCGAGCGGGAAGGGCAGGGTCTCACTGGGTATCACCAACTCGACGGGCTGTTCTTCGGTCTGGGGCAGCACCTATCCCTACAACCCGTATCCGTTCCCCTGGGTGAACCACCTCTTCCAGGACGCGCCCTCGATCGCCATCGGAGTTTTCGAGGGGCACATGCGGAAGATGGGGGATGGCTTCCTCGCAGTTCGTCGCGCGGAGCAGATCGTCGATGGCTCCTACGATGACGATGCGTTCCGTGTTTTCACCGAGGAGTTCGATTGGCGCGGATTCTCTGATGAAGAGTTCAAGCTGTGTCCGCCGATTCTGACGATCGGGGGGGACGGCGCCATGATGGACATCGGGTTCCAAAACCTCAGCCGCCTCATGGCGAGCGGGAAACCGATCAGCGTGATGGTGCTCGACACGCAGGTCTACTCCAATACGGGTGGCCAGGCGTGCACGAGTGGATTCACCGGCCAGGTCGCCGACATGTCGGCCTGGGGCAAAGCAGAACAAGGGAAGACGGAGGTCCGCAAGGAGCTGGCCTTCATCGCCATGGCCCACAGAGGCGTGTTTGTTCACCAGTCCTCGCAGGCCTCCGCTTCCCACCTCATTGCCGGGGTGATCAAGGGCCTCAATGCCCGCCGACCGGCCATCTTCAACATCTACACACCGTGCCCCGTGGAGCACGGAACCGCGGACGACTGGTCCCCGACGGCGGCAAGGCTGGCGCTCGAGTGCCGGGCGTTCCCGTTCCTGACCTACGACCCGGACGGCGGACCCGATCTTGCGGACTGCCTGTCGCTCGACGGAAATCCGGCGATGGACGAGGTATGGCCCACCTACTCGCTCGACTACGTCGACGACGACGGTGAGCCGGCGTCCATGGATCTTCCGATGACCACCGCCGACTGGGCGGCCACGGAGGCGCGATTCCGGAAGAACTTCCGGAAGGAACCACGTGAGGACTGGGACGACTCCATGATCCCGTTCCACGAGTTCATGGCTCTCGGTGAGGACGAACGCGAGGGCAGAAGGCCCTTCATCTGGACGCTCGATGGCGACAAGAAGCTCGACCGACTGCGCGTATCGACGCAGATGGTCGCCCTCGCCGAAGATCGGCTGAGTTTCTGGCATCAACTCCGCGAACTCGCCGGTCTCGACGTCCCGGACTCGGTTCGCGACCAGGTCGAGACGAAGATGGAAGCCGAACTCGAAGAGAAGCTCGAGCAGCTTCGCGAGGAATACGAACAGAAGCTGGCGGACCTCAGGGTCACATACCCACGCGCCATCGCGCGCCGCATGGCGGAGGGTCTGCTGGCGATCGGAGACGGAGAGGCTACCGTGGCGGACCTGCTCGGACGGGCGGGGTCCGCACGGGGCCTCGATCCGATTGGTCCGGTCGACGGAGACGGGTCGCTGGCGGCCGTTGCGCCGGCCGCCCCAGTCGCCGCGGTGGCGGCGCCGGCACCTGATGTCGCAGAGGCGGCCCCTCCGGTCGCGGCTGAGCCCGAGCCGGAAGCGGACGACGATGACGACGACCTCGCGATGGAGGCGTGGATCGAAACGGCCCGCTGCACGACGTGCAACGAGTGCACGAATCTGAACGGCCGCATGTTCGCCTACGACGAGAACAAGCAAGCGTACATCAAGGACCAACTCGCCGGCACGTATGCTCAGATGGTGCAGGCCGCGGAACGATGCCCTGCCGGCATCATCCACCCCGGTGATCCGCTCAATCCGAAAGAGAAGGACCTCGAGAAGTGGGTCGCACGCGCGGCGCCCTTCAACTAAGGGATACTCTTGGACTTCTTCGGCGTGACCTTCCGGCACGGTGTACATCCCCCGGATTCCAAGGGGCTCACCGAGCACATCCCGGTACGTCGAATGCCGTTTCCGAAGCGCATCGCGCTTCCGCTGCGCCAGCATGCGGGTCGGCCCGCGAAGTGCCTGGTGCGTGTAGGCGACACGGTCGAACGTGGCGACAAGATCGCCGAGGCCGACGGATTCGTTTCGGTACCGATCCACGCTTCGGCCGCGGGCACGGTGTCCGCAATCGACTGGTGGCCCCACCCGGACGGGTCGATGGCGGAGACG
>JBDGVT010000165.1:0-7109 GCA_039585495.1 Gemmatimonadota bacterium | reverse complement strand
GCGGTGGAACGGTGCAACAACAACGGTGCGTGCCGGAAGATGGATCCGGGCGTCATGTGCCCATCGTTCCGGGTAACCCTCGATGAGCGACACAGTACTCGAGGTCGCGCGAACGCGCTGAGGCTGGCGCTCACGGATCAGCTCGGGGCCGAGGGCCTGGACTCTCCCGAGATGGCCGATGCGATGTCGCTGTGTATCTCCTGCAAGGCCTGCAAAAGGGAGTGCCCCGCGGGCGTCGATATGGCGCGGGTGAAGCTCGAGTGGCAGCACCGCAGAAACCAACGCGACGGCATCTCGCTTCGGGACCGCGTCTTCGCCTCCATTTCTCGTCTCGCGCCCTACCTCCACCGAGCCGGGCCGCTCTTGAATGCGGGCGGGCGGAGCCCGCTGAAACGGCTTCTCGGAATCACGAGTCGCCGTCCCCTTCCCCGATGGCATCGAACGCCGTGGCGGGACAGGGAGATCGCGCAGAAGGAGCCCCCGGACGTGGCACTCTTCGTCGACACGTTCACCCGTTGGTTCGAACCGGAGCACGCTCGTGCGGCGCAACGCCTCCTCGAGCACGGGGGGCGTTCGCTCGCGGCTGTGTCAGCTCCGTCGGGAGAGCGTCCCCTGTGTTGTGGCCGCACCTACCTGAGTGCGGGAATGATCGACGAGGCTCGTGCAGAGGCGCGCCGACTCGTCGACGCGGTCGGACCGATGGCCCTGGCAGGCGTCCCGATCGTAGGGCTCGAGCCCTCGTGCATTTCCGCCCTGCAGGACGAACTCCCCTCACTCGTGCCCGGAGCAGAGGCAAGGGCTGTGGCGGATCGGGCCTGCCTCCTCGAGGAGTATCTGGACGACGAGTGGGACGCGGGCCGGACGCTTCCGTTCGCACATGAGCCCGAAGGCCGCCCGGCGAGGGTCCTCGTCCATGGACACTGCCACCAGAAGGCACTCGGAAATGTCGACGGGACGCTCGCGATGCTCCGGCGCGTCCCGGGGCTAGAAGTCGATGCGGTCGAATCGAGTTGCTGTGGCATGGCCGGCTCCTTCGGATATCGGACCGAGCACTTCGACATCTCGATGGCCATGGGTGAGTTGGCCTTGCTCCCCGCCGTCCGCGAGGCTGGACCCGGTACCCGGATCGTGGCCGACGGTACGAGTTGCCGGGCCCAGATCACCGACGGGACTGGCCGAACCGCCGTGCACGCAGCCGTCGTACTCGCCGCGGCCCTGGCCAGCGACCCGTAAGAGCTAGAGCTCGACCGTCTCCCCGCGAGCCGGGCCGTGTGCGTTCTCGTACCCGTTCTCCCGAAGCGCATCGAAGAGCGCCAACTGGCGGGCCGAGTCTCCGTGCACCAGAAATATCTTCTTGAGTCGGTCGCGATCGAGATGCCCCACGAAGTCGACCAACTCCGGCTGGTCAGCATGAGCCGAGTAGGCATTCATGACCTCGACCTCGGCACGGAGCCGATACGGCTCGCCGAAGATCTTCACCTCGGGCTTCTTCTCGATGATGCGCCGACCGAGTGTATGCTGAGCACAGTATCCAACCATCATGACCGTGTTCTTCGGATCCTCGATGTTGTTCCGCAGATGGTGGAGGATCCGACCCGCCTCACACATGCCTGAAGCGGAGATGATGACCATGGGCAGGCGGGACGTGTTCAGGCGTTTCGACTCCGCCACGTCCCGGATGTACGTCAGTCGATGGAATCCGAAGGGCTCAGGGTCGTTCTGCATGTACCGCAACATCTCGTCGTCGTAGCACTCCGGATGTGCGCGAAACACGTCCGTGACGTTCACCGCCAGCGGACTGTCGACGTACACCGGGATCGGGGGGAGCCGGTCTTCGTTGGTCAGCTCGTCGAGCCGATAGACGAGCTCCTGCGTCCTGCCCACCGCGAACGCAGGAATGATGACACGGCCTCCGCGGCTGGCCGTCTCGCCGACTACTTCGGCAAGCCGGTCCTTCGCCTGATCCGTCGGCTCGTGCACTCTCCCGCCATACGTCGACTCGCAGATCAGGTAGTCGCAGTCCGACATTGGCTGGGGGTCACGAAGGATCGGTCGCTCGGCTCGGCCCACGTCGCCGCTGAACCCCACCTTGACCGTCCGGCCGTCCTCCTGCAGCGACAGCATCATCGACGCCGAGCCAAGGATGTGGCCGGCGTCCCGATACTCTACGTCGAGACCCGGCAGGGGCTGGAACGACTCACCGTAGTCGACGTCGACGAAAAGCTTCAGCACACCCTCAGCGTCCGCCGCCGAGTACAGCGGCTCGATTTCGTCGCCCCCTCTCCGCCTTTCGCGTCGGTTCACCCACTCGGCGTCCTTCTGCTGAATGTGCGCACTGTCGGCGAGCATGCGTGCGCACAGCGCACGGGTCGCGCGAGTCGCGAACACCCGACCGCGAAATCCATCCTTGTACAGCTTCGGGAGGAGGCCTGAGTGGTCGATGTGGGCATGGGAAAGAAGCACCACATCGATCTTCGACGGATCCGCCGGGAACTCGGTGTTGAATCGCTTCGCGTCCCGGCGGCGCCCCTGGAAGAGGCCGCAATCCATGAGCAGCCGGCCACCCGCGAACTCGAGCATGTGCATGGAGCCCGTGACCGTCTGAGCGGCCCCCCAGAACGTGAGTCTCATGCCATCAGGCGCCGTAGGGCCCGAAGAGGACGTTGCCCGGTGCCTCCACGTCGTCGCCACGATAGAAGTCACGGCTGATGTCGAGGAGTTCGCTCCGCGTGATCACTCCATCCCCGTCGAGATCCAGCTCGACGAAGATCGTCTCGGCGAGGCTGACGGCGAGTCCGAAGATCCCGTAGAAGTCCGCGAACTCGTCCTTCCCGATCGCGTCGTCCTCATCGAGATCGAACACGCTGAAGAGGCGGTCCGTGATGGTCTGGACCTCGGTCTCGTAACGCTCGTCATCTTCCAGCGCCAACTGCCAGTACGCCAACCACTCGTCCAGATCGACGCTGTCATCACCGTCGCCGTCAGCCGAGGACCGGAGCCGCTCCCAGAGGCCCATATACGCTTCCCTGAGTGCGTCAGAGCCCGAGGATCCAGCGCCCGCGCCATGAAGGACCCTGACGTTCTCGACGATGCGCTCGAAATCGGTGGATGCGATGCGGCCGTCGTCATCGATGTCGTAGACCTGGAAGTACCGGGTCAGCTTCTTCGTCTGCAGATCACTCAGCATCTGGAATTCGGGGCAAGAGAAGTGGGAGAGGCTACGAACCTCATGAGCGTATTATCCTAGCCGGACGACCACCGCTTTCGACACCTCCGGGAGCTCCAGGAGCGCCTCGCGCACCCGGTGACCGACCTCGCCGTCGACCGCGATGGCAGCCAGCGCATCGCCACCTTTCGACAAGCGTGCCTGGTGGTATCCCGCAATGTTGATCTCGTGATCGCCGAGGATCGTCCCGACGCGCCCGATGACACCCGGGACATCGTGATTCGTGAGGACGATGAGCGACCCCGCCGGTACCACGTCGACATGGTATTCCCCGATCCTGACGATCCGGGGGTGCACGTCCCCCAGCAACGCACCGGCAAGACGCAGTTCGCCGCGTTCCGCCTCGATGACGACCTCCAGATACTCGGTGTAGTCCGCGTGCTGAGACAATCTCGTGCGCGCGACTCCGATGTTGCGCTGCCGAGCCAGGTGGCTTGCACTCACGAAGTTGACCTGGTCTGCTCCCAGAACATCCTGAAGAAGGCCGATGAGCACATAAGACGCAGCCGGCTCGAGCGCCTCGTTCGAATCACCGGCGTAGCGTACCTCGACCTCCCGGATACCGCCGGGAGAGAGTGCGCAGGCGAGTCGCCCGAGCGCCTGACCCAGTCCGAACAGGGGGCCGAGCAGCCTCATCGTGTCGCCACCGATCGCGGGCGCGTTGAGTGCACGGGAAAGATCGCCCTCGGCCAACGCGGCACGGACAGCCTCGGCGATTTCGGTCGCCACGAGCTCCTGCGCCTCGGTGGTCGACGCTCCCAGGTGTGGCGTGAGAACGAGGTTCGGAGCCTGTCGGAGTGGCGAGTCGTCTTCGAGCGGCTCGTTCACGAACACGTCGAGCGCAGCGCCGGCCAGGTGTCCTGATGTGAGTGCGTCCGCGAGCGCCGCCTCGTCGACCACCCCACCGCGTGCGACGTTGACGACGAACGAGCCCTTCTTCATGAGCGCTATCGACTCCGGATTGATCATTCCCCGGGTGGTGTCGGTCAGCGGCACATGTAGGGAGAGTACATCGGCCCGTGCGAGCACGTCGTCGAGCTCGCATCGTTCGACGTGTAGTTCGAGGGCCCGCTCGTCCGTGAGGTATGGATCGAAAGCGACGACATGCATCCCGAACGCCCTGCACCGACGCGCGACCTCTCCACCGATGCGACCCGCTCCGACGAGTCCGAGCGTTCTACCCCGGAGCTCGGCCCCCTTGAACCGGGCGCGTGCCCAGTCCCCCGACCGCATCGACGCGTCCGCCACGGCGACCCGGCGCAGCATCGACAAGATCAGAGCGAGTGTCAGTTCGGCAGCTGACACAGTGTTGCCAGCGGGTGCGTTAAGGACAGCCACGCCACGCTCCGTGGCCTCTCCAAGGTCGATGTTATCGACACCCACACCGGCTCGGCCCACGACCTGCAACTCGATCGCCGCGTCGAGCACGTCCTTTCGAACCCTGGTCGCGCTCCGGACGATGAGCCCGTGCGCGCCGGGGAGCGCCTCGGCGAAGGCTGCATCCGAGGAGTCGTCGATCTTCACGACTTCGAAGCGATCGTCGTTGTGGAGTGGCTCCAGTCCGGAATCGGAGACACCGTCGGTCACGAGGACCGTGTAGCGCCGGTCACTCATTCGAACACCGCTGTCAGCACCTCGAGGAGGCCCTCGACCTGTTCGGGTGTGTGGTCACCCATGTGGCCCACCCGAAACGTCGTCGGCTTGAGTTTTCCGTACCCACCGCCGACGAGCCACCCACGATCCGTCACTGCATTCGTGACGTCCGGCCCGGTCACGGCCTCGGGGGTACGGATCGCGGTCACCGCGGGGGAGCGATGCCCAGCGGGCGCGACGATCTCCAGTCCGGTGCCTTTGGCCTGCATCTCCTCGACCCAGTGCCAGGTCATCTCTGCCATCGTGAGATGTCGGGACCAACGAGCCTCCATCCCCTCGGCCATCATCCGCTCCAACTGAACCTCCAGCGCGAAGAGAACGGACATCGCCGGGGTCGTCGGTGACTGGTCTTTCTCATGGTTCTTCGCAAAGAACTCGAGATCAAAGTAGAAACCTCGGCGAGGCGCCGACGCCGCTCGTTCCATCATCCGCTCTGAAGCGACTCCGAAGGCGAGCCCGGGCGGTAGCGCAAACGCCTTCTGCGAACCAGTCAGAAGGAAATCGATGCCCCAATCGTCGGGGCGGAGTTCCGTGGCCGCGAAGCTCGACACGGAATCGACGAGGACCAACGCATCACTGCTCTGGCGAACCGTCGCAGCCAGGCTCCTGACGTCGTTCAGTACGCCCGTCGACGTCTCGGAGTGAGCCATCGTGACCGCATCGTAGGCCTCATCCGCCAGGTGAGCCGCGACGACCTCGGGATCGTGCGCCTCGCCCCACGGGATCTCGATCTCGTCGACTTCGAAACCACACGCTCGCCCGATGTCAGCGAACCGCTTGCTGAACGCGCCGTTGACCAGAGAGAGAATCCGCGTGCGCCCTGCATTGCGGGCGGCGGCCTCCATGAGGCCGGTCGCCGAAGACGTGGAGATGAAGACCGGCCGCTCCGTCAGGAAGACGTGCGACAGGCCTTCCTGCAAATGCCTCATGAAGGCCTGACTCGCCGGGCCGCGGTGCCCGATCATCGCACGCGTCTGGGCGTTCAGGACGTCGGGGTGGACCTCGGTCGGGCCCGGGAGAAAGAAGCGGCCGTAGGACAACTCGGTGCTCCGAGCAACGCTCTGATTCACAGTCGATTCACCGGAGCCTATCGGCCCCGGTGCCTTCAGGTTGAAGGGAGTGCGGACGATGTGTCGGAAGTCTAGCCAATCGGCAGATGTTTCCCAGTGGGGCCTACGATTCTCGCCAGGCGTCCTGCCACCGTGTGTATTGAACGGCTCTCACTCCGGCCTTTTCCAGGATCTCGAGACCCGACGGGACGCGATAGCGCTCCCGATAGAACACCCACGACACGTTGGCCTGGACCATGAGCTTGGCGCACATGACGCACGGGCTCGCCGTGATGAAGGCCACCTTGTCTCGCATCTGTCCGGGGGCTTTCACGAGCGCGTTCATCTCCGAATGGATGCAGCCGCATTTTCCGGCCTCGGTCGAGTCACAGCGGTTCGGGAAGCCGCGCGCGTTCCCGTTGTACCCGATGGAAACCACGTGCTCCAGCCGCGCGTCCGTGATTACAGTGCCAACCTGGAGGCGTGCGCACGTGGAACGTTTCGCGAGCTCCTCGGCCATCCGCATGTAGACCTCGAAGAGAGGCGGGCGCTGCACTTCTTCTTCTGTGCCACCCGCCTCGGCGAGGTTCAACGGGTGCCCGTTTTCCGAGACGCCGTCCTTGTAGATCACCGCCATCGTGGCTCCCACCCCCGTTCTGATCGCATAGGATCTAGTTCCAACGCAGGCCCTGCACGAACACCTGGGCCTGAAGATACTCGACCGGCGCCCAGGCATCGGTGAAGGCTCGGCCTCCGGCGAGTACGGGGCTCACCGAACAATCCACAGGCGGCAAGGCGCCGTCTTCGAAGGCCGCCATCACGATGAGGTTCTGTGTCGCTCCCGGGTCGGCATCGGCATCCGTGAGGCACACGCGGGACACCGGAAAGACCCGCTCGAGCGTCGCCCGGAATCGCTCAAGGAACGCTGTGCCCGGTCCACCGAGGGGGGAGAGCACGTTGGCCATGAAGACGCCTCGAGGAGCCAGGCGGACGGCCATGTCGTTCAGAGCCTCTGTGGTGACCATCGTCCACGGGACGGTCAGCAGATGATCGAAGACGTCCAGGTACACGACGTCGTAGCTCCGGTCGCTTCCTCTCAGGAAGACACGAGCATCCTCGTGAATCACCTCGATGCCGGGGCGGTGCGCCCCTCCGTAGTGGAAGTAGTCGGCCGCGAGCCG
>JBDGVT010000164.1:0-7169 GCA_039585495.1 Gemmatimonadota bacterium | reverse complement strand
GACCACTTCGACCGGCTCTACCTCTATACGCGAGACGCACCACCGATCGTGATCGACAAGCTCGGGTGGGCGGTCTACCCGCTCATGACCTTCCTGGGCCGGGTGCTCGAGTTCCAGTCACAGAAGGTCCTGCTTCGGAAGCTCGACGACGACGTCGTGGAGCTGTTGGGCAGGTGCCTACTCGCGACCGCCCGAGGGCCGCTCTTCGCGGACGAGGAGCTGCCGATACTGTTCGACAGGAGCCGCGAGGCTCTCCAGGTGGTGGCGGGGATGTGGCCGCGGATGAACCTCGCAGCTCCGGATCTAAGAGAAATCCTGGGGAGGATCGTGGAAGAGCTCGTGAAGCGATCAGAGCGAGATCCGGGTCAGTGGACCGAATGGATCGACGCCACTCCGACCCGGGTCGAGGCCGCGTTCGAGGTCTTCCGGCGGGTCTCTACTGGCGAGGTCTGACCGAGAAGGGACATGTTGGCTGCTCGGTTTTGGTCGCGCTGTGAGGGAGGAGTTCGGTGATGAAGAGGTCCGGTCGATCCGTCGGGTTGTCTCTTGGTTTGATGATCGTCGCTTCGTGCGCCCCGGAGATGGACGGAGGCGGAGTCTCCATCGACTACGAGCGATATGAGCTGGCCAATGGACTCGACGTGATCCTCCATGTGGACCGCTCGGACCCCATCGCTGCGGTCGCGATGACGTTCCATGTCGGATCGGCGCGTGAGGTCGAGGGGAAGACGGGGTTCGCCCACCTCTTCGAGCATCTCTTCTTCCTCGACTCAGAGAACCTCGGACCCGGCGGTCTCGATCGACTGATGACCCGCGTCGGCAGTTCGACCAACGGTTCGACGAGTAACGACCGGACGAACTACTTCGAGGTCGTGCCTGTCGACGGACTCGAGAAGACGCTCTGGGCCGAGGCGGACAAGCTCGGCTTCTTCATCAACACGGTCTCCGAGTCTGTCGTGGACAAGGAGAAGCAGGTCGTCAAGAACGAGAAGCGCCAGTCGGTCGACAATCAGCCGTACGGACACAACAACTATGTGATCGACCAGGCTTTGTATCCGGACGGACACCCGTACCAGTGGCAGGTCATCGGATCGCTGTCGGACCTCGAGAGCGCAGAGCTGGCCGACGTCGTCGATTTTCACAGCCGCTGGTACGGCCCGAACAATGCCACGCTCGTCGTAGCGGGTGACCTCGACGTATCGCAGACCAAGGCGTGGATCGAGACCTATTTCGGCGAGATCCCGGCGGCTGAGATGCCCGAGACCCCGCCCATCCCGGAGGTCGTCCTGACCGAGACGACCTCCCTCTTTCATGAGGACAACTTCGCCCGTGTGCCGATGCTCACGATGGCGTGGCCAACGGTCCCCATATACCACCCTGACGCGTATGCGCTCGACGTGCTCGCGGACGTGCTGACGGATGGGAAGTCGGCGCCCTTCTACGAGGTGCTGGTCGAGGATTCCGAGGTCGCACCGGTGGTGTCGGCGTCACAGCGGAACGCGGAGCTGGCCGGACGTTGGAATCTGACGGTGCGAGCGTTCGCAGGTACGGATCTCGATGACGTATCCAGCGCGGTTCAAGAGGCCTTCGCGCGCTTCGAGGCGGAGGGTGTCCCCGCCGAGGAACTGATGCGCATCAAAGCAGGATACGAGACCGATTTCTACGCCGGCCTCTCGTCGGTGATCGGCAAAGCGTTCCAGTTGGCTCAGTACAACATCTTTGCGGGCGACCCGGGCTACGCTTCCGAGGATCTGGATAGGCTCTTGGCTGTCACGGAGGCCGATATTCGTCGCGTGTACGACATGTACATCAAGGACCGGCCTCATATCGTCACCAGTTTCGTCCCGCGGGGAGCGATTGAATTGGCCCTGGAGGGGGCGAGCCGCGCGGAAGTCGTCGTCGAGCCGATCGTGATGGGCGCTGAGGCCGAACTCGCCGAGATCGTGAGGGGCGACGCGCGCACGCCGTCGGAGATCGACCGGTCGGTCGAGCCTCCCTACGGGGACCCTCCGACCCTGACCGCCCCGGACGTCTGGCGCGCCTCACTGAGCAACGGCGTACCGGTTCTGGGAATCGAGGACCGGGAGGTTCCGCTCGTTCAGTTCGAGTTGCGCGTGAAGGGTGGTCAGCTGTTGGAGGCACCTGGTCGGGTCGGTGTCGCGAATCTGCTGGCAGAGAGCATGATGGCGGGAACTGCTTCGAAGACGCCCGAGGAACTCGAAAAGGCGATCGACATGCTCGGCGCCTCGATCAACGTCAGCGCGGGAACCCAATCGTTCTCGATCCGTGGGAACACGCTCGCCCGGAACTACGCGGAAACGATGGTCCTCGTGGAGGAGATTCTCCTCGAACCACGCTTCGATGCGGATGAGTTCGCGCTCGCCCAGCAGCGCGTCGCGAATGGCCTGCGACAGAGGGCGGCCAGCCCGGTGGCCATGGCGGGTGACGTCTTCCAGCGTCTGGTCTACGGCGAGCATGTTCTTGCGGCCAACCGCCTCGGCGATCTCGAGACGATCAATGACGTCGACCTCGACGACCTGCGATCCTACCACAGTTCGGCACTGAGCCCGGCGCTCGCGGCGTTCCACGTGGCTGGGGCGGTGAGTCAGTCCGAGGTGATCGCTTCGCTCCAGGGCATCGCGGACCGATGGGAAGGGTCGGAAGCCCCGTCACTTCCCGCAGCACCGACCTGGGACGATGGACGAGCCGGCCTCTACTTCGTCGACGTACCTGATGCGAGTCAGTCTGTGTTACGGATCGGGTATCTCGCGCTGGCGGAATCCGATCCTGGATTCTATCCGGCCACCGTCATGAACTTCCGGCTCGGGGGCGGCGGGTTCGCTTCAGATCTGACCCAGGTCCTTCGCGAGCAGCGCGGCTACACCTACGGGATCGGCTCGGGCTTCAGCGGAACCGACCTGCCGGGTCCCTTTCAGATCTCGTCGTCGGTGCGCTCGAACGTCACCTTCGAAGCGCTCGACGAGGTGAAGACGATTGTCGAGGCTCACGGCCCCGAGTTCGATGCGACCGATCTCGACGCGACCAAGAGCTTCCTGCTACGCGTGAATGCGAGAGCCTTCGAGACCGGGGGCGCGAAGCTCGGTCTGCTGGGTGACATGAGCGCCTACGGCTTTCCCGCTGACTACGTGCTTCAGCGAGAGCAGATCGTACGCGATATCGAGATCGAGGATATTCAGGAACTCGCGGATCGTTACCTCGATCCGTCGAGCATGATCTGGCTGGTCGTCGGTGACGCCCGGACACAGCTCTCGCGGCTCGCCGGGCTGCAACTAGGAGACCCGGTGATGCTCGATCGAGAGGGTGAGGTGATCCGGTAGGGTGATCTCCGGGCGGGGCAGCCCCGTCGGGAGTGCTCCTTCCTACCTGGTGCGGTTCTCGTAGTACCAGAGTCCGCCGCGCGCGCCTCCCACCAACAGGTCGTCGTCCCCGTCGGCATCGAGGTCGGCGAAGGCGGGCGCCGCGAACCCGAAGTCTTCAACTGGAAGCGTACCGGCTGCGACGAAGTTCGGCACGCCAGGCGTTCCGTCGTTACGGAATATGTGGATCCCGTCCGACTCGGAGCCGACCACGAGGTCGAGGTCACCATCGCCATCGATGTCGTGAAGGACGGGCAAGCTCCTTCGCCCCACATCGAAGTCACCGTACTCGTCGCTCACGAGCACGAAGTCCGGAGCGGTCGGGCTCCCTGTATTTTCGTAGAAGTTGATGGTTCCCGAACTTTCGCCAGCGAACAGGTCGAGGTCTCCGTCTCCGTCGATGTCACCGATCGTGGGCGTCGCGTTACGCCCGCGAGTCAGCGTGACGACCGCGGAATCGACCATGGTCAGATCGATCGATCCGTCGGTCGCGTCGTTGCGGTACATCCGAATCTCGTCGGCCCATGTCCCCATGATCGCATCGAGGTCACCGTCCGCGTCCAGGTCGCCGAAAGCGGGAAGAAGGTGGTAGCCACCCCCCACATCCATGTCCCCCACGAGCCGAAAGCGAGGGCTTTCGGGTGAGCCCTCGTTCAACATCCGGTAGAGCTTTCCGTTCAAGGGGTCGTCCTGCTCGATCTTGTTGCCGACCAGGACGTCGAGGTCTCCGTCACCATCGAGGTCCACCACGACCGGGACGGTCTCGCCGCCGAAGTCCAGCATCGACACGAAACGTGATGTGCGGTCCACGAACGACCCGTCGTCACTCTGCTGCAGGTAGTGCAGGTTGTCCGCTGTCGTCGTATTCGGGTTGAACGCACCGCCGAGTACCCCGACGAGCAGATCGGCGTCTCCGTCGCCATCGACGTCACCGACGGTGGGGGCATTGTACCCGCTGGTGGCCAGCGGCTCGTCGAAGGGGAACGAGACCGGCTCCCTGTTCATCGACGGCGACTGGCAGGTGCCGCGGTTTTCGAGGAAGAGGATGCCGGGCTCGAAATAGTCACCCCAGAAGAGGTCTTCATCCCCGTCCTCGTCGATGTCGCCAAGCGCCATCGTGTTCGCCCCATGGAGAGCAGTCCCGATCTGCGCCACGATTTCGATGTCTTCGAACGAGTCGGTGATGTGCCGGAAACGAGGGACGCCGTTGGCGTCCGTGCCGGTTTCCTCGTATCGAGTCACGGTTCCGGTCAGTCGGCCGATGAGCAGATCGATCTGGCCATCACAGTCGATATCCGTGGCGTTGGGGATGTTCTGCCGGTCGGAAAAGAGCGGTACGCCATTCTCGTCCTTCAGGCTATCCGCTGCCTGCCGAAAGTGGGCCTGTTGTGGCGTTCCGTCGTTCTGATAGTACCGTACGTAGCTGAACGGCTGTTCGGCCAGCAGGTCGACGTCTCCGTCCCGATCGAGGTCGACGAAGCGATACCACTCGCCGATCGCGAGGTCCTGGTACTCGTCGGTCCGCCACTGAAACTGGGGCGTCGCGCCTGGCGTGTTCTCGAAGAACATGATGCGGTCGGAGGCTTCCTGGACGAACAGGTCCTGGTCGCCGTCGCCGTCGATGTCGACGAGCTGGGGGCGCGGAATGTTGAACCCGCCCAGGAAAGGCTGCTCGATCGGAGCACCGGACTCCTCGAGGATCGGGAAGGGGGCGATGAGGCGCACGTACCCCTCGGCCCGGTCGTCCATCGACGGAGCGTTGCCTTGCGTCGCTCTCCCGGCTGCGGAGCAGCCAGTCAATGCCGCCGCGAGAAGAATCCCGCTTCTGCTGGGCTGGCGATGCGTATGCGGCATCAGTGGGCGGCGCCGCCTGTTGGGGCCGACATCCCTGCCGCATAGCGCCCGACTTCGACGACCCCGACGACTTCATGCGTCGCGACGTCGATGGCGACCACTGTGCCGGGCCGGCCGTCACCGCCTGCCGCGGGCTGGTAGGTGCCCGCGACATTGCGACCGGAGACGTAGACGGTTTTGCCGTCCGGAGAGACTGCCGATCCGTGCGGTTCGATGAGCGCCGGATGGGCGATCACGTCCGTGACCGACCAAGTCGAGGTCTCTACGACCGTGACGGTGTTTGCCGCCTGGTTGGGGATCCACACCGCAGAGCCGTCCAGTGTGAACGTCGGGTGCCATGGCTGCCCACCCACGTCGACCGTGTTGACGACCTCGGGTGTGTCACCGCTCAGGTCGAAGACCAGCAGTTCGCCGGTCATCTGGCCGCCCGCGACCATCCAGTGTCCGTCAGGAGAAACCGCGAACTGGACGAGCATGTGCATCATTCCGTCCAGGTTCAGGAGGTCGACTTCCTCCTCACCGAGGGCTCCGTAGGCGACGCTGTTCTGGCCGAGGCTCGCTGAAAAGAAGCGACCTCCCATCGGATCTACGACCAGGGCGTGTGGCCGCGGGAAGAACACATCGACTTCCTCGATCGTCATCGAGCTCCGCTCGACGACACCCACTCGCTGAGGTGGATTGACCGCCGCCATCGAGCGGCCCACGTACAGGCGGTCCGCGGTCGGGTCGAGACTGAGCATGCCTGGAGTCTCGAAGTCGACCTGCCCGACAAGACGGTTCTGGCGGTCGAACTTGAGCACCTTCCCAGCCGCGATGAGGGACACGTACCAGAAGGAGCCATCCGGTTCCACCGCGGTATGGTGGGCCTTGGCGGTCTCCGAAAAGCCGAGTTCCTTGAGGTCGACCGTCTCGACCAATTCGTGCGTCGCCATGTCGATCACGGCAACCGTGACCTCCTCCTGACTTGCGACATAGAGGAAGTCCTGCGCAACGATACTCGTCGGGGAGATCGTCCCCAGCCCGAAGAGGGCCAGCAGCGCCGTCGCGGCACGTCCTTTCATACGTGCCGCGAAGATGCGTACCCGATTCTGAGAATCCATCTGTATCACCTGGTTACTCGGAGATCGTCCGAGGCCTGTAGCGGACGAGGAAGAGACCCTCGCGGCCACTCGTGACTACCACGAGCCCGCTTTCGAAGTACGGATAGTTCGACCACGAGCCGTTGAATCCCGGTGCGTCCTCACCGTAGGGCACGGTGTCGAAATGCCCGACCGGGGTCGGGTTCTCCGGATCCGACACATCGAACACACGCAGACCACTGACGTAGTTCGACTGGTACATCGTGTTGCCGAGCACATAGAGGTTGTGATCACTGGAGCGATTCTCGGAGAAGTGCTCCTTGGCGAGGATCGGATCATCGAGGTCCGTGAGGTCCCAGATGAGCGTGCGGGTGGACGACACGTTCCCACCGATCTCGTCGAGTTCGTCGTTCATGAAGAAGTACTGGTGGTCTTCGGACAGCCAACCCTGATGGGAGTAGCCCACGTTCGGGTACGAGGCCATCGAAACCGCTACCGGGTCGGTCTTTTCAGTCACGTCAGCAATGGAGAGAGCCGTCTCGTTCGAGCCGAGGCAGATCTCGCGTCCCGTGTAGTCCGAATCGGGGCCGCGATAGATGACGCACTGTGCGTCGTGCGAATAACCGGTGCGCTGCCGACCGGTCGTCATGTCCTGGAAACAGCCGGCGAAGCTCGGGCTGGTCGGATTGCGGATGTCGATCATGTGGAGCCCTCCACCGCAGGTCTCTCCACCACCGCTACTTCCGACCGAATAGGCGAATCCGGTTTCTTCATTGATGACGATGTTGTGCGCGCTCGCGATCTGATCGTAATGCGCATCGGCATCGAAGGTGACCGGGTCCGAGCCGTCGAGCCCACG
>JBDGVT010000163.1:0-10367 GCA_039585495.1 Gemmatimonadota bacterium | reverse complement strand
GTGACAATCAGCGTCACGAGCAACGACCTCACTGAGGCCACGGTCGACAAGTCTTCCTTGAGCTTCGAGCCGGGAAACTGGGAAACGCCCCAAGTCGTGACGGTGACAGGGGTGGATGACTCACCGAACATCGACGGAAATCAGACGCCCGGGATCGTCCTGGCCGTCGTCGACGATTCATCTGACGACGCCTTCGATCCGCTGCCCGATCAGACCGTCACGGTCACGGTCGTCGATGGCGGCACATAGGCCAAAAGAGGACGGTGCCGCTGACGAGGGACCGCAGCCCGCTCTCCATTCACGTCCAATCCCAGGAACCAGGGTCGGGTCAGCCCGGTACCGAGGACGCGGGTCAGACGATAACGTTCGTCTAATCCCCGCTCTCACCTACGGACACCCGCACCCGGCGAGCGAAGACCTGAATACCCCGATCACACCCGCCCATGTCTGACGAAGAGCCGATCGTAGGCAAGTTCGGTGATCCGGAGCCGGAGATCGACGAGGGGTCGCTGTTGTACAACCTCGATTCGTTGACACCGGCCGAGGCGGACGATCTACTCGCGCTCGAGCCGGAGCCCGCGAGCCTGCGCGGGCCCATGATCGCTTTCGGCATCATTGCGATCCTGGCTGCCGCGGCGTTCGGCTATCAGACAACGCGTGCACCTGATGTGGGAGATCCCGACGCACCCCTACCCGCGATGGTCCCATCCCTGATGGGCTCGGGCTCCGAAGCGATCCTCCCGGTGCCCTCAGCCACGGTCCGGGGGCCTGCCAGTTCTTCCGCCCGGATCGCCGTTCGCGTCACAGGAAGCGGCGGACTTGTGATGGCCGACACGGTGGTCCATTTCGAAGTGGATTCCGGGGCGGGTCTTCTCGACGAAACCGACGTCCGGACGGACGCGGACGGGATCGCCGGTACCTCCATCACGCTGCCCGCTCGGCCGGGCCAGACGGTGGTCCTCGCTACGGTGCTCGGCACCCAGATCGATGCCGGCAGGATTGTCGCTGAAGCCATGGCGGGCACCCCGGCGACGATCAGCCGCGTGTCAGGGAACGGTCAGGAGGCCGATATCGGTGAGCTGCTCCCGACACGGGTCTTCGTCGCCGTGGCCGACGCGGACGGCAATCCAGTACCGAATACCGAGATCAGATTCAACATCGACTCTGGCGAGGGCCTGACCGCGCCATCGCAGACTCGAACAGATTCGCTGGGACAAGCGTCCGCGCTGTGGCGGCTGGGGATGGAGGACGGTGTCCAGCGGCTCTCGGCTTCTTCGCCGGCGCTCAATGGTGCGGTCACGTTCACCGCGACCGCTCGACCGCGACAGGGAACGGACGACTCCCCCGAAGCGCTCGAGACCGCGCCGGTGACGGTGGCTCGGATGACGTTTGCCGTCGGTGGCAGTCACGTCTGCGAACTGGTCGGGAGCCAACTGAACTGTCGTGGTGGAAATGATCGCGGCCAGACGAGCACCCAGGGATCGACCGCTCTCGTGGCGATCACTGCGGGCGTGTCGCACATGTGCGGACTCAGTGCCGACGGTGTCGCATCTTGCTGGGGAGCGAACGAGGGCGGGCAGCTCGGAGATGGTTCGCGCTCCGACAAATCAGCCCCGGTGAGCGTACGCACCCAGCTTCGCTTCTCTTCTCTCACCGCCGGTTCGGCACACACATGCGGGTTGGCTGGAAGCGGCGTCCCGATCTGCTGGGGCGTCAACCTCAGCGGGCAGCTGGGAGACGGGACGCGGAACGATCAGACAATCCCGCGGACCGTGGGAGGAGGGCTCGGGTTCAGCAGTCTGACCGCCGGATGGAGCCACACCTGCGGGCTCACGTCGAACGGGAACGCGTTCTGCTGGGGCCAGAACAGCCAGGGACAGCTCGGAGACGGCAGCAGGCTCGACCGGCTCGTTCCCACCCTGGTCCGCGGCGCCGTCGAGACTCTGGTGGCAGGGAGTTCGCACACCTGCGGCATCAGTCAGCAGACGGTGCTGTGCTGGGGCGGAAACGCGTTCGGGCAACTAGGTGACGGATCGACGGACGATCGGAGTCAGCCTGTCCAGGTCGAGGGCATCGCAGGTGTTCCGACCCACCTTGCCGCGGGCGCGGTACACGCCTGTGCGCTCGTCTCGGGTGGCCAGGCATACTGCTGGGGCCAGAATCTCGGAGGACAGCTGGGGGACGGGACCACCGAGAACCGATCGCGGGCGGTCGCAGTCTCGGGTGGACTCAGGTTCACCGATATCCAGGCGGGCGGTGCGCAAACCTGCGCGAGAGCCACGGACGGAACGCAGTATTGCTGGGGTCTGAACCAGAGTGGCCAGCTCGGCGACGGAACTCGCTCGAGTCGGTCCGTTCCCACGAGGGTCATCGGCTAACACAGCCCTCGACGTCCGCCTTCCCGGCCCTCCCCTCCCCCTTCATTCTGTCTTCCATGTCATGCCTATTATTGATATATTAGTATATTCATATTTCTGCACTAAGAGAAATAGAAGAGGAATAGATGATCACGCGCACAGTGCCGTGGGCAGTGACGCTCCTGATGGCTACAGCAGCCTGGGGTCAGGAGCCTCCGGAAACTCCACCGCAGACCGCGGAAGGCCAGTCGGTTCATCCGCAGGCCCGGTGGGCGATCGATCGCATCAAGTCGCCGTATTGCCCGGGGTTGATGCTCGAGGTGTGCTCGTCGTCCGGTGGCGCGATGCTCCGGGACTCGATCCAGCAGATGGCCGAACGCGGCGTTCCAGGTGACTCGATTCTAGAACAGGTCCTCGCCGAATACGGCGAGGAATGGCGAGCCGAGCCACGCTTTGAAGGCCGAGGCATCTGGGCTTGGATGATGCCACCGCTGGCACTCGTGATAGGGCTTATTGCTGTAGCTGCGGTGCTCGGTCGACGCAGGCGCGCCCGCGCGACCTCGAACGAAGGGCTCCCGGTCTCTGCAGAGGACGAGGACCGCCTCCGAGAAGCACTGCACGACCTGGAGTTGGCCGAGCGCCCCGATTATTGAAATCCATCCACCCGCGGCAACGGCCGCTTCAGCTTGAGCGCAGGGACCGCAGGAGACACCGACATGCAGCAGTTTCCCCATCGATACGCTGTCGAGGCAGCGGCCCGGAACTACGGCGACGTGCGCGTCAGCGGCGACTCCGTGCCCGACTTCGCGACCGAGTTCGACGGACCCGGTGACCGCTGGTCACCCGAGACCCTGCTCGTCGCCGCGGTGGGTTCGTGCTTCATCACGACCTTTCGTTCCATCGCCCGAGCATCGCGCTTCGAGTGGACGTCCATGAGCTGTCAGGTCGACGGCACGCTTGATAAGACCGAAGGCGGCATCGAGTTCACGGACTTCATCATCCACGTCGAACTCACCCTGCCTGATGAGGAGACAAGGGAACGCGCCCACCGACTTCTCGAAAAGGCGAAGGAGATCTGTTTGATCACGAACTCACTTCGTGGGGAAACCCGCCTCGAGGTCTGTGCAGTGGCAGCCTAGTTGGGCACGCGCGCCTTCAGGTCCTCGAAGAAGTTCTCGACAAGAATGAGCTGGACCTGACTTCCCGAGTCGTCACCGCCGAACTGAACCGGTCGGGCCATGAGGAATCTCTGGTCGTCCGGGGAAATGTCGTAGAATCCGCGGGCGATTCCCGATTGAACTCCCGGAGGAAACCGAAACAGGCTCTGCTGGCCGATGACGCGGAAGCTCGGTGAAGTCTCGACCTGAGCGGATACCATTCCGTCCATTGTTGCGAAGAAGAGTTCACGTCCGCTGTGGGACCAGAGAGGTGAGACGCCCGGACCGTTGGACACCTGCCAGCGGCCCGCATCTACGTCCGGGAAGGGCCGCACGTAGACCTGAGGATCACCGGTCTCGGACGATACGTAGGCGATCCAGCGACCATCTGGAGAGATAGCGGGCGCATTCTCGTCATATCCCGCCGAGGCAGCGACGGGAATCGGGGTATCGTCACCGATTCTCTGGGCGAAGATGTCGCGAGTCGGCGCTGACGCCGACCGGAAGATCACCCAGGCACCATCAGGAGTCAGCGCGTGGCTGATCGGGATCCGGTCCAGTCCGGCTACGAGTGTCGGTTCGCCCGTGCCATCAGCCCGTTGGGTCCAGACATCGCCACCTTCTCCAAGTCGATCGGACAGAAAGAGCACCGATTCGCCATCGGTCGACCACTCCGGCGCCCGGTCGGCTCCAGGGTCGAAGGTGAGGCGGGAGACCGGCCCTCGGTCGAGTTGTTTGACCCAGATGTCCCCGCCCGGCTCACCGTTGTCTTGGAAAGCGACCTTCGACCCGTCCGGTGAAAGCCTCCAATAATGATTGTCGCCACTCGGGTTGAAGGTGAACGACGGATCAACAGGCGAGACCTCACCCGATCTGGAAACCCAGATCATCTCACTCGCGGAGGCACTCGGAGCCGCGGACCAGTACAGCAGGGTGCCGTTGTCCGACAACGTGTACATGACGTCCTGGCTGGCGGTGACTCCGACGCCCTGTACCAGCGGCACCGCCCCACCGGTGAGCTCCAACTTATCGGCGTCGAACGGCGCCCCGAGGATCTGGCCATCGAGGGTGGCGAACACCAGATGTCCGGTCGAAGTGACGTATCCCCTCAATCCGGCAGTGATCATCTTCCGCTCTCCCGTCGAGATCCGGAACGACTCGATGCGAGGCGGAGTGGTGAACACGGAGAATACGCCGACGTCCCCGTCCGGCATGATCTGGAAGTAGCCGTGTTCGTCGTCGTCCTCAGGAAGACGCGTCGTGATCTCTTCGACGGCACCGCCGCCTTCGGGGACACGACGGATCGTGTTGGTGCTCCCCGCGAAATAGATGAAGCCGTCCGTGCCCCAACGCACACAGCATCCGGCTTCATCCGAGAGGATGCGCACGATTCCCCCCGCCAGCGGTGAGACCTTGAGTTGCCCGCCCTCCGTAAAGGCGACCTCGGTGCCGTCCCAGGAGATGACCGGATCCACCGCGTTGCCTTCGGCCCCCTGTACGGGTGTGGACGACAACTCCGCCCATCGGCGCAGCCAGAGCCTTGGCTGGTTCCTCTCGTCGAAATAGGTCATGACCATGGCCGAGCCATCCGCCGAGAGGCTCAGATACTCGCTAGGGTACTGGGCCTCACTGACCGCCAACGACAGGCGCCGGACCGGCGTGGGCGGCTCGGGCCGCGTGAGCGCCCAACCCGATACGAGGGCGAAAGCGGCGGCGAGGCCAGCCATACCCATCGCCAGCCGGTTCCTGGTCGGGGTGACCTCTTCGGCGAGCTGCTCGGCTCCGTGCCGGAAGCTCGGGTCCTCGAGCGCCCGTCCAAAGTCCTGGGCGCCCGTGAACCGGTCCGCCGGCAACTTCTCGAGCGCTTTCCTTATGGCGGCATCCACGTTGACCGGGATAGAACTCCGAATCCCGGTCGCCGAGACGGGAGCCCCCTGGATGATCTTCCCCAGAACGGCTTGCGCGGTGCTGCCGATGTACGGTGGGTCCCCGGTCAGCATCTCGTAGAGCAACGCTGCCAGCGCGTACGTGTCGCTGGCAGGTCCGACCTGCTGATCACCCGTGGCCTGCTCGGGCGACATGTAGAAGGGAGTCCCGACCGACAGGCCGGTCTCCGTGAGCCGACTGCCCCCCGCCGCCCCAACCGCCAGAGCAATCCCGAAGTCGGCGACCACAGGCTGGCCGTCCTGGAGGAGGATGTTGGCCGGCTTAATGTCCCGATGGATCACACCACGCTCGTGCGCATGCTGCAGCGCGGCGGCGACGGCTCGGGCGATCCGGACGGCCTCATCGATCGGGAGCTGCTTTTCCCTGTCGATCCGCTCCCGGAGTGTCTCCCCCTCCAGGTACGGCATCACGTAGAAGAGGAACGAATCGGCCTCGCCCGAATCGAAGAGCGGAAGGATGTGCGGGTGCTGGAGGTTCGCTGTGGTCTTGATCTCCGCGAGGAACCGATCGGCCCCGACGACAGCGGCGAGCTCCGGCTTGAGGACCTTGAGCGCGACTGGTCGCTCGTGCTTGAGATCATCGGCCAGGTAGACGGTGGCCATCCCGCCCTCTCCGAGCTCACGTTCGACCGAGTATCGGCCGGTCAGCGCTTCGTTGAGGCGCTCGATCGCAGTCATGCTCATGGGCGGAACTCTGGGGCGCGCAGGTCGTTCATGTCGGACAAGGATATCACTCGGATCGGGGAGGGAGTCGGTGAGGACGCCAACATCCCACCGCATGGGGTCGACAGGCAACACCCGGCATGGGGGACAGACGTTCTCAAAGCTACGACGGGCTCGATCGGAGCACTTCGGTCAGACTCGTTCGTCCAAGGCACCCCACTCCTCGAAGGCCCGATCAATCTCTCCCGGAAGCGCCTTCGCGCGTTGGGTCGCCGTCCGAATCTCATCGCGGTCTCCCTGGAAGAAGCCCGGACTCGCGAGACGGGTCTGGAGCGCATGAAGTTCGTGCTCGAGCGCCTCAATCTGGCCCGGCAGAGCAATCCACCGCTCTCGTTCCCTGTTGGAGAGCTTCCGAGACTTCGAGACGGACGGAGCGGATTGAGCACGCGTCTCGGATGGCCTGGATGGTCCGGTCGCCGCCGGAGCTTCTGAGGATTCCCTGCGGGTGACGGTGCGCTTCCAGTCGGAATAGCCACCGACGTACTCCTTGAAGCTGCCTGAGCCCTCGAAGACCAGAGTGCTCGTACAGAGGTTGTCGAGGAACGCACGATCGTGGCTGACGACGAGCGCAGTTCCCTCGAAAGCCACGAGCCGTGCCTCCAACAACTCCAACGTGTCCGTATCCAGGTCGTTGGTCGGCTCGTCGAGCACCAGAACGTTGGCCGGGCGCGTGAAGAGGCGAGCCAGCAGGAGCCGGCTGCGCTCGCCCCCCGAAAGGCTCGACACCGGTTGCCGCGCCGTCTCTTCCGAAAACAGAAAGTCCTGCAGGTAGGCGAAGACGTGTTTGCGATCCTCTCCGATCGTGATGAACGCACTGCCCCCCGAAATCGCATCCGCAACGGTCGAGGTAGGATCCAGCCGTTCGCGAAGCTGATCGAAGTAGGCGACCTCGAGCCGAGCACCATGCTTCACCGTGCCTTCGGTTGGCTGAAGGTTGCCGATGAGGAGATTGAGAAGCGTCGACTTCCCGCAGCCGTTGGGGCCGATGATGCCCACCTTGTCGCCGCGGTGGATGGTCGCGGTGAAGTCGCGAACGATCTCCGGGGGCCCAGCTTCCGCTCGAGCCTGGCCCTCATCGTCAGCGGCCATGTCGTCATAGCGGAAGGAGACATTCTTCGCTTCCGCGATCTTCGCGGTCGGGCGCCCACCTTCTGCCAGGTCGATCCGGACCTGACCGACACGTTCGCGGCGCGCACCACGGTCCTCTCGAAGCCGCTCCAGCGCCCGGACCCGCCCCTCGTTGCGCGTTCTCCGTGCCTTGATGCCCTGGCGGATCCACACCTCCTCCTTCGCGAGCTTCCGGTCGAGGTCTTGCCATTCCTTCTCCTCGTTCGCCAGGAGTGCCTCCCGTCGCTCGAGGTAAGTCGGATAGTCACAAGCCCACGAGGTGAGGCGACCGCGATCGAGTTCGATGATTCGTGTCGCGACGCGCCGAAGAAAGGCGCGGTCGTGCGTAATGAAAAGGACGCTCCCTGTGAATCGGAGGAGCATCGCCTCGAGCTGATCGATGTGGTCGAGGTCGAGATGGTTCGTAGGTTCGTCGAGGAGAAGGACCTCAGGATCCGAGACCAGTGCCTTGCCAAGCAGGGCGCGCCTCTTCAGCCCACCGGACAACGTGGCGAACGGCTGTTCAGGATCGAGATGGAGAATCGAACACAGACGGGCCGCGTGATGCTCCTGGCCGGACGTGTGGTCCGTTCCCGAGGCGATCACTTCGAGCGCGGAACTCGCGATCTCCGTCGGCAGCTCCTGTCCCACGAGCGAGATGTGCGTTCCGGATTCCAGCACGACCTGGCCCGAATCCGGCGTGATATCTCCCATGATGATCTTGAGAAGCGTGGACTTCCCCTCACCGTTGCGACCCAGGAGCCCGACGCGCTCGCCACGCTCGATCTGCAGGCTGGCGCCGTCCAGGAGCTGAGGCCCCCCGAACGCGATACGAAGCTCCTGGCAGCTGATCAGAGCCATGCTAGCCCGGAACTTCGTCGGGGCACTGAAGCGGCTTCATCACTGTCGGGACGCGAGCGCCAACTCCAGGCTGGGCGAGGGGTCGAGCGAGACGGAGAAGAGCTTGAGGCTCGCCTGCATGGTCGGCCCGATCAGCACCGCGAAAAGCACGGTCCCCAGGCCGATGGAGCCACCGAGCACAGCGGCAAGGCCCAGGACCAGGACCTCGATGCCATAGCGCGTGAGGCGCAGACTTCGTCCCCCTCGCCGTGACAATCCCATCGCGAGCCCATCCCTGGGACCGGCGCCCAGGCGCGCCCCGATGTAGACCGCCGTGCCGACGCCCATGACAAGCACGCCCGAAATGAACTGGACCGTACCGATGACTCCGCCGTCAGACTGAGGGAACCAGGACTGGATCCTGAGAACGTCTACCCAGGGACCGATGATCAACATGTTGCAGACGGTAGCGAGACCCGGCCTGACCGAAAGCGCGACCCTGCTACCCAGAATCAACACCAGCCCCACACACTGCGAGACTCGTCCGAAGCTCAGCCCCGAGCGGATGCTGAGGGCCTCGTGAAGAGACGACCAGGGATCCAGGCCGATGCGTGCCTCGAGCATCAGCGAAACGGCCAATCCGAACAGGAAAAGGCCGAGCTGGAGCCGAGCCATGTGGCGCCAGAAGGTCCACGATCGGAGAAGGTTCAAGTTCCGGCCTAGAAGTGCTCTGGCCCCAAGCCGAACCTCCGGCTCCGGGCGACATCCGGGGTGACGAAGCCCCGCCGCAACAGATTCAGTTCGAACGTGAAGCGGAAGACCGGGTCGCCCCCCCCCACGGGGAACGCCACGTCGGTTCGGAACACATTCCGGGTGCCGGAAGGAAGGCCAAGGCGCAATCCGAAGCCCAGCGCCGACTGCCAACCGGAGTCGACACCGTATGGCACATCGCCGGGCCACACGCGACCGATGTCCCAGAAGGCCGTGGCGCCCAGGTCGATGCTTCCGCGACGGGGCCATGGGAAGACAAGCCGGTCCTCCACGACGAATTTCGTCATGCGTCCCCCGGGGTACCGATCCTCGACGAGCGAACGGACACCCTCGCGGCCACCCAAACTCAGCTGAAACGGAAGGTAGGTGTTCCACCCGCCAGCGACCGAGGCTCGGACGAAGACCGTGTTGCCGGGCAGCGCCTCATTCCGGAGGTATCCCACGAGGTCGGCGTCGAACAGGACGTCTCTGAATTCCCCGTCGTCGTGCCGGGACTCCGCCGTGAATCCTCCGTGAAACAGGGTCGACCCGACGGGGGCACCGAACTTCGCCGTCACCTTCCCGAAGTAGTCGTCCAGGCCGGGTACGTCATCGGGGACCAGCATGGAAACTCCTCGGCCTACCGATACTCCGGCTTGGAAGCCAAGGCTCACGAGCAGTCGATCGCGCAGTCCGTCGATGCCCTCGTAGAATTCGTACCGGTACCGTCGCGTGCCGAGGTGTGCCAGCACCCGCGTCGCCCCCGACTCGCGCAGTTGCGATTCCATGGGCTCCGGAAGCGGTCCCGGAAACAGCAGTGGATTGTCGAAGTCGTCGAGGAGCGTGATTTCCGGAGCGCCCGGAAATCGGAGTACGTCATGGGTGAGCGTCACACCGGCGACGAAGGAGCGGCCCTCCTCCCCGAGGCGCTTCCCGAGGGAGACTTCGAGGACCTGTCGAAAGGAGGGTACCAATACGTTCGTGAACAGCTCCGCCCCGTCCGTCGAGTACGAAAAGAAGTTCGTGCGGCGATCAAACCCCTGCCGGTAAGAGTACTCTCCGGTCTCGCCGACGAAGGGGTACCGGACGTACTGACTGAAGAAGTTCCCGGGCCGGTCCCGCCCGAAAGCGATGCTTGCGTCGGTCCGCCCGATCAGGCGAGGGGTCGCGAGTCGCACTTCCTGAGTACGCGCCTCCCGTCGTTCCCGGTGCGAGAACTCCGCATAAATCCCCTGCCCCAGGAAGTTCTCCTCCGTCATCTGGAACTTCTCCAGGTTCGCTCCCTCGTCGTACGTCACCCCGACGTCCACTTGCAGGGACCATCGGTCCTGCGTCCTCACTTTGACCCGCCGCCCACCGTCCCCGTCGATCGAGTCCGTGATTTCCGCGTCCTCCACGAAACTGTAGTCGTACAGCAGGCGTTGGCTCTCGGAGACGAGGAAGGGGTCCAGACAGTCGCCTTCCTTGAAGAGCAGCTCCCGACGGAC
>JBDGVT010000162.1:0-8403 GCA_039585495.1 Gemmatimonadota bacterium | reverse complement strand
CCTCCGAAGCGACGGGACATGCTGCCGTCGACCTGATTGAACGAACCGAAGATGTGCTCGATCTTCTCGGCCGGGATTCCGATTCCGGAGTCCGTGACGGCGACGCGCAGACGGATCCGTTGAGACTCGGGGTCGACTCGGTGGACCGTGAGCCGAACGAAACCGGTCTCGGTGAACTTCACCGCGTTGCCGGTCAGGTTGATGAGAGCCTGACGCAGCCGGCCCGGGTCTCCCCGTAGTCGCTCCGGCACGTTGGGCCCCTCGTCGTAGAGGAGCTCGACACCCTTGTTTCGGGCGGTGAGCGCCAACGGCTTCAGGGCTCCGGTCACCGTCTCCCACAGCGTGAAGTCGATCTGCTCGAGCTCCATCTTGCCGGCCTCGATCTTCGAGAAGTCGAGGATGCTGTTGATGGTGTCCAGAAGCGCGCCCGCCGATGCCTGTACCATCAACAGGTACTCCCTCTGTTGATCGGTGAGGTTCGTGTCGAGCGTCAGTTCGGTCATCCCCATGATCCCATTCATCGGCGTTCGGATCTCGTGACTCATGTTGGCCAGGAATTCGCTTTTGGCCTTATTCGCTTCCTCCGCGATCAGTTTGGCGCGACGCAGCTCCGTCTCATGCTCCCGCTCGATGGTGACGTCCCGAGCGATCGCGTAGATCGACTGGACGTCATCGCTCGGCACGGCGGACCAGGCCAGCGTCTTGTACGACCCGTCCGCGCAGAGCCAGCGATCCTCGAACGACACCTTGTCGTCCTCCGGGTCCAGATCGGCCAGAAGGGCTTCGGTCCCGGCGATGTCTTCGGGATGTACGAAGTCACGGATGGGTCGGCGGAGCAGCTCGTCATCCGAGTAGCCGAGCACCTCGGAGAACGCGGGGTTGATACGCTTGAAGTATCCGTCCGCGCCCCGGATGCAGAGCAGATCCAGGCTGACGTCGAAGAAGCGGTCGACCTCTGCGGTGAGCTTCCGTGACTCGGTCAGATCCATCCACTGTCCGACGATCGCGTCGGGGTCCCCGGAATCAGTCCGCACAACGGTCTGTTCGCTCCGCACCCACCGGTAGGCGCCATCTGCATGGAGGAAGCGGTAATCATGCTTGTTCGAGCCGAACTCGAGGAGGGTCTCGATGCCCTCGAAGATGCGACTCCGATCGTCCGGATGGATCTTGTCGGCCCAGAATCCGTGGCGACCGAAGTCAGCGGGTTCGTAGCCAGTGAAGCTCTCGACGTTGGGACTGATGTAGGTCATGGGGTAGTCGGGCTTCGTTTCGGCACTGAAGATGACCACCGGACTTACGGCGAGGAGGCGGTCGAGCCTCGCCTGTGCCTGCGCCGCGTCGGCCTCAGCCTCGATCAGTCGGGTGATGTCCTGAGCATGACCAAGCACGAAACGAGTCCCGTCCTCGGCTGTCATGACGACGTTGTGGAATTGGATGAAGCGCGACTCGCCCTGCTTGGTCGCGCACTCGATCCAGCCCTGGTTTTCCCCGTGCTCGACCAGTTCGGCCAGATAAGGGGTCACGAATGACGGATCCATGAGGAATTCGCCCAGGCTACGACCGACCATCTCCTCGCGCTCGTATCCAAGCAGCGTCGCGATCGCCGGGTTGGTCCAGCTGAGGACCCCATCGAGGTCATGCATACAAATGAGCCCGAAGCTGTGCTCGACGAGATCGTCGTAGCGCGGCCGATCACTACGGAGTCGGTTTGGGCTCACCTTCAGTCGTCCTCTTCAGCACTAGCAAAGCCTTTTCGTTCCATCGCACCCCAGGCCTTCGCTCCGCGGAACTTCGAGATCATCCCACGCAAGCGCCACCAGATCGAGATTTGCCGATAGCCTATGTTCTCGGCGATGGCGATGAAGAGCAAAGTTACGAGGTCGCGCAACCGGGGGTACCGGCGGAAGCTGAGTTCTTCGAGCCCGACCGCAGCGAACGACAGCGCGATGCCGAGGGCGAAGGCGACGGCGAGGAATGCGAGCACGTACATACTCGAAGCCCGGCCGAGGAGAATGGCCGCGATGAACGTGACGTATCCTACGGACTCGATGACCGGCCCGAGGACCTCGAGGAAGAAGTAGTAGGGTACCGCGAGCATCCCGATCCGGCCGTACTTCGGATTCAGGATCATGACACGGTTCCGCCACAGGGACTCCATGAGCCCGCGCTGCCACCGATCCCGCTGGCGTCCCAGCACCTTCGTATCCTCCGGGCACTCCGTCCAAGCCACCGGATCGGGCACGAACGCAACGCGGTACTTCTCGCCCTGCTCACGACAGTGCCGATGGAGGCGCACGACCAGTTCCATGTCTTCGCCCACGGTGTCGTGCAGGTATCCGCCGACGGCAACGACATGCGAGCGGCTGAACATCCCGAAGGCGCCGGAGATGATGAGCGTCGAGTCCAGCGCGTCCCATCCCATTCGCCCGGCCAGGAAGGACCGCAGGTACTCGAGCACCTGGATGCGGGCCAGGAAGTTCTTGGGGAGTCGCACTTCCTCGACAATGCCGGAGCGCACCTTGCACCCGTTCACGATTCGGATGACGCCACCCGCCGCGACCGTCGAGGAATCCTCCAGGAAGGACCGCACGATCCGGGTCAGCGCCTCGGGTTCGAGCAGACTGTCGGCGTCCATCGCACAGAAGAGGGGTGTCCGGCAGTAGTTGATGCCCGTGTTCAGCGCATCGGCCTTGCCGCCGTTCTCTTTGTCGATCATCCACAGGTTCGGATGGATTCGGCTCCGGTAGACGTTCCTGACTTCAGCCGTGGAGATCGTCGACACCGGAGCCCGCGCGGCGACTTCCATGTCGAAGGCCTTCATCATTCTCGCGAGGGTTCCGTCCGACGACCCGTCGTTGATGACCAGGATGTCGTAGCTCGGATAGCGCAAAGTCAGCAACGAACGTGTGGATTCGACGCACGTCGGTTCCTCGTTGTATGCCGGGGCGATGAGCGTGACCGGCGGCAACCCTGCGGTCGACATCAACTCGCTCGCGTCGACCGAACTCATTCTGAGCGCATAGCGTCGCAGGGCGCCGAATGCGAGGAACGTCATCCACAGGTACGTCCCGTTCAGCAGGACGAAGTAGAAGATCACGACGATGTTGAACGCGTCGAGGAAACCGAGTGCGAGCCGACCCAGGATGTCCAGGATCATTCGGTCAGCACCTGCGTAGCCAGCGTCGACCAGGGGCCCTCGGTCTCGGCCATACGCTCCAACGTGCTGGTGTCTCCCAGGGACAGCAGTCCGCGCGCGGCTTCGAGTGAGACCCAGAAGAACGGATCGTCGAGCTTCTCCTGCAGCAGTGGGATCTCTGGTGGGCCGCCGATCGCTCCCAGCGCCGACACGGCGGTCGCCCGGATCACGGGGTCCCGCGAGGCCGCCATCAATCGGACGGCTGAGACGTGCTCCCGATGGCCGAGTTGTTTGAGGATTCGCAACGAGCCGGCTACCAGTTCACGATCCGTCTCGTCGACGAGGAGTTCGACCGCCACGGGTACCGAGTCGAGGTCGTTGAGCTCACGTAGGGCGTCGCAGGCAACGGCCCTTACCAGAGGACGCTCATTTCGATTGCGCATGATGCCGCGCAGGAGGGGCGCGGTGTTCCATCCGCCACCGGCCAACATGCTCGCGAGGAAGCTCCGACTCCAACCGGTAAAGCGTGCGAGGTGTTCGAGGACCGCCGGGAAGTGTTCCTCGTGACCGGGGCGAAAAAGGCTGCGCGCTGCGATCATCGCGACGATCGGTGATTCGTCGTCCAGCGCTCCGGCAACGGCGTCCGCATACTGCGGCATGCCCATTCGAGCGAGCATGAGCACGGCGTTACCCCTTGATTCCGCTGTGCCGCGTTCGAGTTTCGGCAGGATCAGCGGGAGGTAGGGCGCGGCCATCACCCGCACCATGTCCTGCTCGTCCCCGCGCAGAAGGCGCGCGTATCCGAGGAGGAAGGCCAGGAAGAAATGGGCGTCCTTGTCATCCACGCGATCGAAGATCGCCTCCGGCTCTGCGGCTCCACCCAGGACCTCGAGCATCGCGGGCTCCCATCGCTTTTTGAGCCGTTCCCAACGTCGGGTCTTCGCCTCGTTCAACAGCCGGAGGCACAGCGCGAGGATTGCGAAGGAGATCGAGGTCACCAGCAGGATTCCTGCGGCGATGGAGAGGACCATGAAACCGCGGTCCAACGCGGTGAGGGTCCAGAACCCCTGAAGGAAATCCCCGATCAGGCCTGGGCCTCGCTTGGTCCATCGCCCCGGCCGAGTGCTCCCCGTCCCTCACCGATCGCTCGCGCATGCAGGAGTCGCCGAACACGCGCGAGTAATTCCGATGGAGAGAACGGCTTGAGCATGTAGTCATCGGCGCCCAACTCGAGACCCCGAATGACGTCGGATTCTCCTCCCATGCCCGTGAGCATGATGACCGGGACATCCGCGTGGCGTTCAATGTCTCTCATCTTGGCGAGCAGCTCGAAGCCGTCCATCCCCGGCACCTTTACGTCGAGGATCGCGAGATCGAAGTCCTCCTTCTGGACCCACTTGTAGGCTTCGATCCCGTCCAGGAAGTCCATGACTTCGTGGCCGTCTCGGACCAATCGGTGATGCAACAGGGTGGCGGTCACCTTGTCGTCTTCGACCAGGAGGATGCGTTGCAGTTCGATGCCGAGCGGGTCCGAGGTCGCGTGGACGATTTCGTGTTCGGATTTCCGAGCGTGGTACAGAGATCGCTCGGCAACGGAGATGGCGTCGTTCAGGTCCTGGCTCGCATCGACCTCGGTGATGCCACCGCTCAACGACACCTCGATGCCGGCCTGGCGGTACTCCTCGAGCGTGTCGCCGTCGGACAGGGTCCGCATCGTCACCTCGAGGACTTCCTTGGCATCCTCGGCCGTCCTTCCTGGAAGTACCGCGACGAGTTCGGCCGTCTCCCAGCGACCGAGCGCATCTCCCTTGCCGATCGCCTCGTGGACCGCGGCACAGACCTCGAGCAGGAACCGGTCGCCCGCGTCCCGACCCATTTTCATCGTGACTTCAGCCAGGGAGTCCAGCGTGATCGCTGCCACCGAGAGTGGCGTCCTGTCCCTCGTCGTGGTACGGCGCTGCTGGTCGAACTCGGCACCGATGCCGGCACGGTTCGGCAGGCCCGTAAGCCCGTCACGCACCGCGTCACGACGTTGTTTGCCGTTCTTGATCTGCTTGGCGACCGCGGAGCGTAGCGTCTTGGGGTTCGCCGGCTTCTGGAGAAACTCGTCGGCACCGACGGCCAGGCACTCGGCACGGGCGACTGCCCCGCCTGTTGCCGACAGGATGATCACGGGGATCGTCGTCGTCGCGGCCTTCTCCCTCATCTGGACGAGCACGTCGCGTCCATCGCGGTCCGGCAGGAACAGGTCGAGGATCACCACGTCGATCGGACGGGATGCGAGAATCGAATCGGCCTCGGCCGCACTCTCCGCAACGATGAGGTGGCGACCCGGGGCCTTCAGGTACGCCTGAGTGGCCGCCGCAACCGTCTTGTTGTCTTCGACGATCAGGATGAAGACGTCTTCCGCGGGACCGTCGTGGCGGAGCTCCTCGATTCGGGCCAGGAAGTTCGTGACGCTCCGGGCGAGAGACGCGTCGTTGGCCTTCTGGATCGCCCCGGCGAGCGCGGTGACTTCCTTCAATCCGAGCGACTGCGCGCCGGATTCCAGCGAGCGCGCGATCCGACGGATGGAGACACCGATTGACGGGTCTGCTTCCAGACCCTCGGCAGCTTCCTCGATTCCCTCCAGCTGTGCCGAGAGGGCGTCGATCCGTTGGGGCACCGAGTCCGTCATCTATCCTCGTTTGCGAACGGGCGATGAGTCGCGCCGTACCTCGACCTCTCGGTCGACAGAAGATAGGGTGAAAATGATGGAAGCGCTTGGGTTTTTTTCGGGCTGACTCTCACGACAATCGACCGAGTGGCTCTTTCTCAGGGACGGCTGAGCGTGTAGGATCGGAGGGTAGAGTACGCCTCGTTGAATCCGCAGTTTTGGTCGATTCTCGTGGTCGAGGCACCCCAGTTGTTGCACGCGCACAACACATTATGGGGAGGCAGGAAGCGCCATTTGTTTGCAGGTATTGGCGTAAGTCGTTGTGGCGAAATAGATTAGGTGTTGATGTATGCAGGAATGCGGATTGGACCATGACTTGCACAGGAGATATGCGTGAATGAACCGATGATCGTGGCTTCGGCCAAAGATCAGGGCTCGAGGCACTCGGCGGCATCGGAGGTTTCGACCCAGGCTTGGTTGGTTTTGGGCTGGATCGGTTTGGCTTTTTTGACAGTTGGAGGAGCGGACTTTCTGCTGACGTGGTTCCCGCTGCAACTTGGGAATCGAGAGTGGGAGTTCGCGACGGTGACTCAGACGTTCAACGGGTTGCCGATCCTCTTGTTGGGAATCGGGTTGCTCACGGTGGCGGCCGAGCAGGTGGAGCGCCGCTGGTGGGGCCTGATAGCAGTAAGTGCGGCCGGATTGTTGGCGGTTTGGATAGTTGTCGGTTTTGTGATATGGGCGTTGAATGTGCAATTGGCGCTCGCCACGGTTCCGGCGGAACTAGCGCCGGGAATTAGGAAGGCGATCGTTAAGACGTTCTTGCAATCGTTGACCTATCCAGCGGTGATGTTGTACTTGGTTAGAAGGGCTTGGCTTCAGCGGCCCAAGGCAGTAGATGAGATCGGATAGTGATTAGCAGTTTCCTTGAGTACACCTCTCTTTGCGGGGATTGAAATGAGAAAGCTGAAGAGCCTGACCCTGGTGGCGACACTGGCGACCTTCGCCGTGATGCCTGGCCAGGCGGAGGCACAGGAGATCTTTTCCGGACAGTTCACCGGTGGATCGAATTTCGCGACTACGATGACGGGGACTCTGACGTTTCTTGCCAACAGCCTCGTCCAACTTGACATTACCAATCAGGGTCCGGGGGTCTTTGCCGCGATTGGTCTTGTGAACGCTCCGGGGGGCATTTCCGCCGGCTCTGCTACCCCAAATTCAGATGGCTGGCGTTGGGAGGCGACGCATCAACTCTCGGGTGACGGCCTCGCTCCGAGCACGTGGGCCTGGGTGGCGCCGCACAACGGCCTGGGGGTTGGTGACAACCAACTCTCGTTTTTGTTCAACGTGGGCAACCTGACCTTTGCTGATCTCCAGAATGTCGGCTTCGGCGTCCATTCCATCGCGTACGAGGGCTGCTCGACGAAGTTTGGGGTTTGGGATGGGGGCTACTCGGACAATGACGTCGGACCGGACGGATACGGGGACTGCGTCTCCGTACCCGAGCCCGCCTCCACCACCCTCCTCGCGACCGGCCTGATGGGCCTGGCAGTCATCGTTCGCCGCCGCCGTGGCGCCGAGCTCGTCGACGAGGACGGAGAAAACACCGAGATCTAAACAGATCTCAGCCCCGCAAAGGCGACTGGGTCCTGGCTTCGGCCGGGGCCCAGTTTTTTTTCGCCTGAGGGCCCGACGATCGCGTCACCGTGAATGCCTTACCAGACAACCTGTCCGGTCACAATGTCTCAATCGGTCATTGTGACTGACCTCTTTGGACCTGCGACGCACGGACCTAGTTCCCATAAATCGTTGTAAGCGAACGGATTGAGGAAATGTGTCTGCAGTGGCACCCGCCTTGCCTTTCAAGACCCACAACAGACTAGATGGGCTGCGGGGCTGTTTTTCCCCGGCTACGGCCGGACCAGAGCTGATACAAGGCTTGTATCCCCCCAGGGTCGGTCCCGCAGCCCGAACACATCGGAGGGTTGGGCTTGGCTCAGCGGTCCGAGGCACCAGATGCGATTGGCCAGTGATTCATAGTTTGCTTGAGTGCACCTTTTTCTTGCGGGGATTGAAATGAGAAAGCTGAAAGGCCTGACCCTGGTGGCGGCGCTGGCGAGTTTCGCCGCGATGCCCAGTCAGGCGGAGGCACAGTGGCCTGGTGGTCAATACACCGGTGGATCGAATTTCGCGACGACGATGACCGGGACGCTGACGTGGCTCGGTGAAGTGGCTGATGACGGCCTTACCGGTTCCATTGTCCAGCTCGTCATTAGCAATCAGGGTCCGGGGGTCTTCGCTGCGATCGGTCTGGTGAATGTTCCCGGGGGTGCTGTCACCGCTGGCTCTGCTGACCCCAACTCAGATGGCTGGCGCTGGGAGGCGACTCAACAGCTTTCTGGTGACGGCCTCAATGAGAACATCTGGGCTTGGGTGGCGCCGAGTCCGGCTCCGCACAACGGCCTTGCCCCCGCCCCTGATGATCCCGCCACGCAGTTCACGTTCTTGTTCAACGTGGGCAACCTGACCGAACTCCAGTTGGCGAATATCGGCTTCGGTGTCCATGCCATCGCGTATGAAGGCTGCTCGACGAAGTTTGGGGTTTGGCGGG
>JBDGVT010000161.1:0-9850 GCA_039585495.1 Gemmatimonadota bacterium | reverse complement strand
GGAGGTGGATCCGAAGATCGCGGTGTTCGCGATTCTCGGATCTATCAACTGGATCGCGCGCTGGTACGACCCGGAACGCGGCGTCAGCAGCTCGGAGCTGGGCGATCAGTTCGCCGAACTCCTCATCCGGGGACTCGTGGAATGCTGAGGGGTGACGCCGGAGCATTGAAAAGGACCTGATCCAGACCCTGCCCAAGGGATGGCCAGGAAATGAGGGCAGTACAGTTGGTCGTACCCTCGGAGCCGTTGGAGCTCCGAGAGGTCGCGGAGCCCGAACCGGACAGCGGCGAGGTCATCATCCGCGTCGCCGGGTGCGGCGTGTGTCACACCGACATCGGCTTCTGGCGAGACGGAATCGCGACCCGACACCCGCCTCCCATCACGCTGGGCCACGAGGTCTCCGGGGTCATCGTCGAGACGGGGACGGACTTCGCACATCTGCTCGACCGGGAAGTCATCGTGCCGTCGGTAATCCCCTGCGGAACCTGTGATCTCTGTCTGTCGGGCCGAAGCAACGTGTGTCTATCCCAGCAGATGCCCGGGAACGACATGGACGGTGGCTTTGCCGACTTCATCAAGGTACCCGGTCACGGCCTCTGCCTCGTGGACGATCGAGGAGACCTCGACCTCGCCGAACTCTCGGTCATCGCGGATGCCGTAACGACCCCCTATCAGGCGGTGGTCCGAAGCGGGCTTCGGTCCGGAGACATGGCCATCGTCGTGGGCGTGGGAGGGGTGGGAGTGCACTGCGTACAGATCGCAGCAGCGCTCGGCGCCCAGGTCGTTGCGATCGACGTCGAAGCGGATCGGCTCGAGCAGGTCAGGTCGTACGGAGCTTCCCTCACGGTCGACTCCGGGCAGACACCGTTCAGAGAAATCCGCGGAAAGATCCGGGATGCAGCAAGCAGTTGGGGCTGCCCGCCCCACGGCTGGAAGATCTATGAATGCTCGGGGCACCCCCGAGGCCAGGAGACCGCCTATGGACTCCTGACCCACGCGGCGACGCTCATGCTCGTCGGCTTCACACTCGAAAAGGTCACGCTCCGTCTGAGCAACCTCATGGCCTTCGACGCCACCGCGCAGGGCACCTGGGGGTGCAGGCCGGAGCTGTACCCGGAGGCCCTGGCCCTCGTTACGAGCGGGAAGATCGCCCTCCGCCCATTCATCGAGACCTTCCCCCTCACCGACGGCCCCTGTGTGATCCGCAGGGTGGCGGATCACGAAATCACACCGCGCGCAATCCTCACACCGGACCAAGTCGACTGACACCGACTTAGGGAGAGACCATGCCGAAGTTGACGAGTCATACGCTGGTTCCCGAGAGGGACTTCTCCGAGATCCTCTACGAGCTCCGCCCGGTTCTCGACCCCTCGGGAGTCCCGGTCGAAGGCCTTCACAACGCCTGGATCAGCCTCGACAACCTCCCGCAGTACAACAGCTACACGACGGATGCCGTGAAGGAGCTGATCCTCGCATTCCGACAAGCCTCCATGGACCGCAGCGTCGTCGCCGTCGTCTTCACCGCCGTTGGAGACAAGGCATTCTGCACGGGAGGCAATACGAAGGAATACGCCGAGTACTACGCCGGCAACCCGCAGGAATACAAGCAGTACATGCGGCTGTTCAACGATATGATGGACAGCATCCTGCGGTGCGACAAACCTGTGGTGAACCGTGTGAACGGTATGCGCGTCGCGGGTGGTCAGGAGATCGGAATGGCGTGCGACTTCACCATCGCCGCAGACACCGCACGATTCGGGCAGGCCGGACCAAAGCACGGCTCCGCACCTGATGGCGGGTCGACCGACTTTCTCCCTCTCTACGTCGGCTTTTCCAGGGCGATGGAAAGCGGGGTGCTCTGTGAGATGTGGAGCGCACACAAGGCACTCTTCTACGGTCTGATCAACGAGGTGGTCCCGGTCCTCAAGGTCGGCGGCGACTGGATCGCCAACCCGCTCGTCGTAACAGACCGCTTCCTCGGGCCGTTCGGCACGCTCGAATTCGGCGATTTCAGGACGGGCGACGAACTGATCGCGGCCAAGGCGCTCATGAAAGACGCACAGACCGATCACTGTCTGCTCGACCAGGCGGTAGAAACGCTGTGCACGAAGGTCCTGATGCTGATGCCCGACTGCACGTCGAAGACGGTGAACAGCCTTCGCAAACACAAGCAGAAGCACTGGGATCTGAACGCAATCACCAATCGGGAGTGGCTGGGCCTGAACATGATGACCGAGGCAAAGGCAGGCTTTCGGGCCTTCAACGAAGGCCCGAAGGGGCGACGTGAAGTCGACTTCATCAAGCTCCGCCAGATGCTTGCGGATGGGCATCCCTGGGACGACCGGCTCATTCGCTCGATTTCACCGCAGTACGACGAAGCAGGCTGAACCGGCAAGAAGAGGGAGTCACAAATGGACACGTGCCTTCGAGACAAAGTGGCGTTGGTCACCGGCGCTGGCCGGGGCATCGGAGCGGGCATCGCGCGGACGCTTGCTCGGGAGGGATGCGATCTGTGCCTCGTGGACCTCGAACCGGAGGGTGTCGCGTCAATTGCCGAGGAGATACGTGAGCTCGGTCGAGCCGTGCACGTCGTCGTGTGCGACGTGCGTGACTCCGCGGAAGCAGCGCGGGCCGTTCAAGAAGCCGTCGACCACCTCGGGGCACTTCACATCCTCGTGTGCAACGCGGGCATCACTCGCGATGCAGTCGTCTGGAAGATGACCGAGGAGGAGTGGGACGCCGTGGTAGACGTGAACCTCAGAGGATGCTTCACCATGGTTCACGCTGCGGTCCCGCGCCTGCGTGAGCAGGAATGGGGACGGATCGTCGCGGTCAGTTCCATCAACGGCGTCCGAGGGAAGTTCGGACAGGCCAACTACGCGGCGGCGAAGGCTGGACTGATCGGGCTCATCAAGAGTTCTGCCCGCGAGCTGGGCACATTCGGGATCACCGCGAACGTGGTCGCGCCTGGCCTGGTCATGACCGAAATGGCGCTTCAGCTGCCCGAGCGGTTCATCACCCAGGCTCGGAGTGAGGCCGCGCTCGGCCACCTCGCCACCTCGGAGGATGTCGCAGACTCCGTCACGTTCCTGTGCTCGGAACGTGCGCGCAGCATCACGGGAGAAGTCCTGCGAATAGACAGTGGACAATACATCTGATGGCACACTCGACGTGCCGGGGAGTCAACGAATGTCGATCGACGTGAAGTCCAGCGAAGGAATCGCACACGTCGTCCTGGACGATCCTCCGCTCAACATCCTCACACAGGACCTTCTGGCTGAAGTACGCGAGGCGCTGTCGGGGTTGGCTGCGGACCCCACGCTCCGTGTCATGCTGATCCGCGCCGAGGGCAAGCACTTCTCGGCCGGCGCGTCGGTCAAAGAGCACCTTCCCGGAACCGTGGAACGCATGATCCCCGAGTTCATGCAAACGATCCAGGCGCTACACGACTTCCCGGTACCCGTGGTGTGTGCGGTCCAGGGTCGATGCCTGGGCGGGGCCCTGGAGCTAGCCCTCGCCGCGGACATCGTCATCGCCTCAGAGCGGGCGGTCTTCGGCGTTCCGGAGATCAGCCTCGGCGTGATCCCTCCCGCCGCGTGCATTCAGCTCCCGCGCCTGGTCCCGCCGGGAGTAGCCGCGGCGCTCGTGTTCACGGGGGAGCCGATCGGCGCCCATGCGGCGATGACCGCCGGGCTGGTGCTGCGCGTGGTCGAGGAGGACGCGCTCCACGCAGAAGCGATGCGGGTGGCGTTGTCCATCTCGGCCCACAGTGCGGCCGCGCTCAGGAAAGCGAAGGAGACGCTCAGGGCCGGTGCAGGGCTCGTGGATCGGACGATGATGGAGGCGTCGCGGATCTACCTCGATGACCTCATGCGAACGACCGACGCCACCGAGGGCCTGCAATCGTTCATCGAGAAACGGCAACCACACTGGACCCATTCATGACGGCCAAATCCATCATTCCGGAACTCTCGACCGAATCGCTCGACGAACTGCTGTGGAGCGCGCGTGAACTCCTCGAAAACGACACCTACCCCACCGTCGCCCGCTGGAGAGAGGGCGGAGGCAAGGTCGTCGGGCACTTCCAGGTCTACTTCCCCGAAGAGATCGCGCATGCGGCAGGTGCGCTCCCGTTCCGCATGCGTGGGGCGCCGGTCGAGCCGCTCCAGTCGGACTCCCGCTTCGGATCGTACCTCTGCTCGATCCTGAAGACATCTCTGGAAATTGCGCTGACCGGGCGGGTCGAGCTGGACCTGTTCGTGACACACCCGATCTGCGATGCCGCGCGAAACATGGCCGGCATCTTCGGTCGGAACTTCGACTACCCGTGCCAAATCCTCTACCTGCCCCAGAACCCGCATTCGTCCCACACCGTGACCTACCTCAGAGGTGAGTATGCACGGCTGCAGCGTGTGATCGAGAAGGCCACGGGGAATACGGTCACGAAGGAAGCGCTGCGCTCCTCCATCGAGGTCTACAACCACAACCGCAAGCTGTTGAAGGAGCTCTACACCATCAAGCGAGAGACCCCTTGGCAAGTCTCGGCGGACGAGGCGTACGCGCTCATGGCACTGGGTGGTGTCATGAGGAGGGAGGACCACAACGCCGTTCTCGAAACTGCGCTTCTGATGATCCACGGACGAAGCGTGAATCGACCCGACCGCATTCGCGTGGTCTATGAGGGTGGATTCTGCGAACAACCCCCCCTCGATCTCATCCGCGCGGTGGCACGCTCCTGCTACGTGGTCGACGACGATCTGCTCATCGGCATGCGATGGATCCTTCACGATGTGCCCGTCACCGGAGACCTCCTTACGAACATGGCCGAGGCGTACATCGAGGACTCGTCCTATTCGCCGGTGCAGCACGACAACCGCAAGAAGAAGGAGGAGATGCTCATCGAGCGGATCCGGTCCTCGGGCGCCGAAGCGGCGATCGTGACGGCCGCCAAGATGTGCGAGCCGGGACTGGAGGAACAGGTCGCCTACACGCGGCGCCTGGATGAAGCAGAGATCCCCTATTTCGTAAGCGAATTCGAGGAAAACATGACGAGCTTCGACCACCTGGAGATCCAGCTGGAGACGTTCGTCGAGAACCTGATGTTCGACTGAGGAGCCGGAGATGTCACAAGCGACAACCAGCCTCGTTGGCCGTGGAAATGCGGAAGGCGCCCGCCTCTTCAAGGAGTGGTTCGCTGAGCTCGGTGAGGCGGCGGAGGAGGGCCGGGACGGAGCGTACGTCTTCGTCATGGGAAGCCTGGTCGAACTACTGCGGTGCTTCGATCTCCCGGTGGTGTTCCCCGAAATCAACTCGCTCCAGACGGCAGTCCGTCACGAGGCTCATGAGTACCTGAACGAGGCGGAGGACTACGGCTATTCACCGGATATCTGTGGATACGTGAAGGCCGACGTCGCCACACAGCTACGGGGCGGCCGGCTGCCCATGGGACGTATCCCGAAGCCGGGAATCGCGGTCTACACCAACGCGTGCAACACCTACATCAAGTGGGCCGAGATCTGGGAGCGAATGTACGACTGCCCCATCATCACCATCGACGTACCCGGGAGTAGGGCGGCCGGCCTTCGACCCGGTAGAGGGCACCCGGACTTCGAGAACGATCTGCGCTACGTCCAGGCGCAGCTCAAGGAGCTGATCCCGATACTCGAGAAAGTGAGCGGCAAAGCGTTCGATATCGACCGTCTCCGGGAGACATTAGGCCACGCGAATACGATGGCTCGGGGATGGCAACGCGTGCTGGGATTGAACAAGTCGACTCCCTCTCTGTTCAACGCACTCACCGACGGCACGATCTACCTCGGTGTATCGAACTGCCTCCGAGGAACCGCCGACGGCGCCCTGTACTTCGATGATCTCGTCGAGGAAATGGAGTTCAAGAGCGACCAGGGCATCGGCACCCTGACCGATGAGCTCTATCGCCTGCTATTCGTGGGCGTCCCGTGCTATCCGATCTTTCGCCGCTTCGGTGAACTGTTCAGCGAGTGGGGCGGCACCTTCGTGAACTCTACGTATCTCTGGTTCGCGTCCGGAGGGGCGAACGAAGGGTTCCAGTACGACATCGACCAGCCGATGGAGAGCCTGGCGGAGGGACTTCTGGTCGGGGCCAGGGCCGCAATGGACAGCATGTTCTTCCAGACGGATCCATTGCTCCAGATGTTCGACAGTTATCAAGCCGACGGTGTCGTCTACCACCCCATCAAGAGCTGTCGGACCGTGTCGACCGGGCTCGCCGACAACCGGCGAGAGCTCATGTCCCGCGGCGATATCCCGTCGCTCTTCATCGAGTCCGACATGATGGATCGCCGGGTGGTTTCCGAGGCGCAGCTGAAGAACCGGATCGACGCGTTCTTCGAGGGGCTCGCGTCCCGGCGCATCAAAGCCGCCACCCTTACCCCGCAATAGGAGAGCGTACATGGCATACGCAGCCGGAGTGGACGTGGGGTCCACGCAAACGAAGGCCGTCATCGTCGATGAGGACGGCGCTATCGTGGCACGAGCGCTGACCGAGACCGGGGCAAACGTAATCCTGGCGGCCCAGACGGCGTTCGAAGAGGCGCTCGAAGCTGCCGCACTGGAAGAGCGTGAGGTCGAATACGTGATCGGAACCGGATACGGGCGCTACAAGGTGACCTTCGGGAACACACAGGTAACCGAAATCAGCTGCCACGGTCGCGGGGCGGTCCACATGTTCCCCGATACCCGGACGGTAGTGGATATGGGCGGGCAGGACACCAAGGCAATTCGTGTCGCCGAGAGTGGCGAGATCCTCGACTTCTGCATGAACGATAAGTGCGCCGCCGGTACGGGGCGGTTTCTGGGTGCCGCGTCGAGTGCACTAGAGATTCCGCTCGACGAACTCGGCCCGACAGCCCTCAAAGGAGAGCGGCCGGTGAAGATCAGTACGACCTGCACCGTCTTCGCGGAGTCCGAGGTGCTCTCGTGGCTCGGGAAAGGGAAGAAGATCCAGGACATTCTCCTGGGTGTGCATCAGTCGATCGCCGCCCGCTCAGCAGGCCTCCTCCGACGCGTAGGCGTCGAAGACCAGGTCACGTTCACCGGAGGGGTCGCAAAGAACTCCGCCATGGTCGAGACTCGGATGCTCGGTCAACGTGAGCGACGAGTCCCACTACATGGGCGCCCTGGGCGCGGGGTTGTTTGCCCTGGACCACGTCCTCGCCAGTCGGCGGCCTGCGGAAGTAGAGGGGATGGGATCATGAAATACACGGCAGGAGTGGACCTGGGCTCGACATATACGAAAGCCGTCGTGATGGATGCCGATTACGAGATCCTGGGACGGGCGATGCGCCCCACCGGTTTCCGACTCGGAGAGGTCGGGCGCGAAGCGCTCGCAGAGGCGCTCGCCGAGGCCGGACTCGGGATGCACGACCTGAGCTACACGGTCACCACCGGGTTCGGACGACATCAGATGGTCGAAGCCGACGCACACGTGACCGACCTGACCGCAGGCGCACGAGGAGCCACGCTCCTCTACCCCGGGACCGCCACGGTATTGGACGTCGGCGGGCAGACCATGAAGGCCACCCGCGTGGGCGCGGACGCGAAGGTCAAGTCGTTCAGGCTCAACGACAAATGTGCCGCCGGAACCGGCGCGTTCCTCGAGAAGACGGCCCGTTACATGGGATTCGGAACCGAGGAAATCGGTCCCCTGGTCTCCACCTCGAAGACCCCTGTACCGATCTCGGGCGTTTGCGCGGTGTTCGCAGAGTCCGAAGTGATCAACCAGCTCTCTCAGGGTTCGGCGCCCGCCGACATCATGCACGGAGCCGTCGTGTCGTTGGTTGGACGATCCGTGCAGCTCATGAAGCGGGTGAACATGGAACCCGAATACACCCTCATCGGTGGGATCCTCCGCTTCGAGCGCATGGCAGACGTCATCCGAGCCGAGCTAGAATCGGATGTGAACGTCCCCGATGGCGATCTCGTCCAGTTCACATCCGCCCTCGGTGCGGCCTATCTGGCTCACCGGAGGGTCGCCAGACTCGAGTCGTCACAGGCGGCCGCCCAAGCATGACCAGAACCGAGCCTCGATCGCTTCCGATGGTCTCGAGCCCTCACCCCGGCGCGGACCACGGCCTCGAGCGGCCGGAGCCCGGAGCCCGAGCCGGAGATGACGCCTGGCTGTCCAGCGTCAGGCCCGATCCGGCTCGAATCCAGGCCGGATGGGAGCACCGCTTCATCGCTGATGGAGCACGGGCTCGCGAAATGGCCCGGCTGTATCTGGACCTGGGCTTCGAGGTGGCCGCCGACGCGGTTCGGCCCGATGCGAGCCCGGGCGGGTGCGCGGTCTGCTTCGGCGACCCGAATGAGGACTATCGATCCATCTATACACGGCGGGCAGCAGATGCGACGCCCGCCGCACCGACCACGAACCGAGAGGACGAACCCGTGACGGAGACACACCCAACCCAGGTCCTGCGCGATGAGCATCAGTGGATTCTGGCCGTCGCAGACGCTCTCTCTTCCCTGCTGGCCGAACCTGTCGACAGCCTGGACTACGATCGGATCGACAAGTGCATCGACTTCATCCGACTCTTCGCCGACGCGTGTCACCACGGAAAAGAGGAGGACCACCTCTTCACGGCACTCGTCGAGCAGGGAATGCCCAGCGATCGGGGCCCCATCGCGGTCATGCTGCACGAGCACCGGATGGGTCGTGAGAAGGTGGGGACGATGGTCTCCGCGATGCCGGGCGCCCGAGACGGCAGCTCCAGCGACCGGGGTCGCCTGATTCGAGCCGGACTAGGCTACGTGGACTTGATTCGCGATCACATCCTCAAAGAGGACAACGTGCTCTTCCAGATGGCGGACCAGACGCTCATGGGTCCGGCATGCGCCCGACTGTGCGCAGCCTACGATGGCACTTGCGATCATACTTTCGAGGGCCGCACGAAGGCTGAGCTCGAAGCGCTCGGAAGGGAAATCCTGGGGCGAGACCTCTCCGAGTAGGACTCCCGTAGAACTACGCCGTCGCTCCCGCCCTCCCGTTCGTCGACAGGCCGAGGCCGCGGACCAGCCAAAACGCCACCAGACCGAGCATGACCACCCGCATGGTCCAGGTGAAGGCGCCCGGAAGGCCGAACTGGGTCGCGATGCCCGGGGGCGCATACCAGTAGTAGAGACCCACGGCCAGACCGGCACAGATGATGAGCGCCTGGGCCGGAAGGGTCTTCAAGAGGCTGAAGAGCGCCGCGAGCACGATCCAACTACCCAACGACCAGACCGCCACTGTCCCGTAGACCGAGGCGGCGTCCGCCAATACTCCATCCTGGAGGAGGTAGTAGGCGATTACGAATCCGGGGAACGCGAGCGCAAACATACCGTAGGCCGTAACGACCCACTTCGGACCGGCGGACCCGTTCCCTACCTGAATCTGAGCCGACCTCTGCGGAACGAGGTCCAGGCATCCCTTGGTGCACAGGGTGCATGGAATGCAGCGGGCATTCGGCGTTCCGATGAGCGGACGCTGCCCATACAGTCGCTCGACTGGGAGGACGGGGCACACCGCGTTGCAGAATCCGGCCTTCATCCCGAACGCCAGCCCGCCAGCGATCGCGAGTACACAGACCGCCACGACAGTAATCCCCAGCACGGTCGCATCGACGTTGAACAGGAAGCGGCGTGCAGGCACCATCACCGCGAGCAGGACCATGCCCAGGACACCGGCTACCGTGAACCAGCTTCGAGGCGGAATCCGAGAGCCCGCCACCTTACCCGCCAGCATGTTCAGCGTGGCCAGTGGACACACGTTTCGCCAGAGCTCGACGTTCACGAGGAACACGGCGGGCAGGACCGGGATCAGGACATACCAGAG